>NZ_JAFCXE010000004.1:0-364658 GCF_049897905.1 Pararhizobium sp. PWRC1-1 | reverse complement strand
CTGATTAGGGTTAAGGACCTAGTCAACGGGACTTCGATTGCGCCTGCGCCTCACCGCGAGACGATCGAATACTATCAGATCGTCCTGGATAGCCATGACGTGATCCTCGCCGAGGGTGTTCCAGCCGAGACGTTCCTTCTCAGGTCCAACAACATAGAGCGCTTCGCCAACTTCCGTGAATTCGCGCGCCTCTATCCGGGCGATCAACATCTTTCCATGGTGCCGTATGCGCCAATTGTCGGGCTGGATTCCGGCCGCGAGCACTTGAAGGCGCTTCTACCTCGCGGCGTCCGTCGAGCCTTCAAGATGCGTGAACCGGTTCGCGCCATCTATGAGCGAATTGCCGCTCGCGCCGGGCAACCGGCCGGTTAAAACCGCGACCAACCAGGACCGCGTCATTGGACGAGCGATGAGCCTCTGGCCCTGTTACCCAAAGGGGTGGCGGGGCCAAGACGCGTTTGTCGCTTCAAGCGCAGCCGCGCGCACCTGCGCAGCAGTGACGGCAAGCAAGCACCGCAGCCACCTTTCACGTCCATGGCAAAATCGAGATCGTGTCGCCGCCGACGTTGCCGACGCTCTCAGGCCGGTTGCAGGCCAATTCGCATTCGTGCTGTACAGCCTCGGCATCATCGGTACCGGCATGCTGTCCATTTCAGTGCTCGCATGCTCGGCGACTTAATGCGTTCGGCGAAAGCCAGGATTGGAGGTGTGGGCTGGAACACCAGCCGTGGGAGGCCTACGGTTTCTATGGCGTGATCACGTCCTCTACGGCTTCTCGGACTGGGCCTCGAGTTCGCACCGATCGATCCAATAAAGGGTCTGTTCTGGAGCGCGGTCATCAACGGGCTTCGTCGCCGCCGATCATGGTGGCGATGGTGATGGTCGCTAGCCGTCACGAAGCGGATGAATGTATTCACCGCACCCAAGACGATGCTGTTGTTCGGGTGGGGAGCCACCGCAGTGATGCCGATTGCTGCCGTCGCAATGATTGCATTCTAGGATCGGAACATCCCGATCGCAGTCGAGCCGATCTGCTTGTTTATAATGGGCCGTTTTTCGCCCAAGACGGAGCGATAAGATAGCTATGTGAAAGAAAGTTGCGCGCGAACCTTGGCGTTGTTCCGCGAAAAATCTATAAAAAACCAGATGGAAGGTGATTGTTTGACACACCGTGCGGGCAGCGCTGATCTTCCATTGCACGGCGGGCGAGTGCCGAAATGGCTCGGTGACCGGATGACACGTCTGGGTGCTGTCATAACAGAGGCGATTGTCCAGCACTATGGGCGCGATGAGTTTCTGCGGAGACTGGCAAGCCCATTCTGGTTTCAGTCCTTTGGCGCCGTCATGGGGATGGACTGGCACTCTTCCGGTATTACCACCAGCGTGATCGGCGCGCTGAAACGAGGTTTGACACCCCTGTCCGGCGAGCTTGGAATTCACGTCTGCGGCGGCCGTGGCGCGCAATCACGGAAAACTCCCAACGAGCTGGCTTCCATTGGCAATCGCGTTGGTATTGACGGGTTGGCGCTGGCCGCCACAAGCCGGCTTGTGGCGAAGGTTGACAGCGCCGCTGTTCAGGATGGTTACGAGCTTTATCTGCATGGTTTTGTCGTCACTGACGACGGTAAATGGGTCGTGGTTCAGCAGGGAATGAACGATGATCGCCGGGAGGCTCGCAGGTATCACTGGCTCTCCGAGGGACTGACCAGCTTTGTCGACTCTCCCCATGCGGCCATCGAGGGCATTGAACGGGGCCAGATCGTCAATCTTGCCGACAGCCGCGCCAAACCGTCACGCGACGGGCAGTTGGACCTGCTTGCTTCGTTAGGACCGGACAGGATCGTGCGCGAAGTCGCAGCGCTCGAAGCGGAATTTGCGCCCAAGAGCATGCCCGCGATCGAGGCGCAGCCGATGTTGCCGCATCTGATCATGCCAGCACATCACGATGTTCGTGAGATCGATGTGAACATGCGGCGCCTGCACGGCAACCTGGCAGCAGCCGCCGAGCGTGGGCCGGTTGATTTCGAGAGTCTGCTCCTGACGCCAGGTGTCGGCGCCAGAACAGTGAAAGCGTTGGCCATGGTCGCGGAGGTGGTCCATGGCGCTCCATATCGTTTTTCTGATCCGGCGCGTTTTTCATTGGCGCACGGCGGAAAAGACCGCCATCCATTTCCTGTGCCCTTGAAGGTCTACGATGAGACAATCAATGTCATGAAGTCTGCGGTGCGAAAGGGCAGGCTTGGGCTGGACGAGGAGTTGCATGCTCTCAGACGGCTCGATGACCAATCCCGACAGCTCGAACGCTACGTTACCGGTCCCGACCTGAAGGAAATCGTGGCCGGGGAGTTCAGTGACTCCTCGCTGTTTGGCGGTCGCAGTGTGTTCGGGTGGGAGCCGCCTAGAAATCCTTACCGGAACTAAAACGAGCCCAAAACATTCTTCTACCGAACCCAATCAAACCAGGGAGAAGATTATGAAACGCAAGATTTTGATCCTATCCACCGCCATTCTCGGAATGATTTCCACAGCGTCTCTGGCTGAGGACAGCACCGCTACCGGTATGGTGGGGGGCGCTGCCACCGGGGCTATCATCGGGGGCCCCGTCGGAGCCGGCGTTGGCGCCATTGTAGGCGCCGTCGCGGGCGCGGCGCTTGAGCCACCGCCGGAACGGGTCATCACCTACGTGCAGCAGCAGCCAGTACAGCAATCAATTGTTGTTCAGCAACCGGTCGTGGTTGGTAAACCTCTCTCACGCGAAATCGTCCTGACGCCGGTCGCCGAAGATCCTCGATACGCTTACACCATCGTTAACGATCAACGCATCATCGTCGATCCGAAGACCTACACGGTGGTTCAGGTCATTCAATAACCGCCGACGTTGATACCAACAGCATGGGCCGGGCGCCCGCCCGACCCCTAGAACACATCAGCCCAGGTGCACAGTGGGCTATGTTCCAGCAGTTTGCCCTAGAGCTCGCTCGGCATCACATCCGCATCAACGCCGTATGCCCCGGCGAGATTGATACCAACATAGAGGCCGACACCTCAGTTCAACACGACGTAACTGCAATCCCTGTCATCTGGTCGTACGGTCAGGTTCCGACCGGCACGGAGTGAGGATGTCGCCGCGATCATCTCATTTCTGGCGTCAGAAGGAACGGCACATCACCGGGGCGCCGATCTGGGTCGATGGCGGGGCAGTGGGTATTGCGATGACCTTGGGTATCGCGAAGTTCCCGCTGAGCGATGGTGCACAGTTCTGGGGACCACGAATTGATTTCATAGTGTCGACCCAGCTATCAGCCTTCGATGTCTCCTTCAGCCAACGACGGAAAGTGAAGGTCTCTATAGACCGGCACACCCGCAAAGGGGGCTTCGCAGTCGGCTTTTGAATTGATGCGAACCCATCACTTCGCGCATGGCGGCCTCACCCCGCTTGCCTTAACCGGCGAGCGGGGACTCTTTGTTTTTGCGCTTGGGCTGACTTTTTCACCAGCGCGGTCAATCCTTCCCAACCGCGCGGCTCCACATCGATCCTACTGGAGGTCCAGCTCAAGCTATTGCATGAAAGTAGGGATCGATGCGCATCTTGGGGGTGCGAACCGGCAGGCGACCATCGAGGCGAATGGCAAAGATCAGCGCATGCGATAACAAAATGGCAATGGCGAGAAATGCCGCATAGACCATCAGGACCGTAGCCATCGGAACGACGAAGTTGAGTTGCGGCAAGGCACCCAGCATCATCGGCACGTACCAGGACGTGGCGGACACAGCGCCGGAAACGAGAAAAGCGCTGCGCTGCGTCGAAGTCATTCCGTCCATCAGCGACCGACCCACCTGTTCCTTGATCTTCGGGAGGATGATCGAATGGATAAACATGCCGTTGATAGTAAGGATGAGAACGATCGTTATCTTCGCCCAGACCTTCTCATTGCCGAGCTTTGCAGGGTCGAAATAGCCGTAGTAGATCAGGAATCCAATTCCTGATGCCCACAGCATCATCAGACCCACGTTGACGATGCTGGATCCGAACTGAAACACGGTCCAGTGTTCTTTAGAGATTTTCCCCTTCAGCAAAAACCGAACGATCAGAAGATCAAGTACAGTAGCCGCCCCCAGCCCCAGTGCGAGCCCTAGAAAATGTACTATTCTCAACGCCGACTTTAGTGTCGTTGCGGGCTCTTGGCTGAGTGTGACGAATAAGATATTCAAATCAATCATACTGCACCTCTTATTTAGTAAGTAGCACACATATCCCTTGCGGCAGACCGGATCCGGCCGCAACTCAAATACTTTTGTTTTTCAGGGATGACGGAGAATTAACACCGAACAATCTAACCGCATCATGTCCTGACTACATGTGCACTACGGGATTTACCCGTGCCCGCTTTTTGATCTATTTGCGGAATGGGCCGAAAAGGGGGCATTTGGGTGGTGAAAAAGGGGCCGCGCCCTGATATATTATTACATTCTAATAAACTCAGATATTTAGCTGGGTACCAAAAGTCATTTTTTGATCACCGACCTGTGAATTTCCGTGATTATGTGCTTGGTTCCATCCCGTCCCCCCATAAAATCTGTTGCAGCGCGTCCGAGATATCGAATCACACGCTCTAGGTGTACATGCAGAATATCGATAAGGTCTGCCCTAAGCTCGTCGCAACGGCTCACATCAATCCTGCGCGATCTGCATTCGAATGTGACGCGGCGGATCTGCAGTGCGATGGTGCCGGCGAACCACGCCGCCCCACATGCAGCCCTTGCTCATAATCGCCGAGATGATCGCGTTGACCTTGCCCTTGGACACCGCGACTTGTCCTTCTTTATCGCCGCCGAAGGTGCTGGACGCCGGTATACCGATAAGGAACACACCAACGGCGTCTCCAGTCGCGGCCTGATTTTGCTGCTTCGACAATGCGGCGAGGGTGTTCTGTTCCTTGAGTAGTTCCTGCACGAGGGCAGGGCACCCAAGATTTGTATAAGCTGCCATCAGAATATCGACAGGAACAATCGCGTCTGGACGCTTTGCGCACCCCGAAGCAGCCAGCGCGAGCGCCAGCGCGGTAACAATTATTTCCCCTGGATGGACGTCCCCACGTCCTAAGGGAGCAACGTGACAGGTTGCACGTTGGAGTCAATCCGCTTCGCCCAGACTGCTGTACCAAATTTGGGTGCGGCTTGGCTCAATCGATAACCTCAGTCTCGCCATCAAGCTTGGTCCACGTAAGCGACCATTCGTCCATGCTGCCTTCGTCATTCGAGTAGGTGCCGCGGTCCGGCATCAACTGGTCAGGCTGCATGAACAGCGCGGTATCTGGCAAGTCCATGACGCGCAAAACATCCTGCAACTCTGGCAGGGTAGTGACCTCCTCCATATCCGGCCGACCGGGCACCGATATTGTCCACGCATAAAAGGTCATGGTTTTTCCCTCTCCGCCACATAGGCTTTGACAAGCCGATCCGCCGATGGAAACGCGCCAAAGTCGTTGGCATCGCCGCTGTCTGCCGGCGGCGGGTCTTCTGCTGGGGCGGGGTCGTCATCATACGCGATGCGGAGGTTCCTCAATACCTCTTCCATGGCGGTGATCGTCTCAAGAGTAGTCCAGCCGTGCATGTTCGCCCGGTCAATGATGACCTGTACCGGGCCCTCAACTTCTTCCTGGCAGACCAGAAGGCGGTCCTCATGAGAGACCGGATATTTCGGCGTGTTGATCATCGTGGCTCCTCCATTTCGGTGGAAACCGGACCAAGGTCGAATAGTTCCCCTTGGTGGCGGCTGATCAGTCAACATGCCGGCCGAGACTAGCCTATTCTTCCAACTTCCATGCCGCTTCTATCGCCCGGGTCGTTTTTGTACGTTCTACGGCCCGCCGGGTTCTCACGTCCCGGATCTCCGGAAATTGCTCGCGTATTTCCTCCATCAACACCGTGTCGTCGCTGGAAAGTCCCGTCTTGTCTCTCGATAGCAGCAAAGCGGCATAGCGCTCTTGGACTTCTTTGATGCTGATGTCGCCTGCGATCCACTCCTCGATCCACGCAAGGAAGGCAGGATCGCGCTCTGAACGGAGGCCGTGTTCGAGCTTGTGAGCGACCGACTTTTCCCATCGCTCCCTTCGTTCCACTGGTGTTGACATGGCCGAATCCCCTCGCTTCTCAGCCGGTGATATCGCGATCAGTCAATTTCGTAAATGTCAGATGCCTCCGTCTTGGCTCGAAGCCCTTTGAATGACGCGTGCCTCAGCTTCCCATCGTTCGTCCATGCGAAAAACTCGATTTCGGCAATCACTTCCGGTCGGGCGTAGACGATGCCTTTCCCCTTGATACGGACCGGCGGATGCTCGATCGACATCAAATCGAGCTGCTGTTTCAGACTGCGGGCAACCTTATCCCTGAATCCGGTCCCGACAGAACCGATATAGACAAGGGCGTCACCCTTGCGGGCGGCCAGCAAGAGGCTGGCGATAGCGCCTGGCATCGTCGTGGATGGTTCGTATCCAACGACGACAAAGCCCTCGCTCTGGACGCATTTTATCTTCAACCAGTCGCCGGTCCGGCCTGATCGATACGGACGGTGGCGATGCTTTGCGATGATGCCTTCAAGGCCGTGCTCGCAGGCGGTCCGGAGGAGGACGTCTCCGTCAGCTTCAATCTCATCGGAAAGTCGGATCGCTCCGCCTTTGTCCGTCAACACACTTTCGAGCAACATTCGGCGCTCGGCCTGATCCATGCGCGGGATATCGTGGCCATCAAGGTCGAGCAGGTCAAAGATATAGTAGTTTGCCGCCCGGCATTTCTCTTTCCTCCCCGCCCGCCCAGCGGGTTCTGCAGCGCCCACAAATCTGGCCGGCCCTGGTCATCAAGAACGACCGATTCCCCATCCAAAATCATTGTTGTTGTGCCAAGGTCCTTCGCGGCCTGCTCAATCACCGAGAACCGCGTCGCCCAGTCGTGCCCGCCTCGGGTCAGAACCCGGACCTTCGTCGGCTCGACATGAATAGAAAGCCCGTACCCATCCCATTTGATTTCAAATGCCCACTCGTCGCTTCGGCGCTTGGATGCCAGAAAGCGCCCGGCAGGGCTCGATCCGGTCGGCATTGGGTCGAAGGGGAGGCGAGGCTGAGGGGGATCGCGCGCGGCCGGCGCCCGGCGCCCGGCTCTTCAGCGGCTGATCGGGTTCGGTTCGCAGGCCAATGGACTTCGGGGGACGTTTTGCCATCCCGATATTGCGCCACAAGAATATGAGTGATTGCGCCCTCAGTTGCGCGGTGTCATCACCCGCAAACACAGCTCCCAGCGTTCCTCAACCTTCTGCGTTGCCAGGCGGGCAGTGTCCGCGTAGCCGGAGTTTGGCATCGGCGGCGTGCCCTTGTGGGTTCGAGGGTACCAGCTAGCCCAATGCCATTTGCCCTTAGTGGGTCCGTGCAGTTCTTTACGAATGCGTCCGATCGGCAGCCCGCCGTCCGTCCCCATCCAGTCCGTTTCCCTTGGGGGGTCGTTCTCGTCTAGCTCGGTGCGGTGCCATTTATATTTGGGCTGGTATTCGTGGTCGGCCATTTTTACTTGCGCGCGCATCCTGTGGATAGGCGGTGGATAGTCCAGTAATGTTTCTTCGATTGTTCCGTTTATGTGCTCATCCAAGCAAGAGTCAAGCAGGCCAACCTAGCATTTGGAAGAGAGGGCCTATGAACAGCGTCAACGCGACGCGGAGCAGCCGGCTTCCGTGCCGCCCGCCTTGGCGACGGGAGTAAGTAGCATTTTGATGGAAAGCGATCAACCTTTAGGGGAACTTCCTGTTTTCGTTGGCATCAAAAAAGCCGCCATCCGTTGCCAGATGGCGGCGCAATATGGCTCACAATAAAAACCTGCAATATGGTAATGCCTGCCTCTTTTCCCAAGAGTGCTCTCACACCACTGCTAATTGAGAGTTTTTGCAAGTTCCATTTCTGGGGGTATTGTTCGTTTTACAAGAGGTCAGGGCGCTCACGCCACACACGAGTCATGAATCCGAGTTCTCGCTTATCCATTTTTCATATTGATCCTCTGGCAAATTTGGAGTCAGCCAGCTGAGCTCAGCTCAGCTCAGCTCAGCTCAGCTCAGCTCAGCTCAGCTCAGCTCAGCTCATCTCATCGAGCCGAGCGTCGATCGCGCGCTTGTGGTTCCTGGGATCGCCGACGGAATCTTATGTGGACCCACATGCTGAACGTCATACCGCAATGGTCAGCCGCTTGCGGTTGGTGACCGCAAATCGAAAGGAATGCCGGGCTCTGGCGTGGTTAAGCATCACGTGTCATTTCGGAGTGTCAGGGACCATCGCAGTCAGTCAAACTTTAGATCTGAGGCCCTTGCCTGGTCTGCCTTCTTCGACCACTCCAGCATGGTTGCCGTAAGACCCTTGAGATGCGAAGTGTCTTCCACGTCGCGGAAGATCAAGCACCAGTAGTAATTCTTCCTATGTGGTTCGTATATCCAGTGCCGCTCCACGATCTGTATGGTGTAGAATAAACCGTCGCTTTCGATTTGGGTGAAAAAGTCGCCGGGTGCTGCGATTGTTCCTTCGACCGGTATGTATTCAATATCGGTCAGAGTGACGGTGCCATCGTCGTATAGACGAACAAACCGGACCTCTTCCTGCTCCACGTGGCTCATTCCTGAACATCCTCGTCTTACGCGTTTAACGCGTCCTATGCGCAGATGTTCCGTGATGTCTGGGTTGCCACATCCCGGCTTTCATTCCCGAGTAACCTTCATTGATCCGGCTTCGATCGAAATGCAGCGCGAAGCTTGTCCAGTGCGGAGTTCAGCTCGACGACATCCGGGGGCAGGGGCTTCGTGCGTTCGTCTGCGGAAAAGGAACTCAGCAATTTTAGCTTGGTCATCTATCTCTAACGTAGCCGACGGTCGAAGCAACCTAGCGCCGCTTGCCTCTGGCCAGTCATTGTTACGTGAAATCTCTTCGCCGCCGGCGTCGGTGACGGTCCAGGTTCGATCGCCTTGACTATCGCGAGGCCCTTCAGTCAGTGCGCCTTTCTCCGGTAACTGCTCCATGGTGGGATCTTTTGCCCCTACAATTTCGGCGCTGGTCCGTACGTGAGGACGCTCGACCATGTATTGCAGCGTGGAAAGGCAACGCGAATTGAGCCCCATCTGTAGCTTGCGCTCGTTTCGCTTTTCTCGCTGTGAGCGCCAGGCCTCGGGGTTTTCCTTGCCATCTTCCTGGCTCGACTGCACATAACTCCTGTCCATGGCCAAATACTGATTGTACCACTTGAGCACCAAAGGAACTGGCCGGCCTCCGTGAAGCGTCGATCTTCGGAAAGCCTCGCGCCGCCAAGATGACCAAGGGCTCCACGCCTCCACTGCGCGGCATTCGCCTTACCGACAATGGCTATGTCTTGGTCCGTCGCGAACCTTGGCAGCTTCGAAAGGAGATCGTTCACGATGGTCGATCTCGCAGCCGGACGCCGGGGCCGTTACCGTTAGCGTCGATAAAAATAACCCCTGCCGCTTCGAGGGCTGCTTGAAGTGCCAACAAAGTGACTTCCCTAGGAGCGCGCGCCCCTCGCTCGAAGTCAACGATTGTCCTCAGGCCGACCCTGGAGGCTTCCACAAGCTGTTCCCGCGACCAGTCAAGCAGCGCGCGCCCAGCGCGGCTCTGGTGTGAAGTAATCATAAAATGCCCCCAATTGCACGTTTTAGCTGCATCGAAAGTGCGATGCCGCATGTTTCATGCATACTACGAAGCGCCGCACGATAGCAACAGAGAACGCCCCCAGATGGGCACCACCGCACCACCCCGCACGCCAACCGAAAGAATAGCGCTGCCAAGAAGATTGGTTCCGAGAAGAGGGGCGAGGGTCTTAGCCGCCACCCTGAAGGCGCTGCGAAACGCACCCGCCACATTGTTTTCATCCTGCGATCTCATTGATTTCGATGTCGGATACTCATCTCGATATCCGGACGTGTGGCCACGTCGATGCCGCGGTCTACGATGGACTCCCACACTACCTCGCCGTGACCTTAGGCGACCTGCTCAAGCTCCTCATCGTCAGCATTGAGCGCATGGAGGCCGACGACGTTGCGATGTACCGTCGCCTACTGACCTCGACTCGCCGAGTGACGTTGGGCAGGCGGAACGTCTGGAGGTGACAGCATGAACGCCGCAGTCGACAGCACTGTAGTTGCTAAAGCGAAACTGTATCACCTATTTTCACAGCTCGACGAGCCGCAAAGGGAGAAGGCGCGGGAAGTGCTTCGCCGCCTGTCCAGTAGCCAATCCCAGTCCAATTAAGGTTTCCGCCTGCCGTTCCGCGTGTCCGGCCGGTTTCCCTGTCGCAGCTCCTCAGGCCGACGGGGCTTTTACAAGGCCGTTTCACCAGCCGCAGAGGCGATTGTCACCACGCTCAAGGGCGCCCGAGAGGGAGCAGTCGCAAGCCGTCATCCTCACGCGTGGCGGCTTTTTTTGCTGTTGGCCGGGAACCAAAACCACATGCACGGAGTTCAATGCACGGAGCATTCGCGTCCGTAAAAGGAATTCAATGAAAAAAATTATACAGACACTGGGCGCCGCTGCAATTGCGGTAGTCCTCGGCATGACGACGCTGACAGCGACGGCTGCCCCAATTGCACCAGCTGGTGCTCAAGTCACTTCAAACGTCGAGATGGCTCAGTATCGCCACAGTGACGATGACAAGCCGCGCTGGAAGAAGCGCCAGGAGCGTCGTCATGATCGCATGGAGCGTCGTCATGACCGCCGCCATGATCGCGCTGAGCGTCGCCAAGAGCGGCGCGGGTATTGGAACGGACACCGCGGCTACCGCGAGTATCGCCGTGGTTATCGTCGCCACACGGATGGCTACTACTACTCGCCTGACGTTTTCCGGATCATCATCCGCTAACCGCTTGGCCGTCATCCGTAAGGGTGGCGGCTATTTTGTTGGAAATGAAGTTCATGTGAGCTAAAACGAGCTCATGTCCGATCAGTGGCCCATCTTCGTCTTGCAGTGCATCGCGGTACTGGGCCTTGTCGGTGCTTTGTTTATACCAGGAGACGGGGATTAACGTCTCCAGTGGCTATCGGGGCAGCATGTATTCAATAGTCAAAGACGCGCCTTGCCCTTGCGGGGCGCTGAGACAACGCGATCTCCATCCCTCTGCTCCCGATACATTGCGTCACAACATGTTGGCATACTATGATTTCGGCTAGGATATCCGCCCACCTCACGATGAACCTCGCCGGAGTTTATTTTCACGGAGTCCGCTCCAAGCTTTTCGGCCTCTGTCATCCGGCGCGCGATCTCGGTGGCAAATGTGGCTATTTCCATTAAGGCTCCAGTGAAAACGCCGCACGGTTAATTTCCGTGCGGACTGCTTCTTTGCTTGCCGCCTGGCTTGCCGGATGCGGCTCTTGCGCCACACCGGGACCCGTCACTGGCACTATCGGACGGCACGTCGCATGACGCAGAAGCTATATTCGAAATCGACATAAAAACAAATAACGCGACACCCAACAATTTCATAGTAATTCCTACCGGCCTAAATTGGCCGTCGCTGCCACCGCGCTATTTAAACGGATAATGCAACAAATAATTGTCGCAATGCGGGCGCCCCGCGCTGGCGAAAGCGTACCGGTCGAGCCCTAATTCGGGACCGATAGCCACGGCTTTTTCGGCTTCGCTTCGCTCAGTGGCAGGACTTTGAACGGCGCATTTCGCATCTCCTCGGAACAAGAGTACCCCGTAGGGGGTTCTGGGTGTTCAAAGGAGGATGGGATGACAGACACGCCAAAACCGCCGCCCGATGCAGAACGGCCGCCGGCAGAGGCGCCGAACCCGATACCCGCAGACAAAGACGAGCCGCCCAAGAAAATCTAGGACTCGATCGGCGGGTATTTTACAGCCCTCCAAATCGCAGGAGAACGCCGTATGAGCATTCCGCCAGTCACGCCGGTCCCCGGTGCTGACCCTGTGCCAGGCATCTGTGAGCCTCTGCCCGTAGCGGTAAAGGAACCTGATCCCGACAAGCTGCCCGATGAAGAGCCAGTCCCGAATCCCGATGAGAACCCCGATCCGCTGCAACACGCCGCGCCGTATCTGCGTTCGCCAAGTTGGGGCATGCTCTGCCACGGCGTTAAAATCCATTCGGCTGAGTGAGGTGACTTCGGTTGGCCAGTTACGGCTTTGCGAACCTTAGCCAGCAGTAGGGGCGACCACTAGTCCGCTTACCGCTGCCGGATTACCGGCCCTTCGACCGGCGCCGCAATTGATTTGACAGTAGGAAGATCCGGGCGTGGAATCACCTGAGCGTGTGCTTTTTCGCATCGCTGTTAAAGGGTGGAAGTTATGGAAGACATGAATCGTAGGTCCGCGATGGCACTCGGTTTGACAGGCCGCAGCTATGCCCTAATTACTCTTGGAACGTCGGCCGTGGCGGCGATGTATGGCGCTGAGGACGGTAAAGAATTTCATCCGGGAGTTCGCGTTGTAATGCTGGGAAAACAGGAATCCATGATCCCCGCCTACAAGCAAATTCAGCTGTCGGACACCGTCTTCCAAGCGGGATCGACATGGCCAAATGAAGCGATGGTCAACGACATGGTTTGCACCGTCATCGAAGGAGAGCTGGAGATCACCCACCTCCTGTCCATGCCGAAATACTGATTGTACCACTTGAGCACCAAAGGAACTGGCCGGCCTCCGTGAAGCGCGTCGATCTTCGGAAAGCCTCGCGCCTCCAGGATGACAAGGGCTCCACGCCTCCACTGGGCCGCATTCGCCTTAGCTACGATGGCGCAATTTCCTGGTAGCATGTAGATCTCCCTATCCGTGTTCGCGGAACCTACCAGACGCGCGCCAGCCCTAAACAACATGGAAAACGAGGTCTGCGCCGTCGCTAACTACGCCACCGTCTGCCTCGATTACGTGTCTAGCATCACAGTATCGCTCGCGAGATCGGGAAAATTGGCACATCGGGAAGCGGACGCAGATTGTCGCATTCTGCATACCACCAGCGAGGCCGCCTTGCTCTTGCAGGCTAAATATTATGAAGCTCTCGAGGCCGACTTCGCCGCCAGAGCCTCCACCGACTTACAGTTTTTTGCCGAGTTCCGCTTAGCCGCATGGGCGTCGAGCTCGGCCTTTTTATCCGGCGCTGCGTGCGGCGTCG
Source organism: Pararhizobium sp. PWRC1-1 (assembly GCF_049897905.1). Taxonomy (NCBI): domain Bacteria; kingdom Pseudomonadati; phylum Pseudomonadota; class Alphaproteobacteria; order Hyphomicrobiales; family Rhizobiaceae; genus Pararhizobium; species Pararhizobium sp. PWRC1-1. Next base: position 351,496 of record NZ_JAFCXE010000004.1, on the reverse strand, counting down.
CGAGAGGCGAGCCTCGCGTGAACACGGGGCTCACCGGCCCGTCTCACCTTCGGGGGCAGGTTTAGTTTCCGGCGGCTTCCTGGCGGCCACCGTCGCACTACTCATGGCGACGGGCTTTTACAAGGCGGTCTCACCAGACGCAGTACGATCGGTCACCACCTCGGCGCACCAGCGCAGCCGATCGCAAGCCCTCATCCTTACCGGGTGGCGGCTTTTCCACGCGAATTTCAAAAGCTTACATGAACGGCAGGTTCAGATCGGGTTCATAGTCTCAGGCGCATGGTGGATCATTACCTAGAAAGGATGACCATGAGAAAGATAATCCAGACCATCGGCGCCGCTGCAATAGCAATTGTGGTCGGCCTCACAGCCTTCACACCAGTGTCAGCTGCTCCATTCGCTCCCGCAAAGGCTCAAGTGACGTCTGACGTGCAAGCCGTCCAGTATCGTCACAATGACGATGACAAGCCGCGGTGGAAGAAGCGCCAGGAGCGTCGTCATGATCGTGTAGAGCGCCGTCACGATCGCCGCCATGACCGTGCCGAACGACGCAAAGAGCGCCGCGGGTATTGGAACGGACACCGCGGCTATCGCGAGTACCGCCGTGGCTATCGTCGCCACACTGATGGCTACTACTATTCACAGGATGTGTTCCAAATCTTCATCCGATAATTGGAACCATTGGGTCTGGAAAAGCCGTCATCCTCTGGGTGGCGGCTTTTTTATTGCCACGCAAAAACAGCCGCCCGTGCATCCTTTTGCCAGTACCCGCGTTGTTTGATCACGATCAAACAGGGACAGTGGCATCATGCGCAGCAGAAAATCGGGAAAATGGAACCTCGGGGCGAATGAAAATGAGCTGGAGAGATATTTCGAAGGGTTAGAGAGCGAGGAGCTTGATGGCGACGATGCTCAGTCAGAACCTTCCAGCCAAGCCACAGTTGGCCTGTCCACCGCTGAAGAAATTCGCCGGCTTACCGCCTATGTCGCCCATCTCCGAGAGAGAGTGTCGGATCTCCAAGAGATGCCGGCACCAACATCAGCACAGCGACCGCTTTCCAATTCTGCGGCAGCGATTGTTGGTATGATGGTAATGGTCGGAGTCGCATCTATTTTGCGTATAACCGCGCGGCGTTTGTCGCGATTTGGATAGGCTGGGCCTACAGGTTGCCAAAAAAATGCCGCAGCACCAGCCGCGGCATTTGGATATTTAGTTATGCCGCCGCCAAACGGCCTTTTCAACGAAGGCCGAAGAACGATAAGACTGCGATGACAATGACGACGAGTCCTACGATATAGACAATGCCATTCATGACGGGTTCCTTTCTTTCTGAACTTGCAGAACGCGAAGCTAGGTCCTTGGTTCCTTGTGGTAGCGTCCAGGGGCGATGGCGACCGCCAATTCCACAGGTTCACTGATGAGAAAGAAAAAGCCACAGTGCAGTTTCGGGCCGCGGTGTGGCAAGGCGGGATATCGTGTCAAGGATCATCCGCGTATATGATGACAGTTGAATATATTGTTTTCAAGTGAGAAAGCTTCAGACCGGCCCGCACGCCCGCCTTTTCCGCAGTCTCGGATATTTTCAAGTGAGAATCCTTGATTTGAAACCCGCCCTCCGAAACGGGGGCGGGGCGGTAAGCTTGTGGCGGATTTCGACCTCGAGCTCTCCAGGGACATACGTCTCCTTGATCTGAGGTTGATGGAGGCGCCCAATGGCAAGCGCTTGATTTATGGCGCCAATGCAAATGGTGGTCGGAGGAACGCCACGTTCTCTCCCGCCATGGTACAAGCCATCACCGCAGCCGCAGTACAACAACTCAAGGGACACGTAACAGCCTATGAGCAACGCCGTATATCTTGATCCCCCGATGATCGCGTCCGCGTTAAAGCCCATGGCAATCAAATCGCAGCGCCCGCGCCAGGGCACTCCCATAGGTGTTTCAGTGCGTCAACGCGGCACTCGGTACCTTGTCCAATGAGCTCCGTAACAGTGGCAAGACACAGTAGTGGCCGGTCGTGGGGGCGGCCCTCAGCGTCGGGGTTACTATCCTTGCCTGGGCTTCACGGCCTTGCAGCCAATCAAGGACAACAATGCTCGACTTGAGAGCGCGCTTGTGCGGATGACCGAATCGTCGGTTTCTCAAAAAGAAATGGAGTGGCGAACTGCCAGCAGTGCCGAAGAGCGCGCCCGGACGGAAGTAGCTGTATCGGATCTGCGCGCCTCTCAGGTTCCTCGAAAGGAACTGGAGCGGGTTTGGGCTGCCGAAGCAGCAGCACCTGTCAAAAGCAGATCGATGAGCTGAAAAAGGGCAGGCCTCAACCTACAGCGCCCGTGACATCCTGCTCGACCTGAAGGAAAACCAACAGCGGCTTGATCGCGAGCTCTCCCGCCTGTCGGTCAATCGGGCAACATCGATGGGACAGTGACCCAGTAATCGTTTATCGGTGGCCGCCATCGCCATGAATAGGCATGGTGCTGCGTGCAATTCTATTGTTTCAGCGACAGCACCGCGCCGGGGCTTAACTGGCAGATGCCGCGAGGCTCAGATGTCCCTGAATCCCACCCTACTTCCGCGGCGGTGACAAAAGCATCGAAGAAAGTGAGCTTTTGTCCAAGCCAAATGGAGCCTCGCCGAGAAAGGTGACCATCGTCGAAATAGACGGGAACCTGCTCGTCCATCACTGAGCAGCTTGTATCGTTGCACAGATATTTCTCCAGAGAAACTACCGGGAATTGGCGTGATACATCGGTCATCACTTTCGTAACAAGCTCGTCGAATGTACGTTGCTCTTCGCGTGGTAGCCGGCACATCTCATTCGAGATTTTGAATAGCCGAGTCCTGGAGAGGCAGAGGCCGATGTCTCTACCAATTCGCGGTGGCGGCGCGAAAACAACCGGCTTCAAGCCTTGAGCTCGCAGCCAATTGAGGGTTTTTAATATCTCTGCCAGAACACGTTGATAATCGGCTTTGATGATCTGACCGTCGCCCGTCATCAGTGCGTAGTCGCGAAGGTAATTTCGGAACTGAGATCCGAGCACCACGTATCGCAACGAGTGCGTGGATGAGAGATAAGACTTCACTTCTTCATTGTGGCGCAAGCAGTCTAGTGGCCAGAGCTTCGGCATATCTGTCGCGGCTATGGCTACGCCAGACATAAACCCGCAACTGCTCATATTGAGTTGCACCAAACCTGCGCCGTCTGCCGGCATAGAAGCAACAATCCCATCCACAAGGTGCATAGCAAAAGAATCCCCCCAAACAGCCATGACTGGGGCCGGGGTCGTTGCGCATCTTGGGATGATTTGCCCGTCGCACGCATCATCAATACCGATGCTTGGTTCGCGAAGTGCCGCCAATTCGGGATCGCGACCGGGAAACCCGTTCGTCGCGGCTATGGTGATCCCAATTGCGATTAGAATGCCGGCCATCACTCCAGAAAATGCGACGACGGCGCGAGCTTCGATCCAAGTCCGCTTGCGAAACGGCTTCTCGATGAGGAAATACGAGCCGATCGCGAGACTAAACGTGAGCGCTATCAGGGGGATATAGCCGAAAGAGGGAATGTCCCCGATAGATCGCAGTCGGGCAAAAGCAAAGACTGGCTGGTGCCAGAGGTAAAGGCTGTAACTGATCAGTCCAATGCCCACGAGCGGACGAAACCCAAGAAGGCGACCCGCAAGATTATCTGAAGAGGCGAACGCAATTACCAGAAGCGTGGCAATGCAGGGGATCAGGGTAATCGGCCCAGGATAGCTCTCGGTTGACGTTACCAAGAAAGAACAGCTGATTATGGCGGCAAGGCCGAGTAGAGCGAGCCATGATTTCACTCGGTTCGATAGGGAGAATTTCTCAATCCCGTAGATAGCCAAAAGGGCACCGCCAGCTAGCTCCCAAAGACGGGTGAATGGGAGATAGAAGTTGCCGACAGGATCGAAGCGAGAGAATGGGAATGTGAGGCCGAAACTCAGCAAGGCCATGGCTCCTACGACCAAGGACATTGTCAGCTTCGATCGTTTCCGCAATGCCCAGAGCAAAGGCGGGAATACTAGATAGAATTGCTCCTCCACCGATAGTGACCATGTGTGAAGAAGCGGCTTCAGTTCGTTCTTCGGCGCGAAATAGCTGACGTCATCCCAGAGCTCAAAATTGGATACCATTAGCAACGAGTGGAATAAGCTTTTCCCAAATCCCTTGAATTCAGGTGGAAGCATCCACATCGCCGCGAAAGGAATACAGGCCAGGCAAACGAGGAGCATTGCAGGCGCGATACGCCGAATTCGTCGCTCGTAGAAGCGAATGATGCTAAATCGCCCATTCGCCAAGTCTTCCGTAATGATTCCGGTGATCAGGTAGCCACTAATCACGAAAAATACATCAACTCCGATGAACCCGCCCGGCATGATCCCAATGTTCGCGTGGAATAGGATCACCGGAAGTACGGCGACCGCTCTCAAGCCATCGATTTCGGGTCTGTAACGCACCGGCGCCTCTGCGAGCAACTATAATTTGCCGAAGACAAGGGCGCACTCACTCTGTGAGTGGCGCGGTGTTCAGTCCGGACCACCGCTCCTGTATGGACTAAGCTGGGGGAATGCAACCGTTGGAGGCGAGTACGTATCGCTTGTCGAGTGAAAACGCATGAAAACGCGTCGGCATTAGCGGCTCGATCGCGCTCGCTGGCCTGACGATTGGGGGCATCGTCGCGTACATGAGCAACCCGGCAAAATTAGCAACCTAGGGCAACTCGAAGCCATAGGCGGATTAACGGTAAACGGTCGGTGACAGGATTGATTGTGGAGTAAAGTAGTGGTTCCTTAAAGACGCTCATCTGAGGAGCAATCGAAGGGTCCTTTGCTTGGTAGGAAGCCTTCCGAAGCCGCCATCCTTGGGCTCAAGGGTGGCGGTTTGGCCGTCGAAGCAAGACCGCATGATTGTCAGCTTAGTCTATGACCTCAGTCTCGCCATCAACCTTCGTCCACGTCAGCGACCATTCGTCCATGCTGCCCTCGTTGTGGGTATAGGTGCCATGATCATGAACCTCGGCGTCGATCGTGACGAATTCCGGAGGGGCAACACCGGGCAGGTCGAGTACACGCAGATAGTCGCGCAGCTCGTCCAGGTCGCTGATCTTTTTAATATCCTGCCGGCCAGGCTTTGATATGGTCCACGCGTAAAAGGTCATTATTCTTCCGCGCCCCCGCGCCCGTGGGTGAAGGCGCGGCCTTCATTCGTTTCCTTTGGATCGCCCTCGTTAGGATGTGGATGGTCTGCGTACAAAATCCGATTTTTCAGGACCTCCTCCATTGCGCCGATCGTTTCCATGGTGCCCCAGCCGTTAGTCGTTGCTCGATCGATTATGTTCTGAAGCGACCCGTCAACCTCTTCCTGACAGAGTATGTGACGGTCCTCGTGGGTGACCGGAAGTTTCGGGGTATTGATCATCTTGGTTCCTCCTATCGCGGGGAACCGGACTGCTGTCGAATTGTTCCACTGGGAAGGGGGTTCATTCAATCTCGTAAACATCGGCCGTGTCGGCATCATCTCGAAGCCCCTTGAACGAGGCATGGCGCAGCTTCCCACCTGTCCAAGCCCGAAACTCGATCTCGGCAACCAGTTCCGGCCTGGCATAGACGGCGTTCTTTGCCTTAAAGCGAACCGGCGGATGCTGGATCGGCAATTGGTCGAGCTGCTCTTTGAGCCTTCTGGCCACGCTGTGTTTGAAGTCGGTACCGACCGAACCGACATAAGCGAGGCTGCCAGCCTTGCGGCCCGCAAGCAACAGGCTGGCGATGGCGCCCGGGATCGTGGTCGAAGGCTCATATCCCACGACAACGAAGCTCTCGCTCTGGACGCACTTGATCTTCAGCCAGTCGCCTGTCCGTCCGCCTCGATTTCCTCTGAAAGCCGGATCGGTCCATCCTTCTCCGTCAAGACACTCTCAAGCAGCATCCGGCGCTCGGCCAGATCCATGCGCGTGATATCGTGGCCCTCGAGGTAGAGAAGGTCAAAGACATAGAAGATTGCCGCCCCAGCATTCCTCTTTCCTCCCCGGCCACCCAACGCGTTCTGCAGCGCTCCGAAATCTGAGCGGCCCTGGTCGTCGAGGACGACCGCTTCCCCATCCAGGATCATCGTTGCGGCGCCAAGGTCTTTCGCTGCCTGCTCGATCGCCGAGAACCGCGTCGTCCAGTCGTGTCCGCCTCGGGTCAGGATCCGGACCTTCGTCGGCTCCACATGGATGGCAAGCCGGTACCCATCCCATTTGATTTCAAATGCCCAGTCATCGCCTTTCGGCGGCTTGGATGCCAGAAGCGCTAGGCAGGCTTGATACGGTCCGGCATGGGGTAGAAGGTGAGACGAGGCTGACGGGGATGCGCGCGACCGACGCCCGACTTTTCAGCGGCGGATTGGGTTCGGTTCGCTGTCCGACGGGTTTCGGCGGACGTATTGCCATCGCGATATTGCGCCATAAGAATATTAAAGAGTGATTGCGATCTCTCACGGAGACCTGAATCTGGTCGGCCATCGGGCAAACTCGACTGGCAATAAAAAAGAGCCTCACCAGCAATGCTGGGAGGCTCAACAATGCCCGGAGCGTTCGAATTCTACGGTGCGCTTTTAAAATGCAGCGAACGGTTATCGTTTGTCAATCACCGTCGCGACCATATTCAGCTTATAGTTCGTGGTGACGTTGCGGACTAGCGCTCGAACTGTTCCCGATCAGTCAATTTCATAGATATCCGATTAGCTCGATAAACTATTACCATAAATCACGTTCTACAAACCTTTGATCCAATATGCCTCAAGTCCCAAGGATGCCCAGTCCATCCTCATGACTAAATCCAAAAAGACCTATTTTTTCTTTCGGCCATTCCCTGACAATATACGGAAGTTTTAGTGCTACTGTGCTCGGGACCTTACCTTAGTTTGCTTACAGTACTCTTAAGTCAGCTCTCAAACCACGCCATATTGTTGAGGGGAATCTACGGAACGGGCGAGAACCTACAAGCGTCTCAGAGATTTCGCCGGTAAAGTCTGCAAATGCTGGCCACGGCAGATTAAGGTTAAACTCGGAACTCGCTCCGATCATTTCTTCGGGAGGTACGGGCATCCAAATCATTTGAGCAGCTGCTAAAGCATGCACGTTGATTGGTCGTGTACCTCTAGCCATGGAAAAAGCTGGGTCACGCCATTTATTGATAGTTAAAACGCCTGTACGTGTTCCTGCCGCGCCGAAAAAATCCGCACGGTTTAAACTTGCTACGCAATCGTGACCGTCGGTCTGTCTTCCAAATCCTTGTGAGTCGGGACCGTTGCCTACTAATGCAACGGTTCACTGGGCCAAGAGGTCAAATGGTGACGAGCCTTCGTCATATGAAAAGTTAGTAATCGCTACAAATCCACTACTCTCTACAATAGTGTGAGGTGTAGCTGGCCGCACCAGTGCTCGAAATGCTCCGCGGAGTTCGGGTGGACCATTCTGTCATCGGTCATGATTGCGTGCCTTTGTGGTTCCGCGGCGTCATCACCCTCATGCTTCCCAGTATTCGTCGACCTTCTGCGTGCGTTGCAAGTGGGGCGCTGGCCGCATAGCCGGCGTTCTGTCTAGGGCGCACGTATGTATCGAGGAGCATCTCGACCGCCTCCGCCGACTTATGGTCACCTATCCTGGTTGAAGACCTCAGCCTTTCGCATCCAGCACAATCTTCAGTGTCCGGATCATGTCGGCCGCGTCGAGCAGAGCCGCCTTCACCTCGTCATCCGACCGGCGATCAATTGAGGCCGCGACTGTCTGTAAATCAATCACACCGTCGGCTGGCGGGATCCCTACCTCGTTGCGGCCATCGCGGATGATGACGATAGACCGCTGCAGCATCCGACCCTTCTCCAACGCCGACAGATTTCCGACCTCGTTTGCCGCACGGATCAGTTCTGCGATGAAATCGGTGTTGGGGCTCAATGGATCGTCCCCCCGGCTCGCTTGGCAAATTCAAGATTGAGTTGGGCCACCCATTTGCCGGCCTGTGCAGCGTCGAGCCTGTCCAAGACGATGTCGTTCACTGCCGTTGGCTGCCCAGTGAATACGTCATAGATGGTCCAAGAGCCATTGGAATTCTTTGCAGATCGAAGCGTTTCGGTGGGCCTAAATTCATGGGGTCAATGGTCATTGAGTAGGGGGCGGGAGTCAATCGCTGGAAAAGAAAAAGGCCGAGCTCTTGCCCGACCTTCTAACCGTCCCACAATACGTGCCAGTACATCCGTGGTCACATGCTGGGAAAGGCGTTCTTTGAGCGAGTTTCTTCAGGCGTTTCGTAGGCCCAAGAATCTCGCGCGAAATTTCTGGCAGCGTTCTCAGCACTGTCCTTGTCGTCAAATTGATCGGGCAATACGTGGCTATTGTCCCCGAGTTGCACAAGAACAGTCTTACTTATGCAGTCGTATTGAATCCGAAGATGTTCGCCCATCGTTTCCACCCTGTTGATCGGCAAAGAAACTTCAGAGCAATCGATTTGTTCCGTTCGAGGTTTACAAAAGGCGAGGTTAGGCGTTAGAGCCTGCCGGCACGGTCGAGACCTTGCCGTCGTCTCTGAGTGGAAGCCAGCCGCACAAGTAGCACGATCAGCATCCGCATCGCCTCCGCTTAGCGACAGATTAAAGTCGCATCGCCTTTGGGATGAACAACCTACAGGGCAATATTCTCCCTGGTTGTCACCAACAAAAGCCGCCATCCGTTCCAGATGGCGGCGCTAAAATGGCTCACAATAAAAACCTGCAATATGGAATGCCCGCCTCTTTCCCAAGAGTGACATCACACCACTGCTAATTGAGGGGTTTTGCAAGTTCCATTTCTGGGGGTATTGTTCGTTTTGTCTAGCAAGAGGTCAGGGCACTCACGCAAGCAGAAATGACATGCAAGCGGGAGCCGTCCACATATGGGTGCATGAGAACGTTTGCCGATCGTCTCCGCCTTCGTCGGTCGATCGCTGGCAGAAGACGAGTATATATCCGGAGCGATCTGAACCCGAACGAACGACGAGACCGCAGGCAAAGCACGCTCTTCTCTCGCCCTCTTCACCCACTTCCGAACGAGATTGGCATTGACGCCGTGTTCCAACGCCAGCCGCGAGACCGAAACGCCGGGCTCTAAACACGCTGCGAGGTCTCCCCGTCGCAACCTCCTCATGGCGACGGGGCTTTTATTACCCCGGCAGCGCGATCACCACCGACGCCAACACTAGTCGCGCGCAGCCAAATCAGGCCGCCACCTTAATCGGTGGCGGCTTTTTTGTTGGAGCGGTCACATTGACTTGTCCGCAAACGAGAACATAATAAGAACATACGAGTTCTTCAGAGGGTGCCAAAATGAGCGATGAAACCCAGACCGCCCGTTCCGCACCGGCTTCGATATCGGAGCGGACCTGCGTGCACCCTGGTTGCGTGGGATGGGGATGCTTTGGATTGGAGCGCGGCCGTGGGGGACCAAGCTACTGGTGTAAGGAACATCTTCCAGCCGACTACTGGACCCCCAGATTGGTCAACTGATGCCTCGCCATGAAGAAACGCGATCAGCGCTCCTCAAGATTTTGCGGACGTTTGGTGAAGCGCCGACGGGACTCTTTTTGATCGGCGTGCCGATGGTCGATCAAGGGTTTAGCCAAGACGAGATACTCAACGCTTTGATGTCGTTGGACCGCGAAAAGGCGATAGAGTTGGGCGGTCTACGTCGCGATCGGACCGGTTCGTGCGACCAGAAAGCCGAAGTATGCCTGACTACCGAACTGTCCTCTCCAGGATGAAAAGTAAGCGCCCATCTTCAAAGCTTGATAGCGTTGGAAGGCAGTAGGACGCGCATTACCCATATTTACATTCTCAGCGCGGAGCTAGACCAGCTCCCGACGGCTCTGATTTAAGCGCGACTTCGGCTGGGTCGGGGACTGTCTGTTTCAAGATCTCATGGATACTTATCCTGCTTCTTGCGGAGACAGCCTGCGCTAACTTTGCTTCAATCGTTTCGCGCAGGTGTTCTGCGGTTGGCTTTAAACGTGCCGCTATTTTTGCGATCGCAGGATCGGATATTTCATCGGGATCATTCGTGACCGCGGAGCTCAGCGTGTTGACGCGCGTCGTGGCACGCGCCAACCGCAACGTCTTGGCGACAACGCCAGGCTCCTTTGCATCGGTAGCCTCGTCTGTAGATCGATCTTCCTCCGCCCGCGCCGGCGCCGAGACGCCTCCATACGCCTCACCAACTGCCGGAACCCGCAACGATGTAACAAAATCCGCACCCGGAACGGCGGGCTGGTTTTCCACTGCGAACTGCGCCGCCGTGTTAAACAGGGCTTGCTCATGAAAACGAAGCTTCCGTCCAAATATGGGTCTTTGCCCTTCGACGAGCAGGATCATCCGATCCTCTGGCAACTGCCGCACCTCCTGCGGCATCATCAGGTCGCGTTCGCGGATCTGTTCGACCTTGGTCCGGCGGGGCAGGCCCATTGGTTCCAGTGTGCGAGACCCCGACTCGTAGCGGATGGTCTTCTTGCCAAGGGCGCGGGAGGCATACTCAGCCGTTGCCTGGTCGTTGGCGCCGAGAATGAGCTGCAGGCCACAATTGCCAAGGAGGGAATGGCGGGATGTTTCTCCGTAAATTTCATCCAGGCTTTTGAGATCCTGGATGATGAAAGCCATCTTAACGTTGTAGCCGGCCACGTAAGGCAGCTTGTTCATGATCTCGTCCATCCTCTTGAGCTGCCGAAACTCGTCAAGCAGGAAGTAAGCGGGCAGGGCGCCGGGATCAAAATCACGTGTGAGCAGGTCCATGCTTTGCTGGACGAACAAGGTGAGGAGCGGACGCAGAATGGTGACATCGCTGATGTTCGGCGCAAGATAGATAGAGACTGGCCGCCGGCGCATTGAAGCAAGGTCGATGTCGGTCACATTGGTCGCCGCGATGACCCGCTCGTTGCGAAAGGGTTGCATCGCCTTCTGGATGTCGAGCAACGCAGACCGGGCCGCCCGTTCATTGAGGGACATGTAGGCATTGAAGCTGTCGGTGGTAAACTTCGAGAGATCGGGTTCCTTCTCCTTGATCAGCTTCATCAAGACCTGCAGGTCAACACCTGAATTGAAGATGCTGTTCACCTCACCCAGGTTGCGGCGGTTCGTGTAGTGGCTGCTTTCCAGCACATAGCTGATCACGCCGGCAATGACTTGTTGGGCCGTTCCCTGCCAGACGGCATTATCCGAGCCTATCGTTTCCGGTATCAGAATGCTTGCCATGTTCTGGATGTCGATCGTGCGAGTGCCGCGATCGGACCGAACGAAATCCATTGGGTTCCATCGATGGGTCTTTGGAGAACCGGGAGAAAACAGAAAGACCTGGTGCCCGTTGACCTTACGATATCCCGCGGTCTGCTTGTAAATCTCGCCTTTCAGATCGGTAACGATCATCGATCCCGGAAACATCAAAGCGTTCGGGATGACATATCCCACCCCTTTTCCCGATCGAGTGGGGCCGATGATAAGATGATGTCGATCATCCAGCCGCCGCAGAATGTTGCGTCCCATCTTGCCAAAGATGTGGCCGTCCTTGCGAAACCACTTTCCGCGCCGGATGGAGGCAATGTCCTGGAACGCCGCGTCTCCGAGCGGGTTGGACGGGCGCCGCAATCCGAACATTCCGGCTCCCGTGGCAACGGCAAGTGCGGGAACGAGCGCGCCTGCGGCTGCTATCTGGAGCGCTCGATTGGTCGAATAGAGCCACAACTGCTGGATCGGCGCAAACGGGTTTTCTGTGACCGTCAACTGGAGAATGCGGCTGTCCTTGTAGACGAACTGCAAGATCAGGGCATAACCGATGATCCACACGGCAAGGGCGATCAACGCGCAAAACAGAAGATAGGCGGCAAGATAGGTCCTCGTCATGCGGCGTGCCTGGCGTAGTATATTTCCGAAACGCCCCGGCGGCCGCACTGGCGGCGCAGCTGGATCACGACCGGAATTACCATCTGGATATAGGACATAAGATCCTGCTTGGAGTAACCGGACGACATCCCGCCTTGCTGCACCATCATGGCGAGCTGTTCGTAGGCCCCGAGAGGTGTATCCGCATGCACCGTCGACATGCTGCCGGGATGACCAGTATTGATTGCCCGCAAAAACGCAAAAGCCTCGGATCCCCTGATCTCACCGACAAACAAACGATCGGGGCGCATCCGGAGCGACGCCTCCAAGAGCGACTGAATTGTCACCTGCGCCGTGCCCTGATCGCCGCGCGAGGCGAGGAGATGGACAGCGTTCTCTTGGGGCGGAAAGAGCTCTCGCGTATCCTCCAATGTCAGAATGCGTTCGAAGGGGTCGATCGTCTTGAGGCAAGCATTGAGAAAGGTCGTTTTGCCCGTCGACGTCCCGCCGCTGATCAGGATAGAGACCCGCTGCCGGATTGCGGTCTTGATGAACTCGTAAATCCGCTCGTTTCGCAGATGTTCGATGAGCGCTTGCTCGACATCGGTGAGGCCGCCGACGGCGACCGAGACCTTTTCCAGCGAACCCTTGTCTCTATATTCTTCGAGAGTGAAGTCACTGGTGACTTGCTTGCGGATGGAAATGGCGCCACCGTCGGCCGCGGCGGGCGGAAGCACAATCTGAATGCGCTCACCCGTTGGCAAGGCTGCGGAGAGGATCGGACTTGCGCGACTAATGAACTGATGCGTCGCGCCAGCGACTCGTTCGCCGATGTTTTCAATTTCGGACATGGTGAGCGCCGGAATTTCATGATGCTCCATGGCATCAGCGCCGAGGCGTTCAATATAGACGTGGCCGGGTCGATTGACCGAAATCTCCACGACGGTTGGATCGGACAAAAAAATGGAAAGAGGATCGAGCGACCGCCGCAGGAAGTAGTACGGACTATGATTAGCGGCCTCGAGTTTGGCGGATGCCTCGTTCATGCTTGATTTCCTTCAGCGCTTCCTCGACCGGATCCGGATACATCGCGGAAAAGTCGAGGTCCTGGCGGACATAGACGAAGATGCGCTCACCCTGGTGCACGCTGATCGTCGGCGGAATTTTGAGATTTTCTCCCAGTGCCTGATTGGCCATGTCGGAAAATGTCTGCGCGATCGTTTCGCGCGCGAGTTCGCCGGCGCGGTCAGCGTCTGAATCGCCGTTCCCGCTGCTCGAATAGGACCCACTGCCATAACCCGTCAAATACGAAGAGCCGGCGCCGACAATCGATAGCAGGATTGCCGATCCGAAACGTTCTCGCCATTTGTTATCGACAATACCCGTCAGGCCGGATCGCCCAAGGCGGTCGGTCCCGATGCTGTTGAGGCGGACAGTCACACCATCATCGCGTAGCAACCGGGTCCAAATAACAAATATGCGTTTCTGGCCCCGGGTCACTTCGGACTGGTACTCGCCGATCAGCCGTGTCCCGGTCGGGATCAGAATGCGGCGACCATCGAAGGAATAGACATCCTGTGAGGTGATAGCGCGGATCTGACCCGGCAGGTCGCTATTGATTGCTGTCTCGAGTATGCCGGCAATCAAAGTTCCCTCGGGGATCATAGCGTCGGTACGCTCGATCTGCCGGGCTTTGGCTGATCGGTCTCCAATTGCGGCGGCAGACGCCAGAAACTTGCTGTTCCGATCTTCCCCCGCGACTGTTGGTCCCCCTTCGGTGCTACCTGCACCCAGGCTGTCGGGGCCATTGTCGCCCTTGGTCGCGTCAATCACCACCTGCTTTGACAGGAACCGTTTTGGAAACTCCTCGACCAGTTCGGGCTGCAGAGGTGTTTCGTCATTCGTCGCGACGACCCCGGGGGGAGGGGGAACCTCGAACTTCGTCGTGTCGGACGCTTCCTCCCTTTTCTCCTCGGCCGGCGGATCGGGTAGTTGGATGATTGGATCAGGGTCTTTTTCCGGTTGCTTGTCTCCATCGCGCAGGAACGACGGCGGTCGGAAGGTCGTCGTTGTGAACTCTTCGTCGCCTCTGATACTCTCTGGCCTGTGCTGCTCAGGCGCAAACACGACGACATAGGCCACCGCCGCTCCGCCGAAAAGCAGGGCAGCGCCGCCCACAAGTTGTTTTCGTCGGGCGCGTGTGTCTCTGACGGCGGCCTCGTCGCCTGCTAGCATCGCCTCGAGTTCTGGAGACCGCTGCATCAGTTTCCACTCCTTCGGCGCGTTTTTGCCGTCTTGTCCAGGCTTGGTGCCATGATATCGGGGTCGGGAGCCCCAAAATCGGGTTTTCTCAGATTGAAAATGCAGGTCCACTGGTTGCCGTCGCGCAGCGTGTACTGGGTCGCGGTCCCATCGACGACGATGTATTCGCCCTCACGCCGGAAGTTCCGAAGGGTCTCCGAGAAGTCGGCATTGACTGCAAAGATCGCCGGCACGGTCGCGCCGAATTTGAAAAACGTTTTCTTGCCGTCGTCGAACACCATCGATGGCTTCAGCTTGCCATCTCCGGAAAACGAATAATCGATATTGACGTTGGCCTTATCGATATTGGCCATGTTCGGATTGGCGGCCCGTGCTTCGGCCTCCTTGCGCAGGGAGGCGTTCAGATCCTTTTCAGGATAGACGAACCGGATGCCAAAAACCTTTTTGCCGTCTTCCGGCGCGTAGTCGTTGAGCTCGAGATAATAGATCCGTTTCGTGGTCACCACATTCATGTTGGTGGTCACCTGTCTGGCTTTCGGTTTGACGAAGAGAATATTGCCCCTGTCCGTTGGCACCACATCCCAGCTCTCGGTATCGCCGAGGGCAACCGTCTCGAACGTTTCGTCCTCGTCGAAAATGATCATCGTCGAAATACCGTAGGTGGCGAAGACGCGCACGACGTTGTTTGGCTGGTACACGACGCTTGTGACGCGAGGGTCGAGCCGGCCAGACGTTGGCGTCTGCGCAGCAAAGGCGGGTGAGAATGAACCGAGTGCCGTCAGAGTGGCAATGAGACGGATGCGCGGGATCATCAGCGGCTTCCCTCGGTTACAGTCTCCTGGTCGCGGCGATAATCGTAAACCTGGAATCCGAGCGGGTTTTCAAAACGCCATTCATTGGTTGCGGGCGTGTCGGTATAGCGATAGCGCACGACAGCGATCCAGTGGCGCGGAATGGTCTCTGTTTCGGATTGCTCGACGGTCGTGAAGCGGACGATCCCGGTGCTGGCGTTGGGGAAGGTGACTGAGGCGATCTCCGTCGTCACGCGCGTGTTGCGCCCGTACACTTTTGCAGGGTTCTGCAGATTGGCGGCGCTATAGAGATCCTGTAGCTGACGCGCGGCATTGCCTGTCGAAAGAAGTGCCGCAACTGCGAAATTCTGCTCGATCGCAAATGGGTCGTAGCCTTCGCGTGAGCGGATGTATCGGACGATATTGGCCTGTGTGATGGCCTGCTGCTCGGTCAGGCTTGCCGGTCGTGTCAGGCCGGTCTTGACCTCGATATAACCCGTATTCCTGTCGACCTCGACGATATAGGGTTCAAAGCTCTTCAACGGCACCAGCATGGCAAGCGTCGCCAGGCTAACAAGCGTGATTGCACCGAAGATGGTGGTGACAAACCATGCAAGCGCTCGTGATCGGTTGGCTTTCCTGACGACTTCCTGTTCCCAGATGTCGCCGCTCTGGTAATACGTTCGCAAGCGCTCATCATTCGTCTCTGCCATTGCCCCTCGTGCCCTTTAACTATGTAAACCCGCTTAAGCAGGCGTACTGTTCTGAGTGATCTTCGTTTGCATCGCAGCCTTGGTCCCGGATTGATCATTGTCCGGGCCAGACCGGTGCCGATCGCGAAGTCCACGGCCGCCGCGGTAACCGCCGCGGCCCGCAGACCCAGCTGCGCGCGCGGCCGCCAAAGGGGTGGTTACACCCAGCTTTTTGGCTATCCCGGTGCCGAACGATCCAACCCCGGATGAAATACCGCCGGCGATGCCCTGGCCGATCGACTGCACATACAGCATGACAAAGGCACCGGCCGCGCACAAAAGCAGGAACCCGGCGGTATCAGCCAGGGTGAGCGTTCTGGAGCCACTGGCTGCGTCGATCTTGGTCAGTTCCGGATTCATCGCAGCAATCAGAAACGACGCGACGACATAAATGAACAGGGGGATCAGCGCATAGGTGAGGACCTGGTTGAACCAGCCGACGCCATAGCCACGGGTCTTCTCGAACAGCATGCAGGCGATGAAAATAGGTGCCGTGCCGATCAGGACCCACAACATGACCTTGGCCAGGATCAGGATCGCCAACGCAACGGCAATGAAGATCCCCGCGCCGACCATGACCAACACGCCGATCATGCTGGGCAGGATCGAAAAGTAGCCTGATTGTTCGGCGAACGCCGACCCGGCCTGATTGGCGGTTCGCCAGATCTGCGAAAGCCCGTTGGTGGGCTCAGTAATTCCCGTCCCGGAGGCGGCAAGGATTGCGCGTCCGACATCCTCTGGCGTGTCGTTGATCCACTGATAAAGCAGGGTGTTGAAGTTTGCCCATGAATTGACCAGGGCGAGAATGATCATCATGCGAACGATGCGGCCGACAATGTCCGACACGCCGATGCGCGCAGTCCCAAGGAAAAGCTGCAGGCCGTAATAGGCGACGTAAGCAACAAGCATGATCTGCAGGAGCGGCATGATCTCCTGGCCGACAACGGTGTAGGCCTGCTCGGAGAACGACGTTCCCGAATCCTCGATGCGCTGAAGCAGATCTCCCAGAAAGTCTTCCATGGCAGGCCCTTATTCCAATCCGATCGCAGCAAAAGCGACCGCCGCGTCATTCACCCCTTCCATCGGCCCGCAGCTTTGCCGCGGGTCGTGCGCATAGGGCGTGAGTTCCGCCGGTCGTTTGCACGGGGCGGTCTTTTCCTTGACGGTTCCACAGCCTGTCAGGAGAGCCACTGCAACCAAGAAGCCCAAGGGGAGAAACCTCGCAATGCCTCTAATCGCCATAGGCAAGCGCTTTCTTGCTGTTGGAAATGTCGGTCAACCGCCGTTGGTTATCGGCTTGCAGAGCTGACACCGCGCCGTTCATCACGCCGATCATTTCGTTGAGCGTCAGGCCAGATTGGACCTGCAACTGCGTATTTTGAACGATAGAACCTTTGATATCCTCGGCCGTGCCGATCTTTTGGCCTGCGGCCTCGAAGGCACTTCGCCGCGTTACCATCGCCTTTTGCGATCCGTTGATCAGGGCGGAAACGCCAAGAACGGTGCTGACGAGTTGCTCGTAGGATTTGTCGCCAGAAAAGGTGCTGTTTTCCTTGCCCGACAGAGATTTTACCAACTGAAGGCCATTGATGAAGGTGGTCGCGACTTTCGAGACGTCCCCACCCATATTCCCGAAGTCCGGAACGCCGCCCTTGATAAGGCTGTCCAGAGACGGCATCGACGCAACGCTAAAGCCCTGGCCGATCGCAAGGTTCTGCAGCGGTTGAGACGTACTGCCCCGATCGCCGGTGACGGCCTTCAGAGTATCCTCAACGGTCTTTAATATGTTCGAATTGGTGTCGAGGATCTTGGCGGTTGTCTCCGCCGTCTCTTTGGCGATCTCATAGTTCTTCTTGTCGATCACCGGCACATCGGCATGGGCGACGCCAAGTGGCAAAAAGGCGAGTGCAGCAGTCATTGTTATAAGCTTCATGATTGGCTCCTATTGCGGTTGCAGCATCAGTTGGACCTTTGCGCTGTCTTCCCGTTTTTCGACGCAGGCCCGTTGCGCGGGATCCCAGGTTAGGTTTTGCCCCGGGTCGCACAGACCCGTAGTGTCGCGAGGCGGATCCTTGCCGTTGTCGTTCGATGATGACCGCGACGAACTGGATATGTTGGAGGTCGTAACGGCGTTGCGCGAATTGATAAGGTCGGCCATGGCAGTGCCAAACTTGATGACATTGTTGATCATTTCGAGATTGGCGTTGCGCACTGTGGAATTGTGGTCCCAGCTATCCTGAATGGTACCGGTGTGCAGCCCGGCCAGCTGCTGATACCAGCTTCCCACATTTGACAGACTTTCTGAGGTCGCCATGGTCGTGCCCATGGAGCGCAGCGTGGAACCCCGCATGCTGGTATAGGCTGTCTCGCCACCGCCGAAGTTCAGCGGTATTCCTGACTTGTCTGACCCGCCAAAGGCCGGCAACCAGTCCTGCGTGATGCTGCGCACATACCCTTGGGTTTCCTTGAATGGAGGAATACCGCCATATTTGCTGACGTTGCCGGCGCCGGAATTGTAGGCGGCCAGCGCCAGGGCCACGTTCCCATTGTAATGCTGCAATTGCTGCCGGTAGTACCGGGCACCACCCCGCAGGTTCTCTTCGATATTGTGCTCGTTCACGCCCAGCTCGGCCGCGGTCCCCGGCATCAGCTGCGCCAGGCCTGTGGCACCGACGGGTGATTTGGCGCAAGGGTTGAACCGGCTCTCCTGGTAGACCAGCGCCAAAAACTCGTTTTCATCAACGCCCTGTTCACGGGCGACACGGCGTACGAGGCCGGAGATTTCAGCGTTTTGCTCGGCAGCGCCAACCGGATCGTTGCGGCGGGATGGCCGGTACATCGAGCATGTAACCGACGTGTTGATCGTATGACGATCCTTGTCGATCGTTTCGATTTTGCGCGTCGTCCCCCCGCGCGCGGCGTCTTCTTGCAAAACCGTCTTGTCGGTTACGGGAACATCCGCCCAGGCGATCCCGGGGATTTCGATCACCGCGCCAACCAACAAAGGGAGTGCGAAAGGCTTCATGGCCACGCCTCCCATCCGCAAAAGCGGGGTAGCCATGTGAGAGGGTCATCACCGAGCGCATCTCTCAGGCGCGCGCATTCCTCGATGGTTTCCTTGCGTCCAGACAGGACCTTGACCACATCGGGCATGGCATTGAGGTCAAGCCTGGCAATGACGCTGTCACTGCCGTGTTTGATCAGGAAAGTCCGCTTTTCAGGGGGCGTCGTCCGGATGAAGTTGAATTCCTTCACCGTCAAACCAAAGCGCCTGATGTAACTCTCTTCGTCCGCGCGGGGATTGGGAAAGTGGATGTTGGTGGACGATTGCTCGATCAATGTGTGCGATGCTGGCGCCCGCGCAATATCCGGCGCCGACTGGGTGCCGAACCCGACGATGCCGTTCAGCTTGCGGATCGTCTTCATCTTGTCGACGATATAGTCGCTGAACGTCGCATCCCGCAAAAGGCGCCAGCCTTCGTCCATGAAGATCATCACCGGCCGGCCGTCCAGCAGCTCGTCTAGGCGATGGAAAATATACATCAGCGCCGGCGTCCTGAGCTCCTCTTTGTCGAGGATGCTCGTCATGTCGAAGCCGAATATCCGTTGCTTGGAAAAGGTAAGAACGTCGTGCGGCGCATTGAAAAGCCATGCCTTCTCGCCGTCGATCCATGGCCTTAGTCGGGCGCTCAGGTCATTCGGGCCGGCGCGGGCGCGACCGATCAAAAGACCGGAGAGGTTTGCAAGGTTTCTCTGGGCTGCCGGCTCCTGCATCAGCCGCAGCAGGGCTCTTTCGAGAAGGTCTTCCTCTTCCTGGTCGAAGTCATGGCCATCGCTGCGAGCGAGCATCGACTTGAGCAAACGAAGGAGAAATTCGCGGTTGGGTCCCGTGTCTTCCAGCTGGAGCGGATTGAATCCTGTCGACGTGCCGGGGGTCAGCACCTCGTAGGCTCCGTTCATCGCCCGCACGAAGATCTCGCCGCCTCTATCCTTGTCGAAGAAAACGGCTTTAGGCGCCGGTTGGACGCGAAAAGCTTGGGCCAACAGGAAGGTCAAGACGACGGTCTTGCCTGAGCCCGTTGGTCCGGTCACCAGGAAATGGCCAATGTCCCTGCGGTGAAAATTGAACCAGTAGGGTGTCTGGCTGGTCGTCTCCAGGATGGTGATGGGTGTGCTCCAGTGGGTGCTCTCTTTCTGGCCGGTGGCAAAATTGTGCATCGATGACAGACCGGCATAATTGGCGCTGGAGAGAAGCGCCTTTCGGGCGATGTAACTGTGATTGCCGGGAAGCTGCGCCCAGAACCCTGCCTCCAGATTGAGGTCCTCTCGCAACCAGTTGACGTTCATATCCGTGAGGCAGGCGCCGAGGTCGGAGACAGACTTGTTGATGCCATCCAGATCGCGAGACAGGCATAACAGGGTCATGTGATGGAGGCCAAAGACCGCCTCCTGGTTCATCAGGCTGTTCAGTGCAAAGTCAATATCGTTTTCAACATCGCTACCGGCCTCATCTGAGGCCGCGATCTGCCGCTTCAGTCGCGAAATGCGCTCCTGTGCGATCGGCTTGTCGGCGATGGTGAAGGACTGCGTCAGGATGAATTCATGGTTGACCTGCAGCACACCATCCAGCATGCCGGGACCCGTGAAGGGAGGATATTCCTTGATCGACACCATCGCCCCGTAGCGGTCGTCGTCTTTCGTCGGTCCCTGGGCCTGCATCGTGCGTCTGGAAAAATGCAGCCGCGCGCTTCCGACGTAGTTCGAAATGCTCATGCGGGGCAGGCGCATCCGACGGGGAGTGCCGCAGCTCAGGATCGCCTGGAAGAACTCGCACGGCTCGGAATACGGTTCTTGCCCGCGATGAACAATGCCGAGCGGCCGGGCCCCGTATTTCTGAAGATCCTTGCAGATGTTGCCGACAAGTTCCTCAAGTTCGCTTACCGGCTCCCGCAGCTGGTCGTCGGCCGCATCGCGCGAGCCCGCCTGGTCGAAAAGGCGCCTAACCTTATCTCCGAGAGCAAGCGTACCGCGCATTCCAGACCGTATGACACTCAGGTAGAGTTCGTTGGTGAACATGCGCTTTTCGCTCAACTGCGCCATGTAACGACGATTGAGCATATCGCAGAACGGTTCGTCGAACCGGCCGTCCAGGTCGCTGTTGACCTGACGCCGGATCACGGTCGACCAAAGAGCAAAGCGGCTGGATCCGAGCGCCCTGATCATCGTGTTTTGCACGACGGACCGCATGTTGAGCTCGGCCTGATCCTCCGTCTGAAAAAACAGCCCGTCGAGGCGAATAACCGAGAGCAGTGCGCCACTCTCAAGCTTGACGACGGAGTCGGCGACATGCCGCAGATAGGGGATATGCTTGGCCATTGTCTTTTCGCGGCTGAGTCTGTCTCCAAACCCAAGTTCTTCTCGGATGAGCTTCAGCATGAGGGTCACGGTCCGTAAGAGTTGGTACCCCAAAAGGATTTGTTGGGCGTCCTGGGTGTTAGGCGTGTTGCGACCTGCAACACGTCGAGGATCCGGCTGTCCCACGTGCACAGCGTGAACAGGCTCAGGTAGGCGACAGGGGCAGTCAGCAACGCCCATACGGTGTTGGTCGCGAGCCAGGCTATGATTGTCAGGCCGATGACCATCACCACTGCCATATACGGAACGCCCCACAGTGTCGGTGACCGGGTCAAGCCGATGATCAAGGGGGTCAGAACCGGTCTGTCATCTTCGAACTCTGCCATCTGTCAGCTCCCGACCGTTGACATCAGCTCGTCGACAATGGCCGGCGCCCCGAAGACAAGTCCGATACCGAGAACGACTGCACCGGCGGTAAACCAGCTCAACCGACCGGCGAAAGCCAGGAAGCCCAAGCCGATGACGGCAATGATTGCGATCAAACGACCAAATGGACCGGTGATGAAGTCGACAACGGCCTGCACAACGGTGAGAAGGGGCGCAAATGCCTGATTGGTTGCCTGTGCCATGGCGACGTCGGCCATGACGAATTGCGACGCTATGAGCACAGACAGGATCGCGGCGACCTTCAATGCCTTCGTGTGTTCGGGAGAATGGCTGGCTTTCATTCTACGTCTCCTTTGCGTTCAAAACTGCATGACGCCCTTGACGAACCGGCTGCCCCGCGCCCCGATCACGTCACTGGTCACTTCGTCGGAAAGGGCGGATGCGCTGGGCGCGGCGACCCCGAGCGCCGAAGACGTCCGAGGCATCTGCAAGCCCATGTGATGATTGATGACCGCCGCCACATAGCGAACGGCCTCTGGGAACGGCGGGACACCACCATGGTCGTAGACGGCCCGCGCGCCAGCGTTGTACGCTGCGACGGCAAGGATCGGGTTCTGGAACTCGTCGAGCATCAGCTTGAGGTGACGGACGCCGCGGTCGATATTGGATGCCGGATCGCAGATATCGTGGACGCCAAGTCCAAGTGCGGCGCGGGGAATGATTTGCATCCCTCCAAGCGCGCCCTGGTCGCTGTTACGGGTTTGGTCGAACCGGCTTTCCGCCCAAACAATCGCCTTTGCCAGCCCCGGATCGACGCCGTAAGTCTGCGCAGTTTTCCCGACGAGGACCTCGATCTCTGTGGCGGTCATCGCAGATGACCCGCATTCGTCATTCGGTTGCGGAGCTGCTGATAGATCTGAATATTGTGTGTTCATATTGAGATCGGGGTTTGCGTCGGATCTGCTATCTGAATGGATAGCTTTCAACTTCGAAGCTTTCGCTAATTCCGCACTGATTATGTTCATTGTTGCTCCGTTCGGAATCTTATCAATCCGCCCCGACGGCGCGACCTCGAACTGGTCTTTCTGAAGCTGGTCCTCTGGATAAAATCCGAAAGCGACGGTTTCCAGTGATCCCAGGTTCTCGGTAGAAAACCGTTTGGTATCAAATGAATAAGATGGAAACGCCCAGGCGGCAAAGAGAGTAGCTACGAATGAGGCTGACAATAATTTCAACACGAAATGGCCCTCTCTAACGTGCGCTTCTGATTCAGGCGTGGAATGGAAAACTCGATATTCATTCAGACGGGAAGCGCTTTTTCATTTGATTTATGAACGTTTCGTGTTCATATCTACATCGAAATTTCCGAGTCGAAAAGCAAAAAATTTCTTTCTGAGGTTGCATTCATGTTAACAAGACGAGTAACAGTCCAACTGACAGTGCCAATGCTCGCGGTTTTGGTTTCCGTCGTCGCGGCGCCCTGCTTGGCAGCAGGGGCGATCGACCCGGCCTATGTGAAGTCGATGGCGGCCCCGGGTAAAACTGTTCTGATCGTTGAGTACTATGATCCGAACGGGAAGGTCGTCGACAGAATGGGCTTTGCCTCGGCACAGGGCTTTGGTGTCAAAACGCCGGTTGATATTGCCATCGACACAAAGACCGGTTTGCACCTCTATGGGCTGGAGCCCTGTACCGGCGACATGGTCAACCAGAGAGAGGGGTTCGCCGGGACTTGTGCCGACTACGCGCGGGAGCAGCTGGAGATCATGGTCAAGACAGCCAAGGTGCTTTTTTGCCGGGCGTTTCTGACCGAGCGCGATGCGCCACTGCAGGACGCCACATGCTTTGGATACTACTATTATCCAGGGTCTTTGGATTCCGTCGCCAATCTTGAAGAGCAGCTCGTCTCGCTGGGTGCACTTCGCCTGTCGAAGAAGGCCGATGGCACGCCGATGCGCCCGGATCTCGCCAAGGCTGAAAAGATCGGTAGGAGTGGCTTCGGTATGTGGGCCGATCCGAGAGTTCAAAAACAATGACGATGCGATTGCTTGGCGCCTTGACCCTGGCATTCTCGACCGCTCACGCCGTCGCCGCAGCGCCAGCCGGCTACTTCGACTTCGCCACCGGGACGGTGCTTGAGGCGGGCGACACCTGGGTCTCTGCCGGCAAGCGATACCGTCTCTACGGCCTGCAGTCTTGCGTTCGCGGTACGTCCTACACCGACATGCGGGGAAACAGGCGGGATTGCGGAGACGCTTCAATCGCCGTGCTTGTGAAGGATACCAGCCCGGTTTGCGCTCTGGTTGCCGGACACACAGATATGACCTTCGCGGTCTGCTACGCCTCGGTTGGCGGCCAGAGGCTCGATCTTGCCATGGTGATGATCGCGCAAGGCTATGGCTTTGCGAGCCTCGATAGAGAGGGGAGACCGATCTCTGTCGCTTACGCCGTAGCGGAGCAGAATGCCCGGGCGGCACGACGCGGCCTATGGCAGTTCGACGACGTACAGCATCCCGCCATCTTGTTGAGCCGTGTGGCCAGGAACCGGGGTGTGTCGCCATGACCCGCGGTACTGTCCTTGCCGTGGCGATTTCTATGACGCTCCATGACAGCTCCGGCGCTGCCGACTTCCTGGCTGGCGGTTCGCCTGTTTCTTCTCAGTCCTCCCTGCCGATGGTGGTGACCGGTCGGGTCGCTGTTGTCGATGGACGCACGCTCTGGTTCCCTGTTGACCGGATTATTGTTCGATTGGCTGGCATAGACAGTTGCGAACTGGTGCAATGGTCATTTGATCCCCGCGGCACTTCGGCAACGGCTGCCTCGCTTGCCCCGGTTCCATGCGGTGCATTGGCAAAGGCGTGGCTGAAAAGGGCGATTGGAAACCGCCCCGTCAGGTGTGACGTGCTTGCAAATGGCGACCCGCTTGAAGGTAACGGCGTGTGCAAAGCCGGCGGCCGGGATTTGGCGCTCGAAATGCTCCGGGTTGGATGGGCAAAAGTAAGCACGACTGGTCGGCGCGGTGAGCGTTACATTCGGGCGCAACATTCCGCGATGACAGCGCGATACGGGATGTGGAGCACCTATGTGCTCGATATGCAGGAGTGGCGCCAGAAAGCCATCGACAAGACGTTGGGGCGCAAACCGCAGGCCGACATAAACCTTCTCCGGGATCGCAACACCGAGATATCGCCACCCTTCGTGGATGCCCGACGCCAACCGAACGACCGGACTCGATAGTTTCTACAACGGAGGCTCCCCATGAAATACCGTCTTGCAACGCTCATTGCCCTCGCGTCTACTGGCTTTACTGCAGCGACTGCAGATGCCAGCGAATGGGGTTGCGAGGTCCTGCTGTGTGCGGCCTCCTCCAACCCGTCATGGCGTGGCGTAAAAAGCTGCCACCCGCCAATGGAAAGGCTTATCTCGGCGATGAAGAAGCCCGGGTTTTCTTGGCCAACATGCCCCGAGGGAGGTGCTGGCGCGCCGGGTTACGAGAAATACGCGGAGTGCCCGGCGGGATGGACGCCAACAGCCGGAGACGATGATCAACGACCACGTGCTGAACGCGGCCAGTCGCGGTGCATGCGAGCCGTAAACCAGTGCAACGGGCGAAAGCGCTTCGTCGGGTCGTCCAACGGCGGTGGAACCGAGATCACGGCAGATGGCGTAACGCGCGTTTTTTCGCGAACGAATACCTGCTCTTATATCGAGTACACGGCGCGGCCGCTGCGCTCCGATCCCTACTACTTCGACATAAAACATGAGGCGAGCGGCC
Source organism: Pararhizobium sp. PWRC1-1 (assembly GCF_049897905.1). NCBI lineage: Bacteria > Pseudomonadati > Pseudomonadota > Alphaproteobacteria > Hyphomicrobiales > Rhizobiaceae > Pararhizobium > Pararhizobium sp. PWRC1-1. Next base: position 326,270 of record NZ_JAFCXE010000004.1, on the reverse strand, counting down.
AATCGAGCCGCTTCTGGTTTAACTTGGACCATTGATCAGTTTTGGAGAAATCATCGGCATGCGGCGAGAAGCGCGCGCCACAGGAACAATCATGATATGCGACGAAGTGCGTAGCTTTCGGCGTAAAACATGATGTATGCTTCTTGCGCGATGTCTGGATCAAATGGAATATGAGTAAGAATTTAGATAGCCATATTGAAGAACTCGGGCTGGTGAAAACCACTGACCCAGAGAATGAAAAGCCCGTCTTTCGGCGCCAAGGACCGAACGGGATGTCGACTTTTGAGGAGCTCGACGCCAAACTGGGAGAAGAGCTGCGCAAAAGCCGCCAGGAAAAAGGCCTGAGCAGAGCGGACCTTGCGACGCTTGTGGGGCTGAGCGAGCAAGTCTATGGCCGCTATGAACGGAGTTCCTCCAAAATGCAGGTGAGTAGGTTGATTCACCTGAGTGAGATCCTTGGGGTTTCACCACTGGGAATGCTCTTTGCTGCCGCTCCACACATATGGGGCAAGACGCAAGAGGAATCGGAAGCCAGGTTCCGCATGATGAAAATGTTAGACGAGATGCCCGCCCAGACGATGTCATCGATTGCCGCGTTACTTCAGGCGGTCGCTGGTCTCCAGGACAGCACCGGCGATACTAAAAATCCAGTTGAGTAAGCCATTCGCTCCGTGTCCTGAACACGAATCCGGTTTTATCGAAGGTGCACAATGGAATTCATCATGGTAGCCATCTCTTGTCGATCCAATGAGATCTGCGCACTGGCGATGAAATGCGCCATGTAGAGGAACTTGGTCTGCGCTTCGATTGCCGAGCCTGGTCTCCAGTGTATGATTGCCGAGCGCACAATGCCTTCTTCGGTCTGCGCGTCATCGAGTTCCGCGCCGACCCTTTGGTCGCCGCGGTCAGCCATCTGCCGTAGGGTCCTGACAGTCGAAATGGCCTTTGCGTGAGACTCAGCCAGATGCCAGAAGGCAGTGGAGGAGTATTTATCCATCGCCTGTTCTTCAATAGGTTCTGTGCTCGGCATATTTCGACCTGACCTCCAATCTTCGACAATATCAGCGTTTCCACGGAAACGAGCCGTCCAACGCGGCGCTGGTATGGACGTTTCAATCAAACCTGAATGAGTTCACCGGCTACCGCTCGTCCGATAGCTTGGGATGTCGTTGATACCCCGAGCTTGCGTTTAGCGGTCCGCAAATAGAGGCGAACCGCACTTTCGGAAAGTTGGAGTTCCGCGGCGATCTGTTTTGCCAGTCGTCCATTCGCGATCATATTGATGCACTGGAGCTCGCGTCTCGACAATCTCTTCCCGGCTCCATTATTACGCAGCCCCGAGGTCGTGAGAGCTTTCTCGTGCAAGTAGTGCGACAGGATTTGCAGATCGACCATGCAATCCGCGCGCAGGTGACGCCACTCGCTTTCACGCAGGTTGGACGTCGCTGAAAACAAGGAGCGCTCCCCTTGCGGACCACGGACGGGAATCGTCAGGCCAAATCGACCCACTCCGAACGAATGGGCTTGTCGGAAGAAACGGATGGTCTCGCGACTGGCGTGATCGAGAAGTGACCAGTCAACAGGCAAGAACCCAGTCCGGCTCAAATTCACAACGGGATCAAGATCAAAGAAGTTTTCCCTGGTATAGAAATCCACCCACTCCCGAGAGTATGTCAACAGCATCATTGGGTGCCTGGCATTGCCAGCCCCCAAGCTGACAACGTGAAAGACAAGATGCGCTAGGCCATAGCAATCCCGTATATGTGAAACAGTACCCTGCAAATCGTCCACGCTTGATGCCGCATCGAGGATACTGAGAGCGTGTTTCAGTAAAGAACGCTTGGCCATTCCACAATCTCCCCGTGCTCCACACGTCTCCATGAGATCTACCATGAGTGGAGTGGTGAGAGGTGTACAAAAGTTTGTGATGACGTCATCCAGCACGACCAACCCTTGCATTTGTTCGAACGGATTTGTCGTTGTGCAGAGAACACTGAAACGCGAGAGTTTCGAGGCCGCACATCCTCACCCGATTGCACAAGTGATCGCGGATGGTTGGATTGACGTCCCACATGCCACAGCAGATGTTTCCAAATCGCGGCCAAGAAGTGGAAAGCACTCGGGGCGACCAGCCGAGCCGCTTATAGACACGCTGCATCGGAAGCTCATAGACGCCAACGATGCCTTGAATGTTAAACTCGTGCGCTAAGTCACACAAACCGCACAGAAGTTGTAGGGCGATGTTCCTTGATTTCGGCATCCTGTCACCGGCGCCGGCATGAACACAAAACCGCGTGCATTCCCACACTGTGGGGCTCTCAATGTTTACCGGTTCCCGAAACATCAACGCAAACTCCCTCTTGAGCATTGTCGGTCCCGTGGTCGGCAACACCCTCAAAGATCCAAGGACGTTTCCAGTGTTGTCGAGTGATATCAGATAGAGGGGATCCCCGCTTCGATCGTACAGATCGAATTCCTTGCCGTCGATGACGTCAACATTCCAGTTCATCCGGTCGCGGAAAACCCTCGCTCTCCCGCGCAGCATCTCGTTGTACGCTCGATCATGCTGATCACGCTTAGTCAGTAATTTTAACATCGTGCCCTCACCGTCAGCGCAGAGCAATAAGGGTGCCGATGTCTGTCACATTCGACAATCTGACAACTTTGATAGATTGACTGCACTAGCCTTCGTGATTCACGAAACGCTGAAAACGTCAGTCCTATCCATGCTCGATTACAAAGGTGGTCTGGAACGCCGTCGAGTTAGGGCAGCTAGCGGCGATCTCGTCGCTAGCTGCCGGATCGTGGCGTTTGCAAAAGACTCCAACATCCAACATCGCGCATAAGCGGCCTGAACGCTGAGTGTAGGCGCGCCTGTTGATCTGGCTGACAATCTGGCCGACGTCCGAGGCGAGAAGGCCGCCACCTACGTCAGGCCAATCACACAGGCATGCCCTCAAGTTCCGAGGACCTCTGCCTTCCGCGCTGGAGCCCTGCCTAAATCTTCCACACGGCGGTGTTCCCGGATATCTCGATCTTAGTGCCGACCTTCGCTGAATGCTCTTGAAAGCGCTGCAATATCCTCTCGGCGTCATCGCCGCGGGCGAGTTCCGGCACAAGGCGTTGTTCCAAAACGTCAGTCCGTGACGGTTCGGCGCCGCCAATAACGATCGGATGGAAGGACATTCCGACGAGCTTGCCATCCTCGCCAAACGAGCATAGCCCGATCACGCTCTCCCAGACTTCCCGAGCCATCCAAGGCGATTTCTCGGATCTTACGTGGAAGATGAAATTGCCCAGGCTATAGAAGATTGGCCGTTGACGGTATATTTCGACCGGCTGGAGAACGGGAGCACCATGGCTGACGAACATGGCGGCGCCTGCATCGATGCATTTTTTCGCAAACGCGCCTACCCATTCGGGAACCTGATACCAGTCCGAGGCCCAGTGGTGGTGATGCAGGTAGGCAATGACGAGGTAGCTTTCCTTCGCTGCGGACGTGATTGCTGCGAGGTTTCGCGCTGCGTCGACCTCATCGACCGTGACGTTTCGGCCGACTCTATCGGAGCGCCTGAAAATAGCGCGAGCGATACTGATTTCGGCTTCGAGCTCGACGTAAGGAGCATCGTCTGGCTGGCTGTCGTTGCCGAGATCCATCCTGGTGTAGCCGACCTTGTCACGGACCTTTCGCAACTCTTCAAAAGCGTGGTCGTCCACGTCGATAACCTTGGACACCCTCAGCCGGTTCACACCCGGACGTTCGGGACGACCAGGAGCGGCGTCTCCAGCATACATAAAATCCGGTCCCGGTCCTGCATCCATGGCCACGAGGGCCACCTTCCTGCCGCCAAACGACCCTTTGCCAGCGCGCGCCGCCGCAGTGTGGTTGCGCCCGATGCCGGCGTGAAGGAAACCGCGCCTTTCGACTTCTTCCGAGGTTGAAAGGATCCCCGAAGGTCCCAGGTCGAAAGCATGATTGTTGGACAGTGAAAGGGCCTGAAATCCCAAGGCTTGAAGGGAGTCAAGAACGACCGGTTGGCTGCATCCGAAGAACGATCCTTTCATCGGCCATCCGCCATGGCTTCCAAGGATCGTGCTTTCGAAGTTGGTGAAAGAGAGGTCCGCTTGACCAAGGACCTCACGCGCGTCTCGAAATCCCGGCGTCTCTACACCGCGAATGTCGTGTTTGATAAGTGATTGCCCGGTTACGGCGATTTTGAATGTGTTCGTCATGACAGACCTCTTTTTCACAGCGGGCAGCCGCCGCGCGAATATGGATGAATTGAGTGAATTCCCGACGGGCGTAACCTTCGGCAATTTGCAACGCTGGCCGCCGTCAGTGCGTAAATCGCCTGGGGCGGGCATCGATCAGGCTTCGTGTGTATGGGTTTTGCGAATGTGTGAAGATGAACTCCGACGAGCCCGCGTCTTCGACCCTGCCGTCCTTGAAAATGTAGATCGAACTGCAGAGCTCCTGCACGAGGGCCAGATCGTGAGAGATGAAGAGCATTGAAATGCCCTGTTCCGCCACGTTTTCCCTCAAAAGTTGGACAATCTCTGCCTGTACGGACACGTCAAGGGCTGAGGTGGGTTCGTCGGCAACGATGATGTTCGGGCCTGCGAGAAGTGCGCGCGCGATGCATATTCGCTGCTTCTGTCCGCCGGAGAGTTGATGGGGATAACGGGGGAGGAGGCTTCGCGCCAACCCGAGCCGATCCATCATTATCGCCACAACCGACAATTCGTCCTGCGTGATGGTTGCGCTGAACCGGACACTTTCTCGCAAGGTCTCACTGATCGACATTCGCGGGTTCAATGACATCGCCGGGTCCTGGAAAATCATCTGGACCTTTCCGAGCAGGCCGCTGCGCGACCCGGACCGCGAAGGATCGAAACGGGTGTCATTGATCTCGATCGTTCCCTCGCCAGCGGTTTCCAAACCCGCGATGATTCTCCCGATCGTGCTCTTGCCGCTGCCACTTTCGCCAACAATCCCGGTGATCATTCCACGACCCAATTGAACGCAAACATCTTGCAATGCGGGTGTCGGGGTCTTCTTGCGCAGCAGCGCGAACCCGCGACCGGAAAAGCACTTCGTTATTCCCCGTGCGACGAGGATTGGCCTCCTGCCGGATTTCGCAGAACCAATGTGAGGGGGCGGATCGTTCAGGTTTTCGGTGAGTTCGCTCCTCTCCTCGGTGCCGGACACCCGCAGTCTGGGAACCGCGGCGAGGAGGCTTCGGGTATATTTCCGTTGAGGTGCGTCCAGGAGCGATGATGTAGACCCCTGCTCGACGATCTCCCCATGTCTCATGACGATCACCCTGTCCGTGATTTCCGAGACGACGCCCATGTCGTGGGTCACGAGGATGATCGATACATTGGTTTCCTCCACGAGTTCGCGGAGGAGGTCGAGGATTTGCTTTTGAACGGTTGCGTCGAGCGCGGAGGTCGGCTCATCGGCGATGATAATATCGGGTCTGCCGGCAAGCGCGATGGCAATGACGGCACGCTGGCGCTGCCCTCCGGAAAATTGATGAGGGTAATGGTGATATCGTTGGTGAACGCTCGGAATGCCGACGCGGGTGAGTAATTGGACGGCGTGGTCGCGTGCTTGGCGACGTGAAATGGTGTCGTTGGTGGCCAGGATCGTTTCCTCAAGTTGCGGACCGATGGCCATCAGCGGATCGAGCGATGCGGTATGATCCCGGAAAATCGCTGATATCCTGCGCCCTCGGATCGTGTCCCATTCGCGCTCGTTGTCACCGTCGAGCGGTTTGCCATCGAAGAGGATGGTGCCGGTCGTCCGTTCGAAATCGGGTGAGAGCAGGCCGAGGATGGCATTGGCGAGGGAAGACTTTCCCGCTCCGGATTCGCCGATGAGTCCAAGGATTTCACCGCGCTGAAGGCTGAGGCTGACATCGCGTAGGATCGGGGTGCAGCCGGTCGTTGCGCGATGCATCAAAGTTAGATTTCTCACCACCAGCAAGGGGGCTTGTGGGCTATCATGCTTCATGGGGTCGGCTCCTTGGATCCAGGCTGCGTCGGACGCCCTCGCCGACGAAATTGATGCTTGCGATGAGGCCGAACAGGGCGAGGCCGGGGAACAGGCTGATCCAGTATTGACCAGTCATCAGGTACTGGAAGCCGTTTGCTACAGTGGAGCCAAGCGAAGGCTTGTCGATTGGTACGCCCAGCCCTAGAAACGACAGGGTTGCCTCGAGCGCCACGGCATGGCCCAATTCTATCGGGATCAAGGTAATGGCCGGCGCGATGCTGTTGGGAAGCAGGTGCCGAAAGATGACCCTTTTCGTGGGTAGCCGCAGGAGGCGAGCTGCATCCAGATAGGGCTTGCCGATTTCGCTAAGCGCGACGCCTCGAATGACCCTGGCGTAGGTTGCCCACTGCACGATGATGATCGCCAGTATGATGCGATCGATCCCCGGTCCGAGTGTGACAATGGCAATCAGGGCCACCAGTATGGTTGGCAGGCTGAGCTGGAGGTCGACGATCCGCATGATGACGACATCGACCCACCTGCCGAAATACGCTGCACTGACCCCTGCGGTAAGTCCGATCAGCGCAGCGATGACGGTGCTGGTAATGGAGACGACGAGGCTGATGCGCAGGCCGTAGAGTATGGTGCTCAGTATATCGCGCCCGAGACCGTCAGTCCCGAGCAGATAAAAGTACCCGGCACCTCCCATTGTCCCGGGAGGCGACGATGCTTCCCATCCATAGATCTGTAATGGATCGTAAGGATTTTGGGGTGCGATGAATGGAGCTGCCAACGCCAGCAGAACGTAGGCGGCAAGCAGTAGTCCGGGTAGGCTAATGCTCACTCCCCTGTGGCGCTTCCAAAGCGAACGGATAGTTTTGGCGTTCATAGAATTTCCTTTCATGTGGAAAGGCGCACGCGCGGATCGAGCATGGCGTAGAGCAGGTCGACGAGCGCATTGAGCCCGACGAAGGCGAGGGAAACGAAGGTCAAGGTTGCCATCACGACTGGGCGGTCGAGCAGTTGGATGGAGTCGATCAGCAGCTTGCCTATTCCCGGCCACGCGAAGATGGATTCCACCACGACAGCGAAGGCAAGCATTCCACCGAACTGCATCCCGACGATCGTGACGATGGGAATACTGATATTCGGCAGGGTATGCCGAAACAGGATGCGCCTCGGTGAGAGGCCTTTTGCCCGGCAGAACCGAACGAAATCCTGGCTTTCCACCTCGATCGTTCCCGCCCGTGCAAGCCGCGCGATAAGCGCTATATTCGGAATGGCAAGCGCCAGTGCGGGCAGTGTCAGCCGCCGCAGGCCCTCCGGCGTCAGGAAACTCCATTCCTGTCCGCCGAGCGAGAAAGTTGGCCCGCGACCGCCTGACGGAAACCAGCCTAAAGTGATTGCGCCGACCAGGATGAGCACCATGCTCAGCCAGAATGACGGGATGCTGAGTGCAAAGACGCTCGCCTTGAGAAGGGCGCGGTCAATTGTTCCGCCCTGTCTTCGGCCTGCCAGCAACCCAAGCAAGGTTCCGCACGGAGCTGCGATCAACATGGCCATCGAGGCCAGCTCCAGCGTCGCAGGCAGCTTGCTCATCACCAGACCGAAGGCTGGCAGGTGGTAGATGTACGACGTTCCGAAATTTCCGGTGACGACATTACCCATGAAGAGAAAATACTGTCGCCAGAGCGGTTGATCCAAGCCCAGCGCGATCGTTGCGTTGCGAATATCTTCGGCGGTGGCTGTTTCAATATTGACGATATTGTAGACAGGGTTGCCGACGCTGTGGATGCCGACAAACCCGATCACCGACATGACGAGGAGGAGGAGGGCGGCTTGTGAAAGCCTTCCAACGATGGTGGTCATCATGGACGTGCCCTCACTCTTCCGAGGGAACGGCCTGCATGGCCGTCGTCCATCCGCGCGGATGCACCGCGTAGGAACCCACCTTTTGCCCATGCCCGACGATCAGGTGGAAATGATAGAGAGGAAGCATCGGATAGTCGGCCATGGCCAGTTCCGTTGCGCGGGCGATTGCCGCGCTCCGATCCGGACCGTCCCCCATGGACATGGCCTTCTCCAACATCGCGTCAAAAGTCTGGTTCTGGTATTTTCCATAGTTGAGTGACCCGGCCCCGGATTTAGCATCCGGAGAGCCTAGAACCGCTCCGAGGCAGAAGGTCACGGCCTCGCCGGAGCAGCCGCCGTACCACACAGGGTAGGCGCCATCTGATCTTTGCGTGGCGAAGACCGAAAACGGCGCAACGACCGGTTGCGCGCTAACACCTATTCTCGCCCAGTTCTGCGCGATGGACTGCAAGGATTCGCTGTCGCCGGGATATCGGCCGGCGGGCCCGGCGAGCACGACCTTGAAACCGTCTGGGAAACCTGCTTCTGCGAGGAGGGCTTTTGCCCCCTCATAGTCCGGGGGTGCCACCTTGAGATTTGCCGACGTTCCTGACAAACCGGTCGGGAAGAGCTGCGCTGCAGGCGTTCCGTAGCCGAGGAGGATCTTGTCGGCGAGGAAGGGACGGTCCGTCGCCATCGTCAGGGCGTGACGCACCCGCTTGTCCCGGAAGGGGTTGTGAATTGCCTTCCCCGATTTGTCGGTTAACCCGGGCGGCTCGTCCCGGCCTATATCGAACTGCAGGAAATTGGACCGGGCAGCGCTGGTGCTTTCGACCGCCAACCCGCGGTGCTCAAGCCCTTCGACGTCGCGCGCAGGAATATAATCCGCGAGATCGACATCACCCGTCGTCAGCGCGGCGACACGCGCTGCGGGGCTTTCGATGACTTGGAAAGCGACCTCCGACCAGGCAGGTGCGCCGCCCCAATAGGCTTCGTTCCGCGTCAGACTGAGAAGTTCACCCGATTGCCAGTTCTGAAATTTGTAGGGTCCGGTCCCAACGGACTGCTTTCCAGAGTTGACATCCTGCGTGGTCGCAAAAGCCTCCGGCTTGTGCGCCATGATGAAGATGGAGGTCATTGAAAGCGGGAGCGTCGGGACATCGCTGCTCGTCTCGATGACCACAGTCATTGGATCAGGCGCCGTGACGGATTTGATCGCCTGCGTATATGTCTGGAACCCCCCGCTCGGCGGCTTCAGGAAGTCCCGGACGCGCTCGATCGAGTAGATGACGTCCTTTGCGGTGAAGGGCGAGCCGTCATGGAAGCGGACGCCGTCGCGCAGCTTGAATTCCCATTGCGTCGTTGACAGGCGTCTCCAGGAAGTTGCAAGGCCTGGCTGAGGGCTCAACTGCCGGTCCTGAACCACGAGACGTTCGTAGATATGGGATAGCAGCGAGTTGTTCTCATTGAGATCCGCGTAGTGTGGATCGAGCGTCATCAGCTTTAGCTGTGTCCCGATGCGCAGATCCTCCGCCATGGCCGAGGTCCCGGGAAACCCCGCCGTCACCGTGGTGGCAACAGCCGCGGCGAGCAGCGTTGAGCGGATTTGATACAGTAGTGTCATTACGATGTTCCCTCCTGGATTTTTTTTGGTGACCACGCCGCGACGACTATTCGCCGCGCAAGCCTTAGCCGGCGCGAAGCGATAGATTCGTCCCACGAAAGGGCAGGTCCGCCGCGCTCGCAAGTCGGGAGAAGTTTGTATGGATGATGCAGACAAAGATCTGCTATTCTCAGAATCAGCCATGATCCGAGCTCCTGACAGCTTGATTGTGGTCAGGCCTCATCCAGTGCTCGAACACTGGGTGCGGCCGCCTAAACACGAATTCAGGCAAATCACGTCTATCAAATAATCTTCAGATGATCAAATTGAAATCACATGATAACAAAGAAATCACCGGCGCCCAGATACGAGCCGCACGTGCTTTGCTTCGATGGAGTGCGAAGGACCTCGCGCGAGAAGCAGGGGTCGGAGTCGCCACCATAAGTCGGGCAGAGGTAGAAGAAGGTCACACCACTTTAACGACTGCGAATTTAAAGGCGATCCAAATGGCCTTGGAAAACGCCGGGATAGAGTTCATTCCTGGGAATGGTGGTGGGGTGGGTGTTCGGTTCAGGGACTCGAAATAGCGGACCGATGACTTCCGTTCTCGGGCAATGCCGCGAGCCAGCCTTAAGCTATCGTTCCACCGCTAGCTCTTCGAGAAATCAAGCGGCTATGAGCTTCTTTGCCGAGTCTTACCCGGACCGATGACAGCGAGGAGCAGAGCAACGACTCGTCCCTCCGAGTTCAGGCGCCCGACCACCGCCACTCATCGGACGCGCGAGTGATCGCACTGGCGGCGATGTACCCTGACAGCTCCGCCCAGATCGGATCCGCCGTAAAGTTGGCAAGATCGCCACTGGCTTGTACCAACGGCATCTCCGCGTAACTTGCTAACAGGGGCAACACGCCCCGAGCACGCTCGAGCTCCTGAAATGGATAGCCGCCGGATGGTCTCAGGACGCGATGCCCCCATAGTCCGGGTCGATCGTCTTCCCTGAGTGCTTTCAGGAGACTGAGATCGCCTGATCGTTCAATGCCTATCGACGCCAGATACCGCATCAGCGGAAAATAGACCGTCTGGCGGCATCCCCCGAGCACCCGCACGCCCGGTAGGATCGAGGTTACCAGAAACGCCATGAACAAGTTGGGCAGGATCGCGCGCTGGCGAAGAGCCGCCGCAAGACTGCCGGGGCTGAATCCAACTTCGAAGCTTGTTGAGGACCGATCAGTTCGCAGCAAGCCAGCTTGCAGGCGCAACGGGACAACTCTGTTTTTTCGAGGCGCCAGAAGAAGTCGGTCGTTCGGCGGACCCAGCCTCCCCAGGGGCCAGCGTTCAGGCGGTCGATCTCACTCAATATAGATTCGGCGATGGCGCCGTCGCCAATCATATGCGCCGATATCCATGATCCCTCATCGCTCAGATGGTCCGCAATCAGGTCAGCAACGTCGAAATCATCGAGTTGAAGCAGCTTTACCGACGTGGGGAACTCGCGGCGCCAGAGAGCATAATTGGCCATCCTAATCGCTTCGGCTGCGGTCGGAAACGCAACGGACGGCAGTTCTTCAAAGAGACGGGCAGCAGAGGCATTCGGTGCGGCCTCGCCTCTCGAATTCGAAAGTGCGAAACGGTAGGGCCCGTTGGAGCACCCAATACTGCCGTCCATTCGGCTTCGCGGAAGGCCGAAGAGGTTGAGCGGCTCACCTTCAAGCTGAAGCCAGCCTGGCCCCTTTTTTGCCTTTTCCTTGAACGCCGACGTCGAGACAAAGTAGGTGAAGTGCCATTGCCGGCCATGGGCCATCAAACCGAGCAGGCTGAACAAATGTGTGTAAAAGGCGTCGGGTTCGACCACCAGCAGACAGTGCGGGCCGGTCTGCAGCACAGGCGATGCAAATATCTCAAGCCCAGCGCTTCGAGCCTCCTCATCGTCATAGCCCGACCCGCGCGCTGCTCTTTCGATGCAATTGCGCAGGAGATCGATTGCATGGTCCCGCGTAGCGCTACCGGACTGATGATGTTTGACATCATATACGGTCGACGCATATGCGCGTAGCGGTCGCGCCCAGTAGGGGGCAAGATGCGGCATCAGGTAGGACAAAGAACGTCGCACATCGGCCGCGCTAGAGTGCTCGTACTCAGGCGACGGACCCGTGTTCATTTCATGACGCCGCAGGTCGTTTTGGAGCCAGCGCGGTCATCGTCTTAGCCTTGCGCCACGAGAGAGCAGCGGCGACGGGGTCCGATTCCGTATCGATAAGCGCAGTCGGGAGCTTCTCGTAGCAATAGGCGGGAGGGATCGCCGGCTTGACCATCAACGATACGAACTCAAGGATTGACGCCCGGGAATTCGATGAGACGATCGTGTAGAAATTGCCGCTGTTCCAGGTCAGCGCGCAGTAGCGGAAAAACAACCCGAGGGCCGACACCGTGGTTTTCAGATCGACTTGGCAATTTGTCATCGTGCTGAGGATCTCATCGTTCTTCTCGGAGATCTGACCCGTGGTGAAGTACCGGCTCTTGAACAATTCATCCTTCTGGCGCTCGCGCTCCTCATAGGCGTCCTGGTCTTCATTCGCGAGTTTTTGGACCTGCACGAGGATACCGCCGTGCCGAATGCGGGGTGCGATGAACGCCAGTTGCTGCGCTCTATCCCGATCGTACATCTGAAACGTCGTGTCCTCGACCAGGACGTCGAATCCATCGCAGAATGGCAAAAGATCCGCATCCGCTGCGTAGCGATTGCTGTCCAGGTCGAAGAACGGCCCAAGAAAGAAATGGGCGTGTTCGCTTCCCCGTTTGGCGAGAAATGCCTCCCGATTGGCGGGCGTCGGACTGCAGGCAAGCGTCTTGATCCGTCCGTCGCCAAGCGCCGCGACAGAGCGTGCGAGGCAGCCCGTCCCAGCGCCCAAGGTATAAACGGTTGCCGGCAAGCCGGTCCGGGCCCAGGCTTGTAGCGAGAAAGTAAAAATGGCGGCGCCGAGACGGCAAGTCTCTTCAAGCCTATAAGGAATGCTAGCACGATAGTGGCTATCGAAGTTCCCGAAAAGGCGTGTGTGCGTGTCACCATAGGCAGCACAGTCGAGATCGAAATCGAGTAGACTAAGATCCGGTTCAGGTCGCGCAAGATCCGGGGCCCCTCCCTGTCCGCTCGCAGTTCTTTCGAAGAAGGTGGAGAAAGTTGTCAGCCGCGGGGCGTTACGCCAGCGTTCGATTATTTGCGGGTCAACCATAATAGCGTCCTCCATAAGCGGCGGTTGGCTCGGTTCATCCGACGTTTATCTGGATGCTTTGTAGATGCCGCCGGCACCTGCCGTTCGCAAGATGGGCGCAGCCGAGTGTTCCGACAATCTGGTGATTTTGGCAGCTTGACCCGCCCGAGGAGCGACGTACGAGATAGGGTAAAGGGCGGCCAAGAGTGCGACCGCCACTCAAGATACTGAACGGACTCGCGGTTTGACTTAACAACTGTGTGGTGACCGGTAGAGGCGCCGAGGCCTCGCCTTGCCAGCGGCAGACATAGCCGCGGGCAGGAGTTTTCTGTTCCGCAGGATCGACGATGCCGCAAGACGGATACCTGCGTCACTGTTCAAGTGCAAACCAAAAGGTATGTGAATCCTCTCAGTTGGGGCGCCCTGGCTGCTACGGGCAGTGCTCCCGCAACGCACTGCAAGGAAGGTGAGGGGCGAGATGGGCAAAGAGCAAACCAACCCGCATGCTGCCTTGTTTCTTGTTATCGGGGCGGGCCTCGTAACTATCGCCCGAGCGATGACCTTGTCGTTTCTCGCAATAAAACTACAGCAGACCTTCGGCCTCGGCCCGGCCACGATCGGCTTTTTGTTGGGCCTCGGTCTTTTGATTGGAGCCGTGGCAGCGCCTTTCGCAGGATCGGTCTCGGACAGAGTTGGACGCAGGATTGTACTCACGCTAACCTTGGTTTCGATGGCGTTCGCCATGATCGGCATGGGGCTAGCCGAAACGGTGTTTGCGTTTTGCCTCGCGCAAAGCGCGGCCTCTGTCGCGATCTCGGTTTACGGACCGATTTCGCGCGCGCTCATGAGCGACATTTGCGCCGAACCCGATCGACTTAAGTACTTCTCTTGGCGATATACCGCATCGAATGTCGGATGGGCCGTCGGTCCGTTGATCGGTGTTTTGGCTGGCATTGCCTCGACCGGCCTCTTCATAGCCGCCGGTGCGCTGTACGCGACGCTCGCAATCGGCTTGCAGCTTTTGAGGCTCCCGCGACGTGAACACGCCGACTGTCAAGCCTCGAAGCAAGCCTCTTTGATCGAAAGCGTTATCGTCGCGATGCATGACCGCCAATTGGCCTTCTTCATTAGCGGCAGCACGTTGCTGATTGCCGTGTATGGTCAATGGACCGCCACGCTGGCTCCCTACGTCACGCAAAATATAGCGAGCGGCGTAGAAATCTTCGCCTATCTCGTCTCGATAAACGGTGTCGTTGTCTTGACCGGGAACCCGCTCGCGCGGCGGTTCATTGAACGCGCTGGCCCCTTGCGCGCGCTTTTGGTCGGCTGCGTTCTCCTTGGCTTTGGCCAGGTTGGTTTCCTGGTGTCCACAGGATTGCCGGGGTTCGCGGTTTCGATGGTCATCTTCACGGCGGGCGAGATCCTCGTCGTTCCTTCAGAATACACAATGGTTGATCGTATCTCGCCTGCGCAAAACCGGGGAAGCTATTTCGGTGCCCATTCGCTCTCGACCGTCGGCGGATTCCTTGGCCCGACCATAGGCGGCGTGACACTCGGCGTTTTTGGCGGCCCCGCAATGTTCATCCTGTTCGCAGGGGCTGCAGCCCTCGGCGCATTGTGCTTTACGTTGGGCGCGCAGATTCAGCCGCAAGGTTGTAAGAGCCGCAACGTATTCACATCGCGGGAAAGATAAGGTGACGGCAGAGACGACGGAAGGCTGACTGGTTTTGTAGCGACGTCCGGGAACCAATTGTCTTGCTGTGTGTTTAACGCCGCCGGACGGTTGGTAGCTCTCCTGCCGGCCTCATTCACTTTCAGGAGCTATTATATGAACCATCGCCCGATCGTTGCCACTCTCATTTTTTCTCTCCTATCAGGCGCCGCCTTTGCGCAAACTGCTGCGGCGACTGGAGCTGATGCCGCACTTACCGGGCCTGGCATCACGATGGGCACTACCGCCAACATCCCGCTTAAGTATGTGAACATCCAAGACACAGACCTGATGACCTCCAGGCTGATCGGTATCGATATCTACAACAAGCAGAATGAGGCAATCGGTGAAATTTCCGATGTCGTGATCGAGGACGGAAAGTCCGTCATCGGAATTGTCGCAAGTGTTGGTGGCTTTCTCAACATCGGTGAAAGCTATGTCGTTCTCGATCCGGCGTCAGTTGCCCTTGCCGAAGTCGACGGCACATGGAAGGCATATGTGGACACGACGAAGGATGATCTGTCGAACGCACCCAAGCTCGACTATTCGAAGATGAAGAAGTAGCTGGAAGGGGTGGGCTTTCGGGCTCACCCCCTCCATTGGAGCATACTTAAGCATCAGGGATGAGGCCTTGCACGTTGCGTAACGAGCAGACTCAGCGCAGGGATTCCAAACTTCTATTCGTAAGAAGAATCCATGATCGACCGGATTTTCGCAATCGGCCAGGCCTTTAACGTGCGTCGCATCTCTGCGCCCTCGTCGTTGCCTACCTCCTCGCGCTTCCCATCGGCTGGGATCGAGAAAAGAGCGAAAGGAGCGCCGGGCTGCGGACTTGCCAACTCGTCGCGATTGCAAGCTGCGGGTTTATCCAGGCGGCAGAAAACTTGACGGCAGGAAGTCCGGAAGCCACTGCGCGTATCGTCGAAGGGTTAATCACGGGAACGGGCTTCATCGGCGGTGGCGCGATACTGGTGGTGAGCAAGAGTGTCAGAGGAACTGCAACAGCCGCCAGTCTTTGGGCCACGGGAGCGGTTGGGACCGCTGTCGGGCTGCAACCCTACGATATCACACTTGTCTTATCGATCATGACGTTCCTCACCCTGCGTCTGATGAATTTCCAACTGTCCGATGATCCGGCTGAAATAGTTCCCGGCAGTCGTGAGCCTGGCGATGTCCTTAAAACTAAAGGAACATCCGATCGCCTCTGATTGCTGACAGCATTCAGAGCGCCAAATGGATTTTTTTCCAATTTCCCGCTACCGCGTCAACCGAATATCACTGGTTACGATGAGGCGGCCACTTTTCAGGTCTTTGTCGACCGTTTTCAATCTCAGTCCTTTGGCCCCGATCCTTTCGAGCGTCATTTGAGCCGTTCGGTCGCCATTGATCTCCCGGCTCCAATGGACGATGAAGTTGATCGAATTGGCGGTGCGCGAGCCTGAGAGACGGGAAGGGCGGCCGGACGGCCCAATGTAGGTCCCGCTATATTTTGTGCCGTTGGCCCTGATGTCGGCCGAGACAGCCCGCCTAACCACCACCAGTCCGCGGCACTGACCCTCCATCACAAGCGATGGGCCACGGGCCTTGCTATCGAACCTGCATGTAACGTTGAGCGGTCGCGACCCGATTTTTGTTGTCACGGAACCATTGCCTGACCATTTTCCCCCAATCGACTTCAGAAACCCTGCTTCGTCCGCTGAGGCGGGCTTTAAAAAGAGCATGAGCGTTAGCCCGACGGCGCCTATAAGGGAAATTTTCATGTGGTCTACTCCGGTATTATGGGTCTGGTCCCCGACAATGTTGCATGAGCTAAACGGTTCCTGAGGCATTCCCCTCAGCGATACCTTAACGCCACGATGGTGCTATTTGGCCGTGAAGAACGTCAGCAGGACTTTGCCTTTCTCTCCAATAAGGCAAACAAAGCGGTCAGCCTTTCCAGCGACACCCTTTCGTTCGATATAAGCTTCACCCAGAATGACTGTCTTGACGGCGACATCCTCTACCTTGGTATCAGCCGCACTGACCGCGAGGCTTTCAGCGTCGAAAACAAGCCCGGTGATTTCTGATGACTGTCCCTGAAGGGCGACAAGCGCCGTCGACTTGCAAGCAGTGACTGCTGGATCTTCCGAAGTCTGAGCCGAGACTGGACCCGCGAACAAAAGAGACGACATCGCCAACATTAGATATCGATTGAATGTCATGATAATTACCCTAACTGCCCTGAGGATATTGGCGGGACAGGTCCGCGAGAGTGAACGCTCACGGACGCATCCGGTTCCATGCTGCCTCACCGGCAAGGCATTCGGTTGGAGTGCCGAAGGCAGCACAGGAACGGGAACACTGGTATCGAAACTTTCAGTATCCTGCGGCGTTGCCGCAATCTGCAACCCTGCCGCTATAGGCGGACAGCGCAAGGTCCGGTTTGAGCGCAATCCACTGCCTGCAATATTGGAAGTCTGGCGGCTCGCAGCATCGTCAGTTCCTGATTGCTGGACTTGAACGCGGATTCGTCGCGCTGTGACGACAGGTGATAAGCCTCGCCGTCCGCAAGTCATGTAGGTTTCCCCCGTCGCTCGATCCTCATGGCGATGGGGCTTCTACGAGGCGGCTAAAGGGAGCCGTCATCCTCACGGGTGGCGGCCATTTACCGGGGATGTATCATCACCTCAAAAAACGCCGCGGCGTTTAGGAGACTACTACCGCGGGTGGGCTCTGGCTCTATCCGGGTTCAATATTGCCAAAAGTTGGGGCCGGTTTGCGGGTTTCGTGGGCCAGGACGTCGGCTTCTTCTGCTGCCGCGACGAATGCGACTCTAACCGTGTCACACTGCACTCTGCCTCCCAGTGCCGCCATGCAAAGATGGCGCGCCCTCTCATACTGCTCGCCACCAACTTTAGGCCATCGCTGCGCGAGGCAATTGAGCGCTTGCAATGGAGTTTCAATCTTCTCTGGAAAGCCGAAACGGAGTTGGACAAGGACCGGCTCGTTCCAGCTTACGTCACTGCAGTTTTCGGGTTTGATTACGAGCATTTGTTTTCTCCTCCTAAGGACTAATCCAAAGTGAGAAAAAAACGCGAAAGGAGCATTTTAGTTCCTGTGAATATGCAGGATTTTCGCCTGCAATCGCCAGCTGTCGGGGCGATCACTGGCCTGCTATCCAGCCAGTTAACTAGCAACGGACGCTACCGGCGCTGAAGGGGCTTTCGCAGCCGGTCCGGTTCAGCGCGATGGGGGAACTATTGAGTTCCGTCCGGAGATGTTAGGCATCATGAAATCTCGACGTGCCCTCGAACGGTCAGTGCGCAGCCGTCGTTTCCTAAGATTATATCGAACAAATTCCTCGATCGCGCGTTCCCTTTCCAGTGCCCACCCAACAAGGAGATCCCTAATGGATTGGAATCGCGTCGAAGGTAACTGGAAACAGTTCAAAGGAAACGTCAAAGAGCAGTGGGGTAAACTCACAGACGACGACCTCGATCAGATCGCAGGCAAGCGCGACCAGCTTGAAGGCAAGATCCAGGAACGGTACGGGATCGAAAAGGATCGAGTGAAGCGTGACGTTGACGACTGGTACAGCCAGCAGCCGTAAGCTGTAAATTTTCGAGTGTATAAAGCCTCACTGGAGCCGGCGCCTATCAGATAGGCGCCGCTCCGTTCACTGCCACCAATTTTTTGGGCGCAGTAAGTTTTCGGTCTAGCGCACTATCACAACGCAAACCGATATCAAGCGTCCATCCTTGATGGGGTGGCGCGTTTTTCCGTTTGCTATGAAATCCCCAGAACTTCGCCAATCTTCATTTTGATATAGTCCCGCAGACAGTTACGGCGCCAATTTTCGGGACGTGTCTTTCACGTAGCGCCACGCCCTATCTCAAATCGACCCAATGTGTCCGTGACCACGCGAGTAAGGCTGTGCACTGAGCAGGTTTCTGTGAATGGCACTTCGTCGTCTGGCTTTCGGTGACTCGCTAGAGCGGCGCCATCCTCCGTTGCCAGCTGACGTGCTAGGTTGACTTCCACGGGGCGTGAACATAAGAAGAACATATGAATCCACAAAGGCTGCCCTAGTGATAAAACGTTGAATGTCCGCTCCGATCCGGTTTCGGTACCGGAGCGAACCTGCGTTAAGCCAGGGTGTAGCCAATGGGGATGCTTCGGATTGCGACGTGGCCGCGGTACCTCAAGCTTCTGGTGTAACGAACACTTGCCGGTGGACTACTGGACTCCGAGCCCGGTTAACTGAATGCCCGTCACAACCAAACGAGATCAGCGTCGAGAATTTTTCGGACGCTGATGGATCAACGGCTCTCTGTCGGTTGGCATACCAATGGTCACCCAGGGCTCTCTCAGGACGCCTTCAAGGCAATGAGCCGAGAAAAGGTAATCGAACTGCTTCCCAACGACGTGCTGGTCCTCGCCTGTCTTACAGCAGCCCTCGCGAGCGGCGCTCTCGGTTCCGGCGGCCAAGGAGGAACAGAGCCACTAATTTATCTGAACAATCCGCGGAGCCAGCGAATGACCGGCCCGATAGGAGAGTAACCCAGCGGCTCGATGCCAATAGCGGAATATCCGGATTTCGTCAGATAGAAGTGTCGTGCTCCAGCGCGCTCGCTATAGCGGACATAGCCCATCTCGAGCGCGCGTAAAAGCATCGGCATCTGGTCACGGCGCCACTCGATTTCCGACGCCGGCACGTCCTCCGCGCCGGCATCATAAAGGGCCGTTAATAGGTTCTTGAGGTCGTCAGCCATGATGGGATTGTTAGCCGTTTCAAGCAATAAGTCTATACCGGCCGATCTTGGTGCCACCTGCTAAGTCAACCGGAACTTGATAACGGATCCATTAAGGTATGCTCGCTCCCTGGCACCGCAGCGGTGGCATCGTTTGCGGCATTAACAAGCCCAACGAGTGCGACCTTACTTGCAAAGATTTTCCCCAGTAGGCCCATCAATGGATACCGTGGTGGTGCGCGCTGCCCGCCGCCTTCATGTCAAGGGTTACTGCAGCGTAGCCGAGCGTGGGTAAGCCTGTGCGACAAAGCCCCTTTAAGTGCCCGTCACTCGATCCTACCAGGCGCACTCTCACAATCCGGTTTGTAGAAAGCAGCGGGCCTTGAGCTTTCTATGGCGCCTCAATCCCTATTCGTGGACTGATAAGGGGCCGGTCGGTTGGAAGATATTACAACGACCATATCCGCGATAGATACACCTCAAATCGTCGATGCTCTTCCACGTTGCATTCGGCGAGGCGCGATTTCAATAGTTCTTCAATTTGTGACTTTCGATTTCGACCCCGTGGCGGTATTCTCCAAGCGTAACTTCAACGGAGATCTTGTCGATGAAGAAGGTTCTCATTATTGCCGCCACAATCGGCCTTGCAGCCACTGCCGCTTTCGCCGAGTGCGACTATCACAAGGTCAACGCTCAAGCAGACGCGGACCGGTCGATGACGACCGCAAGCGTCACGGCTGACGAGCAGAAGATCGAAGATGTCGTGCTATTGAAGAAGACGGACAGCACGCCTGCGGATGCCGCGGTTACCGAGTAGGGTCGATATTTAATTTGGATGTGAGTGCGACCGACCGTCGATCTACATCCCTTCCAAACTTCTAGCGGGCCGGCGGGTATGCCGCGCGGACGGACTAACTGCGCGGCGTGCCCGCCGGCGTATGGCTGGCCATCATCCCACCAAACGGATACTGTTCGAACTCGCCGGTTGCGATGCTCTCAGCCCGATACACGGCCGAAGCCAAGCGCTCCTCCACGCGCGCAGTCGCCACGTTCTCGACCCCATCGGAATTCTCCATTGATATTTCGAACGTGACCTGCTGGCGGTCGAGCACTTCGGCAGCTGTAGCGAGCACCCGACGGGGAACTAGCCGGCATAGCGGTTTGTGGACGATTGGCAAGCGCCACCCACGGCTCTGACCACCCTCGATTGGCTGAACGATGAGGTAGTTTGCGACCGCGTCCTTAGTCAGTTCGAGGTCAGCCAGGTCGTCAGGATTCATGGTGATGCCTGTTTCGCGATATCCGATACGACGTACCTGCTGAATTGCATCGTATCGAGCATCACTTCATCGCGGGCGAGGCGCTGGTAATCTGGTGTCGCCATCACGAGAGGGTTTAGGCTATCGAGACTGTCCGCACGAACACAGGAAAGGGGCCCTATGTCTTTCCGAATTCCTGCCGGGCGCACAAGCCGATGTCTGAAAACGCAATGGACTATTTGCTCAACTCAACCGGCCGTTTACCATTCAAAGCATGTGCCGCATGGTTTTTGATCGACCTCCCCGACGATCATGAACGAGGCTTTCCCAGGTGACTTCTAGATTATCGATTTCATGCTGGCCCAACGGCACTACCCGCTGCTGTGGGGGCGGCCAGGGATGGCGCCCGTATCCCCGCTGGCCCAACGGCACTATCGGGGCTAGATGGAAGGGAATTCCATCAGGACTTCTCAGTTTTTTGACGTTGTTTTTACTGTGGTTTCGGCCGCCCGAGCGCCTCAAGCCAAACAAAAAGGTCCTGTGGGGCACGCCGGAGAAGACATCGAGAAGGCATGGAAAAGCAGCAGGCTGGGACGATGACCGCCAAGCAGGAGCACCGGATGAAGGTCAACGCCGCGAAGGCGCCCGGATGGGTTCGCAGTGTCGCCGCGGCGAAGTGCGATCCGGCCGGCGAGCATGCGTTGCGGCGCGATCACAAGCTGAGAACATTCGGGCCGGCGTCGGAATGTAAGCGTATCGACCCGACCGTGTACCTGCCCGCGAAAGCGGCGCAGGTGAGCTTTAACAAGATGGAAGAGCTCTCGCGTGAGCGATTTAGCTTAAATCCCTCAAAACGTCGCCGATGCTGGGCTCATCCGGATTTGGCTCCGGTTTGTCATTTGGCAGTCGGCCGGGGTCAGGCTCGTCATGCGGAACTGGGGGCAAGTCCGGCACATCGATCGGCTGAACCGGCGGTGTGGGGCCGGGCAGGTCGGGACCGGGATTTACGGGAAGCGTCATAGTCAGTCCTCCATGGTCTCAGTTTGCGCGGAGTTCTTGCTCTATCGTTGCGGCAACAAACGCCTGACGGGCCTGTTCTGGCGACATCTTTCCCTCCATGGCCAGACGACAGCAGCGAGCGGCATTTGCAGTAATCTTGTTGTTCGGGCCAACGATGTGCCGGCTCAGAATCTCGAAGCCCTGGAGCGGGCCGCAGACCTTCCTCTCGACGCCGCCACGAAGTCGGACGGTCACTGGCTGCCACTGAATCTCGGTTGGGTTGCAGATTTCATTCGGGTGCATTGTGCTCCTCCCAGAGTCTTGCTGGGCGCCAAACTCGCATCTCTGAATTTTGTTCCAACGGGGGCGGAATGACAGGCACCGCATCGACCATCTACAAGGTTAACCGGAATGCAACGTGCGCCTCATCGACGCAACCTACATAGCTCGGCCAGCCGCCGGCCGTTCGAGTGTTACTGCAAACCGACGGTGCGCGAGATCGGCGCCAGACATGGGGAGGGGCAATTGCGCCTCGTCCTGCAGCTCATGACTGGCACGAAGCAAAACGCTCGCGGACTGTATGCCGATATGCTCAAGGCGGTCTCGCGGTGTTTGCTCAAAACCCCGGAACTAATCAACCGGCGAACGCTCGTCGCCGACGTCGATTTCATCAACCTCGGCAGCCTTCGCCGGAAAGCCAAGGGGATGCGCTGCGGCATCCCGGCAAGCGATGTGCTGCTCATTTTGATTTCAGTAAAATTCTTCCAGCCCGTTCAGGGCGACCTGCTTGAGATGATTGGAGACGCCGCATGAAGTTTGAGGATTGGCCACCAAGGCCGTCGAGGACCGGATTTTGGAGATGGCTGAAGCGCTTCGGCTATCCGGCCAACATGAGCTGCTGCAGCCTAATCGTAGCCCGCTTGCCGATCGCATGTTCCGCGGGGCATTCCACCCGGCTGGTTTCCGGCGTATCGATATCCAATAGCAGCCTTCATTTCCCCCTGAACAAAGGTCAATTGATTTCGGCGGCTGTAGGCGATCCCAAAAGAACGAGCATTACTAGGAGAAGGTGAGGGGAACGCTTCGGTTTCTCAATGGAATCAAGGGGAGTTCAGGGGGGAGGTGAGGGTTTTCGAAATGAGGAAATGTTTCGGACGCCTGCGGCACAAGCTTCTCACGCAAATTTCATGAAAAAGTTTGGTGCTCCTGACAAGCGGCTTAATGCGATGGATGAGGTCAAAGTGGCTCCGACGATCCTCGGCATGTTGGTCAGATCAAGACTTACGTACTTCTGCGCATCCGGGCTGACGAGATCCACTCAAGATAAACCACGGTAACAACAAGCGGAAGTGGTCTTGGTTTTGAAGCGGGACCTGGATGCCTGTGGAAAAATTACGGTCCTTACAATCGTTTCGGAGTCGAGAGGTGTGGGCGGTGATGGACAAAGCCGCCTACACAGGCGCCTATTCCCCCGAATCAACAACGAAACGTCGGTAATGCGCTGAGGCGTCACCCCGTCGGGTGAGGTTATCCACAGGTAGTGACTCCTTCGAAAGAGGTAGGCACCCGCGTTTGTTGACCAACTGTCCTTAATCCGTTCGGCAACCGTTCTCGGGTGTTTTACACGAACCAAATTTTACAGATGTCAAGAGAACAAAGAAGACGGTTTGCCTAGCGACACCACGAACGTGTAGGTTTCGTTATGGCGTTCGTTTTTGAACAACGAGCGAGGGCGACGGGTTTGGGGCGTATCATGTTCGATCAGTCAAAAGACTGAGAGCACTGGCAATCAGCGCCACAACGAATATCCAACCATACGACATTTGTGAATCCTCCAAACTCGGTTGGAGCGCCACAATCGCAGGTTAACGTTGATTACGCGACGTAGTAAACGACGATAACATGTTGCTTCTCAGGACGATGGATCGAGCTATTGAAGCTAATTGCTTACGCATGGCAAGCTAATCCCGCCGGCGCGGGGAAACTTCCCGCTCAGTCAGTCCACCGTCGCAGCGGCTTCTGCCGGAGTGGTCATCTGCACACCCCGAGTCAGCTCGTTGCTGAAATATTGCATCGCCGTAATACTGAGGACTAAGCCAACAAGCAGGAAAACAATCCCTTTGCCAACGTATGCATTGAATACTGATCTCATGTTGTTTAATTAATCCGTGTTCCTCAAATGCTAATAACTCTGTTCTAGCACAGAGGTTCCTAAATAAGCCGATCTATCGTATATAATATACCGATGTATCCATTTTAACACACTGAGATTGCGTGCGCGATAGAAAATAGAACCCGCCACGCCTCCCTGCGATGTGCATAAGGCCGCCCGGTCCTTAATGGCTCGTTTCCCCTACACCCGGTGCCATTCTTCCGCATTGCCCAGTCCTCTGCCTTTTCCAAGCTTGGTCGGCTTCACAACCAAATCGCATCGGCGATTGGCAAGGGCGCCATACCAGTGCACATATCACAAAATGTAATGGCCCCATAAATATCCGGACACGATCTCCCACTTAACAAGTGTGCGAGGTAATGTGCCCATTATGACTAGTCACAATCCGAAGATGGAAGTCTTGTCCGGTCCTGAGCGCCGCCGTCGCTGGTCGACGGCAGAGAAGCTTGCCATCATTCAGGAGACATATGAGCCGGATGCTACGGTGAGCATTGTTGCTCGCCGCTATGGCATTCAGCCGAACCAGTTGTTCACCTGGCGTAAGCTCTCGATTCAAGGCGCTCTGACGGCCACGGCTGCGGAGGAGGATGTTGTCCCGGCGTCCGAATATCGCGCCCTTCAAAACCAGGTGAAAGAGTTGCAGCGTCTGCTTGGCAAGAAGACGATGGAAGGCGAGATTCTCAAAGAGGCGCTTGAGATCGCCACAGGCCCAAAAAAGCACCTGTTGCGCTCGCTGTCGTTGCCGAAGGGAAGTTCCCGATGACGGCTGTGTGCGAGACTTTTAGTGTTGCCCGGTCAAACATGGCTGAGCGAGTGAAACAGCGTCCTTCCAAAGCCCGTGGTCGGCCGCCGCTCGCGGATGATGATCTCGTTGATGAAATCAAAGCGATCATCTCCGAGATGCCGACCTACGGATATCGCCGGGTTCACGCGATCTTACACCGTAAAGCCGGCAGCGAAAGCCGCCCATGGCCGAACGCTAAACATGGGGTAATCGCGGCGCGGTGGTCCCAAGTCAAATTCTAGATGATGGCTGGTAAGGGTGGTTGCCCCCGATAAGATGGAAATACGGGCTCACGATTAGCACCGGGCCCAAACATCAATGGAGGCAACCATGGTTGAATATATAGGGCTTGATGTTTCATTGAAAGAGACTGCGATCTCGATCCGAAGGGACGGGAAGCGGATATGGCGCGGCAAGTGCCCCTCTGACCCAAAACTTTTGGCGGAAATGATCCGCAAACACGCCCCGCACGCCAAGCGCGTCGTATTCGAAACAGGACCGTTGTCGACATGGTTCTATCATGCGTTAACAGCCGAAGGGGTTCCAGCAATCTGCATCGAAGCGCGGCACGCACAAAAGGTCTTGGACGAGACGCTCAACAAGACGGATGCTAATGACGCGGATGGCTTGGCCCATTTGGCCGAAGCCGGCTTCTTCAAAGCAGTCCGAGTAAAGGCTTTCGATAGCATGCTGACACGAACGCTGGTGGCGGCTCGCAATCATCTCCTCAGCATCTCGACCCAGCTCAGCAATCAAGTCCGCGGCCTGATGAAAACATTTGGTCTCATCGTCCCCAAAGGGACGGGTCGGGTATTCGATGGCAATGTGAGAAAGCTGGTGGATGGGAATGACGGCCTGGCAAAGATCATATTGCCTCTGCCGGAGGCCTGGCGCGACATACGCAGGCGCGCGGCTGATCTTGATCGCCAGTTGCTCACAGCGGCGCGGGAGAGCCAGGAGACGAAGCTCTTGATGGCGATACCCGGGGTTGGCGCCGTCACCGCCGTCTCGTATGTCGCCGCGATCGAAAATCCAAAAAACTTCAAAACGTCGCGCTGTGTTGGCGCCTGGCTCGGGCTAACAACGCGTCGATACCAGTCCGGCGAAGTCGATTATGACGGCCACATATCTCGCGACGAGGCGACAATCATCTCCGAGGGCTGCTTTATGAAGCGGCGACGGTGCTTCTCACAAGAACCAGTGCCAGGACCGAGTGCAGTCTCAAAACATGGGGACATAAACTGCGCGAGCGACTGGGCTTCAAGCGTGCCGCAGTGGCAGTCGCCCGAAAACTCGCTGTCATCATGCACAGCATGCTCAAGACGGGGGGAGTGTTCAACGCATTGGCTGGCGCTACCGCATAAGCGAAACCAGCCTTCTCACCTCAGCGCGTCAAATCTGGTTTGAGGCACTGAGCGTCCGTGCCGCGGACGTGGGTTGGATCATTCCGTTATTCGCGTCGCCGCTCGCTTGAGACTGCGTGCTAAACATAGGAAGGTCCACCTGCGAAGACCCATTATGCGGCGACCATGTGTCGACCGCGGAGACAACGCTGCTCCCGGCACCGGATAGCACTGCAGAAAGTCACGCTGCTGAGGTTCGATCTAATCAAATAACGTGCACCGCTTTGCAGGCCCGCAATACGGTCGCGATACTGTGTTGCCAAACCACCTTGACTCCAGGATCGCTATTAGACAACGCGTCTATCGGGTGATGAAGGTGCACGGCCTGCTTCTCCAACGCCACACAGGTGCCATTGATAGCCGTCGCCATGACGGCCGTGTTGCCGTGGAGCACTCGAACCTGCGTTGGTGTTCTGACGGCTTCGAAATTGGCTGCGACAACAGAGAGAAGGTCCGCGTTGCCTTTGCTCTCGACTGCTGTGATCGTGAAGCCATCGCCCATGTCGCCACCACCCAAGGCATCAAGAGCGAAGACGTTCAGGACCTTGTCATCACCGCCGTCGAGAACCGCTTCGGTCGCATCAATACCCTTCCCAAGCCGATTGAATGGCTGACCGACAACAGCTCGTGCTTCATTGCAAAGGACACGAAATCGCTGCTGATGGACATCGGAATGGAGCCTTGCACGACGCCGGTTCGCAGCCCTCAGTCCAACGGAATGGCCGAAGCCTTTGTCAAAACATTCAAGCGCGACTACGTCTCGGTCAACCCCATTCCCGACGCAGAAACCGTCATCGCCCAACTGCCATTGTGGTTCGAGCACTACAACACGCTTCACCCGCACAAGGCTTTGGGATATCGATCCCCGCGTGAGTTCTTAAACCGTCAAACAGAAATCTGATCCTGTCCGGTTTTTATGGGGCAACTCCACAAAAGTTCCTCCGCCTATCAAGGGCCCTGGTTGCGCTAAGCATGTTGCTCACCTCCTAAACAGAGGTAAATACCAATAGCCCGTTGGGTTCCTTGAGCGGCGGCTTCCCCATCAGCCATTCGTTTGCCGCGATACAGATTTTGGGAAGCGGAGCGTTTACCAATCTCAATAGACTCGGCCACGAGTGCCGGTAGTTGTTTTGGAAGCTTGCCTCCGCTCGACTGCTCAAGGGTCGCCAGGGCGTTTTGCCAATCCGCACCGCTGGGTGTTTTCTTCTGCGCGAGAAACCCATTTGATGTGCGGCCTCGAATGATCTGGCGAAAGGCTGCTTCAACCGACGGCTTATTCTTAATTGGAGCAACCACTCGTATCCGCGCGGGCTTCTTGTCTGACGTGCACCCGTACACGGATATCCCGTGAGGCCGTCGCAGGTGGTACCAGCAGGAGGGTAAATAGGGTTGCACTCAAAAGGGCTTTCACGTCGTACATCTTTGGTGTTCTCACTCAGCCCTGCCTTGCTCGGGTGAACTGGTCGCTTATAGTTCGAATGCGCTTCGGAGTGTCTTCATTTCGTCGTCTGGGGTGGGCGTATCCATTTCACCTCCAAGTTGAATCACTTCATGGAAATCAAACATGGTGTGAAGCAGCAAACAAGATACGCGCTTAGGTCGATTTACCGAAAGCTGACATCAACAGATTGACGCGGCCCCATTCCGGGGGCTTTTCGCGTTAGGAAATAAATCGGCAGCGCCGATTGGTCCCAATTCTGGAAAGCCAGAAGCACACAAGGAAAGGCACCGACAGCGATTAGACCTACCGTCTTCCCGCAAGTGGCTGCAGTCGGTAAAGATCACCATGCCATTGCGCATTAAAGCGTCGACGCAGTCTTGCGTCTGGCAAGGAAAAAGAAGAACCAACCTTGATTGTCGGGTGATAGGACGCGTGGTGTTTGTAACTCTCGGCGGGGCGATCCTTCAATGCGCATTGCTCAAATCGGCAGCCAGACTTCGTCAACGCATCGGCGTTATAGCCCGCGCTCCCGAGGCTTGGAGGTGCAATGTCTCACGGACGTCATCCATTTCTACAGGTGCGCGGTGGTTTCCCTGTGTGGACACCTCGATGCGCCGCAAGCCGAGCTGGTGTCGATCAGGGTGAGAATCTTCTGACCCCGGAACGCTACCGGAGAACCAAGCGATTTTCTCAGGGTACACCGACAGTATGTGCTTCACAGAGATATACGTGGTTCATTTTATTTTACGATTCTGATCACACGGCCATTTCCATCTGATGTCACCACGGATTACTCGAAAAGAGGCTTTGGATGTTTTGGGCATGCGGCGTCTTTGGAAAATATTGAGGCCTGAGTATGGATGTGGGCGCGTCCATTAGATCTCAGGGGAATGAGGAAGGGGAACACCAGTACGCGAGCGCATATCGCTGATACAGTCGGAGTGGTGGCCGATGGGACCTCTATGCGCGATTTGCCGGGCACTGCGAGAATTCGCTTCGGCTCTCCTGGGGAAAATTCTCGCGGCGTTGACAGGCTGCCGCGACCATTTTTTTGTCTCGAGCAGTTTCGCAGGATTGCCACCAGATCCGATAACCAACGCCTCCTCTCAAGCCTTATTCGCGTAGGCTGCCGCAAAGGTTTGGTTATCCTACATTGTCAACAGAACCTTAAACTCTTGACTGTCATCGCCAAAAGTGCGAATCTTTTTTCAGAAGAGGAGGGCTTCCAAGGCGGAAACGTTTTGGGAGCTTTTTTGTTTGCAGTAAAAATCTGCGTGAGGTTGTCTTGGAAAATGATCAGGAACACTCTGTTCACCTTATGGGAGCAGCGGCGCCAAGGTAGCTTTAGGGGTTGAATTGGGAACTCGGTTTAATGCCCACGGTGATGTCGACACTGGAGTTGAATGCCATCTTGAGCACGGTTTATATTTCAACTTTTCCAGCAAGAAACATCTCGCTTCGGCGTGTGAAAGACCTACTAGCATTGCAGGCGCGAAGCTTGCGTTGGAAAGCACTGGCCAAACATTCTCGTTGTGGCAGCTCACAGCTCGGAGTGCTCTCTATGCGATTCGAGCGTTGATACAAGTTGCCGCCATCGTTGCGGAGAAGGATCTCAATTCAAACGTACCATGGCGGCACGACGGCGCCAGAGATCAAACTACCAACAGCACAAGAGAGATAAAAGTTGTCCAAACGCAAGAATTCCACAATTAAAGTGAACCTCTTGTCGAGAATCATTTCCAGAATTCTCCACGGAAAGCCGAACTCGATATTCGATGCGACTTGGTATCTCTCGACATACGAGGATGTCCGAGAAAAAAAGGTGGAACCCTGGAGACATTTTATGCGCTACGGTCTAAAAGAAGGCCGGCTGCCGCATCCGCTTTTTGATGAAAACTGGTACCTTGAAACTTATCCCGACGTGGGCAGCAGCAAATTTCTCCCTTTTGAGCACTATCATCGATTCGGCCAGAAAGAAAACCGCGCGCCTTACGTAGATGAGGAATGGTACGCCCGCGCGTATCCTGACGTGAAGGATAGTGGCCTTAGCCCCGCAATGCACTACCAGATCTACGGCCGCCATGAACGGCGGAAGCCATTTGAAAGCTTTGGTTCGGAAGCCGGAAAAAATAAGCCATTTTTGCTATTAAATTCTGACGCCGCAGTTGGTAGTAATTACGAAGTCGAATATAACGTCAGAAGTTATACAGCACATGATGGCAGGTTCTATCACGAATACGCCGGGATGGCGGTAGACCCCATAGGCAATGTAAACTTCAATGTAAAAACGATTGCGTTCTATCTCCCTCAAATGCACCCCATCTCGGAAAATGATCTTTGGTGGGGGAAGGGTTTTACGGAATGGGTGAATGTATCGAAAGCAATCCCCCGTTTCAACGGGCACTATCAGCCCAGACTACCAGGGGAGCTCGGTTTTTACGATCTTCGTTGCTTCGAAACGATGCAACGACAGGTGGAGTTAGCGCAACTATACGGCCTGCACGCCTTCTGCTTCTACTACTATTGGTTTGATGGAAAGAGACTTCTCGAGCGGCCGTTGAACATGTTCTTGGAGAACAAATCTCTCAACATTAACTACTGCATTTGCTGGGCGAACGAAAATTGGACACGTCGTTGGGACGGCCTCGAGTCAGACGTTCTGATCGCCCAAAACCACTCTGAGGATGATTGCGAGGCCGTCTTTAACGATTGGTTGCCCTATATATCTGACGAGCGCTACATCAGGGTCGATGGGAAGCCACTATTGCTAATCTATCGGCCCGATCTAATCCCAGACTTCGCGCGAATGAGCAATTTATGGAGGCAGCGGGCGCGGGAAGCAGGCCTGAATGGATTGCATATCCTCGGTGTTTCAGCATTTGGAACCACAGCATCCAACGTCGAGGGTGTAGATGGAACTTATGACTTCCCTCCGCATGGTGTGAAAGCGCCACAAGTCGTCACCGGCCCAAGACTAGATAAAAAGGCCAAGACGACGGCATTTTCATATCAAGGCGCGGTCGAGTACGTTGAGAACCAGTATTTGGCGCCTGGTAACGAAAATACTCGAGCTCACCCTGGAGCGCTTGTCGGATGGGACACTGAACCGAGAAAACCTGGACGCGGGGATGTGTTTCTTGGAGCGTCGCCAACCTTATTTCGGCGTTGGCTAAAGGCCGCCTTTCTTCAGGCTGCCCGTGGCAAAAATCCTAATTCGCGATTTGTTTTTATCAATGCTTGGAATGAATGGGCAGAGGGCGCCTATCTCGAACCGGATAGGCGTCACGGTTACGGCTATTTGACCGCCTTACGAAGCGTGGTGCGCGAATTCGGGATCGACAGCTCAGGGATACAGGCGCTTTGCGACGCACACAATTTGGGTGCACAAAAGGCCCGCGACAATGTCATCATACTACATCTTTTTTATTATGATCTTGTGGACGAATTCAATCTTTTCCTGGCCGACGTCCGGCAGTCGGAAAAAATTGATTTGGTCGTGAGCTTCCCTGAGCTTTGGTCGCCTGAGCAAGTTAGCGCAGCCTTGATCAAATTAAACCCACGCAAGGCATTCATTGCGGAGAATTGTGGGCGCGATGTATATCCGTTCGTGAAAGTCGGGCAGCTAATAATAGAAGATGGTTACAAATACGCGTGCAAAATCCACTCTAAAAAATCGACTCACCGCGTGGATGGAGATATTTGGAGAAATAATTTGCTCGATGGGCTTCTGTCCAAACAAGCTATAACTCAACTAAAGCGTAGCTTCTTTGGAAAAGAAAACATGGGAATAGCGGCGCCTGAAAGCTCCTTTCTGTCATTGAATGTTGAAAAATACGTGGATGGGAATGTAGCTCCTTTAAACTTTCTGGCAAACCGATTTGACATTACCGCCGGATATCGAAAAGGAGAATTCGTAGCTGGGACAATGTTTTGGTTTGATTTCGACACTTTGAAGCCAATTTTTAGGGCTAATTTGGGAGTCGCTGATTTCGGTATGGACATGGGACAAGTAGATGGTTCTCTCGCGCATGCTTTTGAGCGGTTTTTCACGGTATACGTCGAGGGAAAAGGTAAAAAGATGTTGAAGTTGAAATCCAGCAAGATTTCTTTCGACGTTGATGTGATCGTAAATTCGGACAGCAGAAAAATATAGATTGAACGAGCTTAAAATGGAGAGGCGCTAAATCAGTGTTGCGTAACAAAGCCAATATCATCGGTGCTCTCATGTTGAGAGACATGAGGACTCGCTTTGGTCGTTCCCATTTTGGATATATCATGGCGATCTTATGGCCTTTCAGCCATCTGGTTATTATGGCCTCTTCGATGGCTTATGCGCGTCGCTTTGTTCCGACGGGCGGAGACCCAATTGTAAACGCAGTGACAGGGATCTTGCCATATATTTTATGCCTCTACCCAGCTAGAATGATGGGGCAGGCAATAGAACTGAACCGAGCTCTTCTCTTTTTTCCAGTGGTTCGCGCCATAGATATTATGATTTCGCGAGCGTTAATTGAGATGTTCACTGCGTCAATTGTAGTGATACTTCTATTTTTTCTCGCGTTTCTTTTGGACGTAGACTTAATCCCGGTTAATATATACGCATTTGTCTCTGGTATTATAGCTACGATATTTCTGGCAATTTCTATAGGATTTTTTAGTAATATCGCCAAATCCGTATTTAAGATGTGGCAAATTGTTTTTATTTTATCGGTTATAGTGATGTATCTCACCTCGGGCGTCGTATGGAACATTTCGCTTATGCCTCGAGAGATGCAAGTAATTGTGTCGTATAACCCTCTTTTCCAAAGCGTTGAGTGGTTGCGATCGGCTTATTACGAAGATAGTTACTCGGAGTTTCTATCGGAAACATATCTTATAATGGTCTCAGCAGTTATTTTCCTTCTCGGTTTACTGGGGGAACGTTTCCTGCGTGGAAAACTGCTGTCGTCATGATAAGGCTCTCTCAAGTTTTTAAATACTTCCGCACAAAAGGCGGGACAAAAATCATTCTCGACCATGTATCGATGAACTTCCGGGCTGGCACATCCTATGGGATATTGGGTATCAATGGCGCCGGGAAATCAACAACTATGAGGATGCTTGCTGGTACGGAGTTGCCAAACTCGGGCCATATTAAACGCTCAGGGCGTGTGTCTTGGCCCTTGGGATTTGCTGGTGGATTGCATCCGTTAATGACGGGTCGGGAGAATGTCCAATTTGTTGCACGCATTTATGGGCAGAATCCGAGGAAAACTGTAGCCTTTGTCGAGGATTTTGCAGAGATCGGCGCGTATATGGACGAACCATATCAGAACTACTCCTCTGGGATGGCTCAGAGACTTGCGTTTGGTCTATCTATGGCGATTGATTTCGAGTGCTATCTGATTGATGAGGTGACAGCCGTCGGCGATGCCCGCTTTCAGGCGCGATGCAACGAGGAGTTCGCGAGCAGGCGCGCCCGATCGGACATCATCATGATTTCGCATTCGATGGAAACAATTCGCAATTATTGCAGCAGGGTTGTCGTACTCGCCCACGGTATCATGTATGAGTTTTCAAATGTCGACGACGCTATTGAACTGTATAACAAATTGAACGAATAGGCTCCTAGATATGGACAGCATTGCCACGTCTACAGGCGGAGCACTCATAGAAACGGATGCCTCTTCTCGATCTAAGGCAATTTCCATTGAGCTGCGACGTGTTGCTCGGACTGCTCGCATACCGCGCCCTGTCAGCAGCGGCGGCGGGGGGTTTCGTGCGCGGCGCACTGACCGCTTTTATCGAAGATTTTTCATTGGTAGTTTTGTGTTTCTTTTTGTGATGCCGGTTATCGTCGGCGCTCTCTACTTGTGGCTCATCGCGACGAACCAATATGTATCTGAGGCTCGCTTTTCCGTTAGTTCCGGCCAGCAGAATGGCCTAGAGGCGCTTTCAAGTCTGGCATCAGTTCTCAACTCAGGACAGTCCAGCGACGGACAAATCATTGCCCAATATGTGAAAAGCCGAAGTATTATAGTCGAGTTAGAGAAGACCTTCAATCTAAGGCAGATGTTCCACCCCGGTACTTGGGATTTCCTCGCCGAAGCGCCTAAGGAGATGTCGATCGAGAAATTCAATGATTATTGGAATGGTCGAGTCAAGCTGAATGTAGACCAAAGCAGTGGACTGGTTACCTTGCAGGTGCGCACTTTCTCTCCCGCGGATAGTTTAGCTCTGGCGCAAGAAATAACGCGGATTTCGGAGAGAATGGTAAACCAGCTCACGCGCCACAACGAAGAAAATACTTTGTTAGAGACCTCGCGAGAGTTGAAGCTCTCCAAGGACCGGCTTGAAGCCGCGGTTGGAGCCATGCGAGATGCGCGCATTGCAGCCGGCGTGTTGGACGTTGACCTGACAGCTAACAGCTTTTCTGAACTGCTGACCCAGCTTTATGTTGAGTTGTCCAAAATTGAAACGCAGGTGGATACGCTTAAAAATAATGACGCGCTTGAAACGCCGATGCTTGCTTCGTTGCAAGCGCGTTCTAACGCTTTACGCAAGCAGATTTCCACCTATGAAAGCCGCATCGCAGGGCGGCCTAGCAATGGTGAAGAAGGTGAGACCCTCGCCGCCCATGCGAGCGTGTTGGCGGACAAGCAAGTCGACCTGACCATCGCACAGAACGAATACGCGCTTTCTGTTTCTTCTTATGAAAGTGCCCGCTTACTATCGGAACGACAACGTGCCTATCTCATGATTTACGTGCAGCCGAGTTTGCCAGAAGATTCGGTGTATCCTCGGCGCGGATTAGTATGGACTGCCGTTATCGTCCTATCTTTTTTGGGGTGGGCGTTGGTCGCAGGCATTGCCATCCTTGTGCGCGACAACACTGCAGCGTAGAGGGACGTCGGTATGCATTTTTTTGTAGATCATGACAGTGGCTCCTCGATCTCTGGGTGGGTTGTTCCGGATAATCCCGGTGATGTGCCAACCTTTGTCGTCAGGGTGCCGGGACGGCCAGATGTTACGATGTCTGCGAATGTTCTTAGAGCGGATCTTCGTGACTTAGGCCTTCATTCAACTGGGCTTGCTGGTTTTAATATTGATGAGCAGTATGTTGCGGATCTCGCGGAAATCGTAGATGTAACCATCATTGATGCACGGTCCGGTATACCCATCTATCGGCGGCCGGATCCGGCTCAACATCTTGAGAGAAAACTGCTTTTTATCGACGTCTCAATCTTTCCACAAATTCGAATAATTAGACGCGTTATGGCACATTTCGCATTATCTTATCCGGTGGTTGATAGGCTCCCTATTGAAACGATCAGCGCGGTCATGGCAAATAAAGCTGCCTCCTCGATTTTCGTTACAGGTCAACCCAACTGGAGCAGGCATGGAAGTCTCGCGCGTGAAAAAGAATATGTAACGGCAGCACTCCTTCGGGATCCGTTTGAAGATTTGGCAGAACGATTGCTCTTTATCGCGCATTTAGCAAAGCGTTCGAACCGAAATGCTCTAAGCCCTTCGTTAGAAAAGTACGAGGAGGTACTGCAGCTTATTGCGGAAATGGAGTTTTCCGATCGAAAATCTGTACTCACTGGCTTTCGAAAGATGGCACCAGAGTCCCGGCGGCTTTTTCGCTCTCCTATGACAACAGTATTTGGCGGTGGACCCGAGTCGGAATTACAACGACGCAACGTGAGCGTAGCATTAGATAGCCTAGCGCAGTTCGATGTCGTTGGTGTACGGCCCTTGTATGATGATTTTGCGTCCATGCTTGATGCATCGTTGGCGGCGCCGATCGTGCAGGGAAGCCAACTTGAGATATTACCCGGCACCTTGGAGTTGGCGGCGAATTTGGGGGAACTTGGCCTCGTTGCGGATTTGCTTGATGAGGATATTGCACTTTACTCCTTCGCTTGTGAGGCGGTGGAAGCTGGTCTAAAAATAGCGCTTGAACACGGTAGAGCGAATCTGCCAGCGCAATCTCCGGAAAACATCTAGATGCAAACCCCACAGAAAGACCGCGGCATTGAACACGCGGCGACATCTACCGAATTTGAGGTGGGGAGCGTGCGTGCAGATGAGGAAGCTTTAGCGCTGAAAGATAAAAAAATAGAAGCCACCGAAGGTAAATCAAACTTAACAACGGCGGCACGGCGTCTAGCGGGATTTCGATTTATGAAGTCCACGGGTGAATATATTTTGGCCCGTGGTGTCAGAGAAAGGCACGAGACAGCAAAGGGCGGCGGCGTTGGACGAATTCTTACTGGCAGTTTTTTGCTTCTTGTTGTTTTCCCGCCTCTGATCGCGTTTTTTTACTATTTTCTTATCGCATCGGATGTCTATGTCGCTGAAACAAAGCTGACAATTCGAGCTGCATCGGACAGCACCGCGAAGTCCTCGACAATGTCAGGAGGAGCGAGTTCGATAATCGGCAAACTTGGCTTAGGACAGAGCGGTTCGCCTGCACAGGATTCGCGAATTATTCTCGACTACCTCAGAAGCCGCGCTGCTATTGAGGATGTGGGGGGGCGTACAACATTGGCCGCATTATACGATAAACCCACAATTGACTGGCTATCTCGCCTAAACTCCAAAGATTACGCTGAGGAGTTGACTGCCTATTGGCAACGCAAGGTCACAGCGTCGGTGGATACGGTCTCAAACATCCTTACTGTACGGGTGAGGGGTTATACAGCCGATGATGCACAGTCATTGGCACAGAGGCTTGTCTCATCGAGCGAAGCCTTGATCAATCGCATCTCCCGGCGCAGCCGCGAAGATGCTTTGCGTCGCGCGCAAGAAGAAGTTACACGGAGCATGACGGAGTTGGCGGATGCTCGCCTACAGTTACTCACGTTGCAGCAGAATACCGGGTCTATCGATCCCGCTCAGAGTGCCAAACAAATAGCCGCCTTGATCTCAACGCTTACACTAAAAAAAATACAACTGGAAAGTCAGCTTGCAGTATCGGATTCGACAGGTGTAAAGGGGCGGCCTGGTGACAGATACGTGCAATCTAGTCTGGATGTTATCAAAACTAAAATACGAGATTTGGAAGCGATGCTGACAGGAGACAAGGCGTCGTCCGTGTCCATGCAACTTAAGGACTTCGAGCTGTTAAAATTGCGGCAGGAGTTTGCCGAACAAATCTATACCCTTTCGCGCGCAAGCTACGAAGAGGCGAGACGCAACGTGGAGAAACAGCAAATTTATCTGGTTGTGGTGGTTCCCCCTTTCAAGCCAGAGCATGCGCTTTTCCCTCGTGTATTTCTCGACACACTCCTAGTTTTGTTAGGGTGCCTTGTCCTTTGGTCAATTGGTGCGCTATTGGTCGCCAGTGTCAAGGATAGTACGGAGCTATAGCGTCAGTTTCGTAATTCTAAAATGAACCGATGGACCGTGCTGTGGAGTGATGTTGTATTTGAGATGGAACCAGAGATCTCCCTAACGAAGTTTTAGGAATCTTGGCGCTTCGACGGAGGCGCGCATAGGGGTTGAGTAGATACTTGGGCGGGCAGATCTGCCAAGGAGTAGCGAATTTTCTACGGAGCGAGCCGGTCTGGTGTCAAAGAGCCGGGCTAGCGTGATGGAGAGCGTTTATGAACAATTTTGAGTATATTGCTGAGCAACTTCAGAAGGTTGAGGACGCGGCGGATGTCGACGACAGAATAGCGGTTTATCGAGAGCTTCGGAAGTTGGGGATCAATGATTTCTTGGGGACGCTGTGGCGCATGCCGGCAATGGAGTACCCTAGAATTTCAGGTATTCTCCCAAGTATGGCTTCAATCGACGTGCAATCGAGTTGGACCGGATCGAGTGGTCCGATCTTAATGAATCAATCCGTCTCCTTCGCCAGAGCTGCGACCTTCAATTATGCCGAGATAACCGGCTCGTCCCTTAAGGGGAAAAAGATCCTAGATTTCGGATGCGGCTATGGCCGATTGCTTCGCGCTTTCGCGTATTTCAGCGACGATGTTCATGGCGTTGACCCCTGGACTGAATCCATTAGGATCTGCCACGAAGCTGGCTTAAAAGACAATGTATCGATTTCAGACTACCTTCCGACTTCGCTCCCCGTACCGGTCAATTTTGATTTTGTTTTCGCGTTCTCGGTATTCACCCATCTAAGCGAGCGAGCCACGAAGCAGTCTCTCTCAACCATTCGCCAACATATGAGATCTGGCGCGGTCTTGTGTATTACGGTTAGGCCGATCGAATATTGGAGGGCAGTCTACCGCGATAAAACCGAAGCTTTCTTTGAGGCTGTAGAGCATGCGCATCGATCCGTAGGATTTGCCTTCGTGCCCCATCATCGCGATGCAATTGACGGCGACATTACCTATGGTGACACGTCAATGACGATTGATTATCTGCTTTCAATTGCGACCGACTTCAAACTTGCATCCGTCGACAGATCGGGCGATGACGAGATGCAAAGATACGTATATCTGAAGGCCATATGAAACCAGTGCGCTCCTATTTGATGGCTGCAATGATCTCATGGGTATTGGCTTTCAGAAAATTGACATTGTTCCTGTTGGTCTATGCGAGGGTCGTTGACGGCGGTCTTCAGTCAATAACGGAACTAAGGAAGCCGGTAACGAAGTACACTTACCGGCACCAACCGCTCACATGCGCACCAGGTTCCCAGCAGATTCGGTGTATCGTTTGCTGCGAATATGAACGATTTGAGCAATTTGATATGTTTCGACGATTTATCGGATTTAGATTTGGAATGGCTGATGATATGTCGGGGCACAATCAACTTACGGGGAAAAATCCAGAGGCAATGACAAGAACGCTGTAAGATTGAGGATTGCAAGAATCCAAAGGAATGTTCAGCTGGAATGAACAAAGACACCGACGGGGGCACCGCGATTGGTTCGGGTAATTGCGATTTGTGTGGGGGAGTATAGGGTTGAACGCTTCTAATTTTATCAACCTGTTTGGATTGTCCAGAGTGCTGCATATCGGATGCGGAAACGGGGAGCTCGTACAGCAGTTTCTATCTGCAGGTCAGGAAGCATTCGGAATTGATCCGGATCCAATGATTGTAGAGCATGCCATAAGTAAGTGCGGTGATCGTGTAACAGTTGGTTCTGGTCTCGATGCAGACCTAGGGATTTACCAAGCGGATCTGGTATTAGTTACAGAGCCGATTGGTAGCTGGGATGATGAGCTGATTTCAGCGTTCTTGTCACGATTGCTGGCTGCCACTCAGGGGGCTCTATACTTCCAAATTACGCTGGGTGCTGATAGCATCGGTAGTCCAGGGCGCAATCGAGCTTGGTGGGAACATACCATAATCTCAGCGGGGTTTCGCAAGCATCCTCGCCTATTCAAAGCTATAAATTATAGTGACATAGAGATGGAACAGGTATCGACGCTTATATTTGAAAGCGTTGATGCTAAAGTTCAACAAAATTATCCCCTAATCAGCCTCGCGGCCGAACGCAGCCTTCATATGGATATGTCGCGGGAAGGCGGCGTAAGATCCGATGCTCACATAATACGTTACTTCGCTGCGGCTGCGTTTATTCGTGCGGGGGACAGAGTTTTGGATGCAGCGTGCGGTCTCGGGTACGGCGCGCAGATTCTTTTTGAAAATTCCTTGGCCGGCGAGGTAGTAGGCGTCGACAACAGCCAATATGCCGTGGACTACGCGACACAGTCTTTCGCCTCGATTCGGACGGGGTTGAATTTTGTGAAAGCTGATTTGCCTGATTATATCGAGGAATTAGAGGAGGGGGCTTTCGATTTTATTGCAAGCTTCGAGACGTTGGAGCATCTTCGCGAGCCAGCTAGATTCCTAGACGCATGCTTCCGTGCTTTGACCCCCGGTGGGCGGTTGGTAGTTAGCGTGCCAAATAACTGGACGGAAGAGGACGGCAAGGATCCGAATCCCCATCGTTTTCAGGCATATACGTGGGAACGTTTGCTTGACGAGCTTTCCAATCGTTTTCTCGTTGAAAAGACCTTTGCTCAAAGTGCTAGTCGTCATAAGCGCAATGGCGCATGGGTAACCGCTGGCCGCGAATGGAGTGAGGTTCCAGCGGCAAATCCTGGGGTCAAAGATTGTGAGTGGTGTGTGGCTGTTTGCATGCGGCCGCCTCTTGCCGAAACCAAGGCAGAATATCGAGAAAAACTATTTCCTAAAGAAGCGTCAGACCGCAAACCAAATTTGCTAAACTTCTCTCAAGAATACAGCAATCCGTGGCTTATGAGGAGCATGGTATCGATTGGTGTGAGGATGAGCGATCCTTTAGAGTTGAGCAAACTCGCCGAGAAGGTGAAGAAGACGTCGACTAACTGGAACGAGCGGGCCGCCGCGCTGTGTGTTCTATCTTATCGAGAATTAGACATTTTCAGCGGTTTTCCACGAATAAGAAAACTGTTGGTGGAGATACAGGATTTATTAGAAGCTGTTGGTAAAATGTCGCCGGCTAAGGTTCGTTGGGTCACGTCACTCACTTTTGTGTCCGCGTTGCTTCACTTGACACTCGGAGAATTGGTCAAGGCAGAAAAATTATTCGGGCAGACTGCGGATATGCCGTTTGACCAATACTCAAGCCTGCTTGCTACCAAAACGGTGGAAGCTTCGTTTAGAGCAGGCGTTATGGCGTTCGGACGGGGAGACCGCGCCAAGGCACGCTATCTTTGGCGGCGAGGGCTCGATATAGCCAGAATTGCAGTTGGGGTGGATTGGGAAGCAGATTTTGGTAGTCTGGATCACCCTCCGGATTTCGCGTTAAGAGAAATGACTGCGGTACTTGACGCAGGCACACGGTGCGCAACTGCCCTAAGCGTTCTTGTGGATGGAGAGCAGCGACCAGAAGCTGTAGCGAGAATATTCTACAATAAGACCTCTCAGATCAATTCACTGACGAGCACGGCGTTCGACGCTGCCAATAACCTGCAGCGATATATTAGCGATAAAAAAAATCTAATGCACGCGATCGATACTTTCCAAGCCGACATTGCCAAGCTTGATTTGGAGCTTGAAGAAAGTCGGTTGCGTGAAACGCAAGACCAAATCAGGATACAAAAATTGCTAGAATCTGAACGAGACGCTTTAAAAATGCTGTCTTTGTATAAGGCAAAACTTTCTCAAGAGAGATACTCTCACTTCAAGGAAAAAGAAAAAAATGAACTCGAGAACAAAACTCTTAAATTAATTATAGAAATGGAAAACCATGTATATCAACGAAATATACAGTTGGCAAAAAATAGTTTAAGTGTTCAAGATGAAGTCTTGATGAAGTATCAGCGTGTCGTCGAAGACGTATTGGCAAATTCTGCCTACTTGGCACAGTTTATAAATAGAAAAGCTCTACCCCTGTCGTATTCTGGGATTGCTGAGCGCGTCCGGCGAAAATTGAGTGGATCAACCCAATTGGTGTTCGATGCCACCAACGAATTGCAAAAATCCCTGTCGGCTCTAGCTAGCATTGGTCAAACGCGCGATTTGAGCCACCTCGATCCGTCGCTCGATAGGGTGCTGGAGACATCTCCTGCGCTCCATGCGGCGTTGATTCACGATTCCGGACTATTCGACCCTCAATGGTATCGAAATGCAAATCCTGACATAGGGGATATGGATCCCTTTTACCACTTTTTGAATCATGGAGGATTCGAGGGACGTAAGGCAAGTCCTGAGTTTGATACTAGGCAGTATGTAGAGCAGTATCCCGACGTTCGGGAGACGGGACTTAACCCATTGGTACACTACATTGTACGCGGGCTTCCCGAAGGAAGGCTATTGGGTCGAGATGAGAGATTGCTCTCGCTAGCGCAAGAAGTGATTCGCGATAACTCGCAATTCGAGCCGGATTTGGTTGCAACAGTTGAGTTCTCCGATCTTAAGAACGTTCCATGGTTCAGAAGCATTAGGGGCGACAAATTTGCGTCAGTTTGGGGTGCGATCTACTCATCACTTAAGAGTTCCTACACGCATTTTATAATAGCGCCCTGGCTGACACATGGCGGGGCCGATTTGGTTGCGTGCAACCTAGTCAAAGCCGCGATCACCCGGCATGGTGCTTCTAACGTGCTTTTTATTATTTCCGACTACGCTGATGTAAGCGCCGGATCATGGCTACCTGCCGAAGCGAATATATGTGTCTTTTCTGAATATGACGCTGACTTGCAGCATGAAGAACGGATACAACTGCTAGAGGCGCTAATTTTGGCCCTCAGGCCAATATCGGTCATTAATGTTAACAGTCGTGCCGCTTGGGATGCGTTTGAGCGTCGTGGAAAAGCTCTATCTAATATATCAAGGCTATTCGCAACACTATTTTGTAAGGACTATACGAAAGATGGACAGCCTGCCGGATACTCGAGCACTCATTTTCGTTCGTGTCTGCCATATCTCTCTAAGGTGTATGTTGACAACAAGCGATTTAGCGAAGAACTCTCCTCCGAGTATGGGCTTACAGAGAGCTAT
This sequence comes from Pararhizobium sp. PWRC1-1, assembly GCF_049897905.1. Classification (NCBI taxonomy): domain Bacteria; kingdom Pseudomonadati; phylum Pseudomonadota; class Alphaproteobacteria; order Hyphomicrobiales; family Rhizobiaceae; genus Pararhizobium; species Pararhizobium sp. PWRC1-1. The sequence continues at coordinate 284,671 of NZ_JAFCXE010000004.1, read as the reverse complement.
AGAAAACGGCTAATTGTTCTTAAGCAGCCCGTCTCTGATGATGTGCATTCGCGGTCCCAAAAAGATTGGGACGTCTCCGGGCGTCCAATCCTTTGGGCAGGGAGATTTTCGCGTCAGAAAAATGTTGAATTGCTCGTGTCAATAATAGAAATGGCACCACATTTGCAATTTCATGTCTACGGTCGAGGTGACGAGGAGTATAATGATATGCTCGTTCAAGCTAACGACAAACTAACTAATCTTACTTTAATGGGCCCTTACGATTCATTTGGAGCGATCCCTCTGGAGGATTACTCGTGTTTGCTGTTTACGTCATTGTGGGAAGGGACGCCCACAACGATCATTAATGCGGCAATGGCGGAACTGCCCATAGTGGCATCGGATGTCGGCGGAGTTTCTGAACTCGTGGATGGTTCTACAGGATGGATTATCGATAATGTTGCTGACGCGAATGCCTATATTCAGGCCTTGGACCAGGTTCAATTAAACCCCAGTGAGGCGAAAGCCCGTTGTGGTACGATGCTTGAAAGAATTAAGGAAGCGCATAAGTGGGAAAAATTCCTTTTCGACCTGTCATCGTGTGATGGGTTTCTTGAGTGAATCGTATCTTCTGATGTGGATTTTACGCATGGGGCTAAAATGAGTGATTTTGATATCAGTGTAATTATAAACGGCCATAAAGAGGGGCTTTTGGCGAAGCCTTCTTTGCTAAGTCTCTCTCAAAATGTGATGATGGCCGAAAATTCTGGACGTAGTGTGGAAGCAATACTGGTTCTCGATCGACCGGATGACGGCACCCTCGAGCTGTTTAGCGAGTTTGCGGCAGAACATTCTTGGGCCCGGCTATTAGCGGTGGACTTTGGAGATTTAGGCTTGGCGCGCAACGCTGGAGTAGACGCTTCGGCAGGAGAATGGATCGCCTTTTTGGATGCTGACGATCTATGGGGTGCCAACTGGCTCGTCAGTGCGCTAAAAACCGCGAGAATGGACACGAGAATGGTCGTTTGGCATCCCGAGCTTAACGTTTATTTCGGACACGATCCACATGTATATCAACACATTGATATGGAAGATCCAGACTTTACTCTCTCGTCTCTTGCACTTTCTAACTGTTGGACTGCCCTTTGTTTTGCGAAGCGAGATATGCTGATTCGTATACCGTATAGAATGACAGAAATATCAAAACAGATTGGTTACGAAGACTGGTCTTGGCATTTGGAAACAATTTCTCATGGAGTGATCCATAAAATTGTCCCAGGAACTGGTCATGTTATTAGGAGAAAGCGGGCATCGCTTGTCGCTGAAACTAATTCGGCGAGATGCATGCCGCGGCCATCTGACCTGTTTTGCAACGACATCGATCAACGTTATCTTGGGGTCTAAAGGCCTTGATTCACGGAATTTTTGGTTAGCGGTGAGATATTAACAGTGATTGCAATATTTGGAGGAGATGGCTTCATTGGTCGTCATCTAACCACCCGGCTGTTAGCCGGGGGGGAGAAAGTCAAAGTTTTTTCCCGACGCTTCGACGGAGTGCTGGACAAGAATACAACGGATTATGTCCAGTTCATAGAAGGTGATTTCTTTCACCCGATGGATCGCGCTAATGCTCTTGTTGGAGTGGAAGTTGTCGTTCAGCTAATATCCACGTCAAGCCCAGGGCTGAAAAATGATTTTGCTATTGCTGATATACAAGAAAACGTGATTCCCCATGTAGAGTTTATTCAGGAATGCATTAGGAGCGGCGTAGAAAAAATTATATTTTTATCTTCTGGTGGCACCGTATACGGACCGGATGCAAAAGTACCAAGTAGTGAGGATAGCCCAACCAATCCAATTAACTCCCACGGCTTAACAAAATTGGTGGTCGAAAAATACCTTGGAATGTTCGGATTTGTTGATGGGTTAAATAGTATAACACTTAGAGTTTCTAATCCTTACGGACCTGGTCAACAGTTGAAAAAGGGCCAAGGGCTTGTTCCTGCTATTCTTCGAAATATCAGCTTGGGAGAACCTATAAAGATCTTTGGTGACGGCAGCGCGAGGCGCGACTACATATTTATCGATGATTTGATCGAGGCAATTCTACACGCAATAAAGCATAACGCGAAGGGCGGTGAATTGTACAACATCGGAAGTGGTGAGTCTCGTTCTGTTCAGGAAGTAGTTCTTGCCATAGAAGAATCATTAGGGATCCAGATTGAACGGGAATATCTGGCGGCGAGGCCCACCGATGTGGATGTTGCGTATTTGAACACAACTAAGGCTCAGGATGTGTTGAAGTGGCAGCCAAAGGTTTCGTTCAAAAAGGGAATAGAGAAAACTATCGCTGATTTTATGTTAGCAAGAAGTCGATGAATATAGTCATGAAATTTAAAAGAGAGATCTGTTGAGTAAGTTCTTGGTTACTGGCGGGTGCGGGTTCATTGGCTCACATCTTGTACGCTCCTTGATTCGGGAGGGGCATACGGTTCGCGTACTCGACGACCTCTCGACGGGCAAGAAAGCAAAATTGCCACCGGGTGTCGAGCTCGTAGTGGGGGATGTCGCGAATGGGGTTGTAACTGATAGATGCATGCAGGGAGTAGATGGATGCTACCATCTGGCTGCTGTAGCTTCGGTGCAGAGATCCATTGAAGCTTGGCAGGAAACGCATCGGACCAATATGTCTGGTACCATCGCGGTTTTGAATGCTGCCCGTGGTAGCGAAGACCGCAGGAATATACCAGTAGTATTTGCCTCGTCAGCAGCAGTGTATGGAGCTAATAAAAACGTGCCGTTAGTGGAAGGTGCGAGTGTAGAGCCATTGTCCGCCTATGGAGCCGATAAGCTGGGATGTGAACTTCACGGAGCTGTTGCTGCAAGTGCATTCGGAATGCAGGTAACAGCTTTTAGGTTCTTTAATGTTTATGGGCCGGGTCAAGATCCTTCGTCTCCGTATTCAGGTGTCGTAAGCATTTTTGTACGCCGGATGATCGAGCGTAAACCGATCACTATATTTGGTGATGGGAAGCAAACTCGAGACTTTGTATTTGTCAGTGATGTAGTTAATGCGTTAAAGAGTGGAATGGAATTTAATAAACTAGGATTTCGTGTTTATAACGTTTGCACAGGTAAAGGAAGTAGTTTGCTTGAGATCATAGATACACTTGAATCTATAACGGCAAGAAAAAACGTTGTTTTGTTTTCACAGGAGCGGAATGGGGAGGTTCGTGACTCTATTGGGGATCCATCCTCTCTCAGAGATGAGCTCGGTGTTGAAGCACAAATTTCGCTATCGCAAGGTCTTTCAACACTTTTCGCTGAGGAGTTCTGTTGATTTATGGCTGATGCGGCGTCTGGCGGGCGGATTTTGCTAGCCAGGCAATATTCTAACGTTAAAACCGGGGTTAATGCTGATGACCTGTGACGTTAGAAAGCTCTCCTACTAGCTCCCGGGCCGGCTGTAGTGTGGCGTCCTGGAAAACTTGGTCTCTCGAAAGGAAAGCTTGTGCGTCGATTTCAGCTCTGGCACGACCATCGCAGAGAAGCGTGTGTCAACTAATAAACTTTTAGAGGTGTAAACTTGGGTCTAGCAACTGCGTTTTTTAGCAAAACTCGGTCGGTTGGGCGTTCTGGGCGGGCGCTACTATTGAACGATACGTCAGATAGTTATCATTGGGGATGCTATGGCACATCCATGATGATCTATAATCACCTCATAGAATCTGGATATTCTGTGAAGCCTATAGATGTTGAAAGTACTCATTTTGGACTCCCTGACGCTCCTCTCTCACCGGGTGATCAAGATTTCTTCCAGTTTTATAATCAATTGAAATTGATAAACCCATTTCTTCATAGAGCCATCGAAAGAAGCGATCTAATTGTCGTGAACGGCGAGGGGACTATACATGGATTTCATGCGGGATGCCGACAGTTACTGTCGCTCATTTATGTTGTTAAAAATATTTACAAAAGGTCAGTGCACCTAATCAATCACAGTTGTTTCCCGTCTGCCAAATCGGAGGGCGTTATAGAGGAGCGTGATTTATTCTATAAGGCATGCTTGGAAAAAGTTGATAGAATCGTTGTCCGGGAATCCAAGTCACAGCTAAATTATTGCCGACTGAGTATCTCCAGTGAACTAGGATTTGATTGCCTTCCCCTCTTTGTATCGAAATATACGAAAGTCCGACGTGCGCAGAATGCAGTTGTTATTGGTGCGGCATCGTATTGGTCGCCTGAGGTTGCAGCTTCAGTGGCAAGAGAAATACGACTGCACATTAATGACAGATCTCGTGTGATCTTTCTATCAGGTGGGCACAAACATGAACCGCCCGAAGACATTGTTCATTTTGAAAGCATGCAACAAGAGATTCCCAATCTTGAAATCAGCAGACCTACTTCCATCGACGACTGGATGGCGGAGTTCCGATCCGCCAGCTTGCTGATTACAGGCAGATTTCATCATTACATTGCGGCGGCGGCCGTTCGCACTCCAGCCGTTATCTTTCGGGGCAATACTGAAAAGTCTGATGCCGTAGCGGCCATGTTAAATCATCCACCTGCGATCGATGAGCGCCTCGATGACTGGAAACAGATTCTGGCTCAGCGATTATCAGCACCTTCAAGAACTTCGCCATCACAAGTACGACAGATCCTGAAGTTGGCCAAAGTGAATTTTGCTTCTGGCACCAACTGAACCCAGCAAGCTGTTAAAGCTCGTCAACTCCGTCTAGCGCCATTGTTTCTGAGGCGTCCCCACAATAGTCCACCATTTCCGAATTTAGTAACCGCTTATTTCCATCCTGAACTTGCAATCTGTTCCGGCCCCAGCAAACATAGGGAATGGTGACGCGTCAAACCCGATTTCAACCACCGGTACATGGCAGCCAGCATATCCGCCGGCGCAATCTCTTGCACCAACTGCTGCATTTGGGGCCACGGCGGTTGACGACGATCGTCGCGCCCGCCGGTTACGGCAAGACGTCGTTTGCTGCGCAATGGCACGATCTGCTGAAAAGCCAGGGTGGAAAGCTGATCTGGTTGCCGCTCGAGCCGGATGATTGCGACCAAAGCCACTTCCTCATTGCCCTGCTGGAGGCGCTGCAGGGTTTGCTTCAAGGCGAGCGGCGGGGCCTTGATGCCAGCAGCATGCCGGTCGCTACACTTTTGTCGGTTCTCGTCACACGGTTGCGGCGGATCGACGGCCCAATCACGCTTTTCCTGGACGACTATCACTTCGCCCAGACAGATGCGACGGAATCGCTTCTGGCAAAGCTGTTGGCTGCAAAGGATCTTGGTCACGTCAAATTCGTGTTGATTTCCCGTAGCGCCCCGCGGTTTCCGATCTCCGCTTTGCGGCTGAACGGCGAGTTCCGGCAGCTCGGTGCGGCCGATCTCAGCTTTTCGGATACCGAGGCGCAAGAGTTTTTTGCCGGAAAGGCAGCAACGCTGACACGCGAACAGATCGGCGAATTGAACAAGCGAACCGAGGGTTGGGCCGTGGCGCTACAGATGGTCCGCGTTCTCGTTGCAGAAAGCAAGGACAGCGCTGCCATCCTGGAATCGTTCGACGGCAGCAATTTCGAGATGGCCCGTTATCTCTCGGAACAGGTTTTTTCCAGTTTGCCAAAGGTGGTTCAGCATTTCCTCCTCGAGACGGCGTCGCTGCCGGCAATCAGCCGCACGCTGGCAGGCTCAATATCTGGCAGCCCAGATGCAGCAGCTCTGTTCAATCGGCTTGGAGAATACGCTCTCCCCATCGCTGTTCTGGACAGCCAGGGGACATGGATTCGCTACCATCCGGTCTTCAACAGCTTCCTCAAGGAAGAGGCGGAGCGGGTCGGCATTGAGACGCACGCGATCTTGCGAAAGGCCGCGCACTGGTTTGAGGCCGCCCACGATTATGACGCAGCGGTGCGTCACGCTCTCCTGGCTGGTGACGCGGGCCTCGCAGCTGCCATCGTCGAGGCCGCCGGCGGATGGCGGCGGGTCTATGCCACCACGCGCGGTGGAACGTTGCTGTTCCAGACGCTCATCGCCAAAGCCCCCGACATCAATCTTTCCAGCTTTCCACTGACAACCCTGGGTCTGTGTGTCATCAGCGCCAAGGCGGGTCAGCTCGATGCAGCCAACCACTATCTGGCGATCGCCGAGCGGGCATGTGCCGATGGAAAATTCTCCCGCGACCTGCGCGTGGTCCGCGTGCTCATGTCGCTTTATACCGATCGCTGGGCCACTGCTGCCGATCTCTCGGCCCTGGAGGCTGACCTGTCGCATGGCGATGATATGGAGCTTATCTATCGGGCACTGGCGCTCAACATGCTGGCCTATAACTTCCTGATCCGCACGGATCTCGAACGGGCGATGCACTATGGGCAACTGGCGATCCGCGCGTTTCGCGACGGGGGCGCAGATTTTGGTGCAATGCATCTCTACACCCATATCGGTCAGGCGGCTTTTTTCAGCGGTGACAGCAAAAGTGCGCAGGATGCATACCGCAGCCTGATTGCCGAAGCGCAGGCCAATATCGGCGACGGCAGTGACCTCGATGCCGTCGGTCAGGTGCTATGGAGCGAGGTCCTGTCGATGCGGGGCGACCACGATGCCGCTTCCGCTGCCCTGGCCTGGGCGCTCCCGCATCTGGAACTGCACGATACCTGGTTTGACCTTCTGGCGGCAGGCATAATGGCGCAACAACGCGTCTTGCGGCTGAGCGGCGATATGCTTGCGGCGCATGCCGCAATCGACAGCGCCCGGGCCGCGGCGCGTCGGCGGGGTTTCGAGCGGCTCACGCGGTTGATTGACGGCGAGCGCGTCACGCTCCTCATTGCGACAGGCGATATTGAGGAAGCGATACGCTACGCCGAGATCAGCGGGTTCCAGGCACAGACTGGTTATGCGGATGCCCCCAACAATCTTGCTGTCAACCTGCGTGGCTGTGTTCCTGCCCTCCTGTGGACGAGAATTTACGCAGCTCAAGGGGATATTGCACGCGCTCGGGATCTGTTTTATCGCCTGACAACGCAGCAAGCCCTGAAACCGCATGTCCCGCGGCGAATCGAACTCGGATTGCTCGATATCCGCCTGTTGCTGGCGCAGGGGCAGCCGGACAAAGCTGCCGCCTGCCTCTCCAGTCTCCTATTGTCACTGCCAATGGCCGACTACCGGGCTATCCTTCAGATCGAAGGGGCCGATTTTACAGACTGGCTTCGACGCCTTGCGTCGACAATGGAAATGCCGGCAGTCGTCTCGCAGCGATTGACGTTTGTGCTTGATGGAAGCGCTAAACCTCCGGCCACGACGCGTGCAACGGCAGTCGCCCTGACCGAAGCCGGTGGATTGACGGAGCGCGAGCGCAGCGTGATGCGTCTCTTGAGCGCAGGTCTCAGTAACAAGGAGATCGGCCGAAAGCTGGATCTCAGCGACAATACGGTCAAATTTCACCTGCGTAATATTTTCACCAAGCTGAATGTCACGTCCCGGACGGCAGCGGTGACGGTTGGTCGCGACACAGGTGTCCTGCAATGATCAAGGACCCACCCAAACGGGTAGGCCGTGGAGAAACGCAACCACCCATCTGACCAGCTACCGCCGCGCGTCAAACGCTCCTAGTCTGCCCTTAATAGGTGTGATGAGGGTTTGCAGACGATGATCACCGGCGGAAAACTTGTCGATCCTGTGACGCAGGAAATCATCGAAGGCAAGTTGATGGCCACAGTCGACGAAATGGGCATCGTCATGGCCCGCACCAGCATGAGCCCCGTCATCTACGAAGTGCTCGATTTCGCCTGCGGCCTTTTGACGGCGGATGGTGAGCTGGTTGCCCAGATGAATGGCATCACCCTGTTTACCGGCACCTTTGGCGTACAGGTGCGGGCGCTCATCGAGAAATTCGCGGGTAACCTGGCCGATGGGGACATCCTGTTGTCCAACGATCCCTATGCCGGCGGCACGCACGCCTGTGATTTCGCCATCGTCAAGCCGTTGTCCGTTGACGGTAAAATCCTCGCCTATGCAATCAATGTTGCCCACTATCTGGACGTGGGCGGGTCTGTGCCGGGAAGCCTTGCGCCGAACGCGACCTCGGTGTTCCAGGAAGGCTTGCGGCTGCCGGGCGTCAAAGTCGTTCGCGCAGACGTTTTTTCCGATGAAATCCTCAATATTGTCAGTGAGAATGTCAGGCTGCCCGAAATCGCGCTTGGTGACCTCAATGCGCAGGTTGCAACAGTTCGGGTTGCCGGGCGGCGGATGGCGGAGCTGGCGTCCCGGTACGGGGCCGGTATCGTCGAGGCGGCTTTTGCCAATCTTCTAGCGGCCAGCGAGACCCGTAGCCGCGCGGCAATTGCGGCACTTCCCGATGGTCGTTATGAGGCCACGGATATTATCGATGGAGACGGCGTTAGCCACCTGCCGATCCCTGTGAAGGTGGCTGTCACCATTTCCGGCGACAGCATCACGATCGATTTCACCGGGTGCCCGCCGGCGGTTGCCGGGCCGATCAATTGCGCCCGTGGCGCTTTGCAGTCGGCGGTTAGGACGATCGTCAAGGCAATGGTCGGGCCGCACGATCCTTCCAACGAAGGTTGGTTCAGGTCCCTGACCGTTATTTGTCCCGCCGGAACCATCTTCACCGCCGAAAAGCCGTCACCGACCGGTTGGTATTACGAAGGATCCGTCCACGCATCCGAACTTGTCTGGAAGGCTTTGGCGCCTCTGATACCGTCGCGCTTTTCCGCCGGGTCCTATTCCAGTCTTTGTGTCGTCTATATTTCCGGCACGGATCACAGCGGTCAGCCGTTTATCCATATCGAGCCGCAACATGGCGGCTGGGGGGCAAGCGAACATCGCGACGGTGCTGGCGCCCTAATCGCGCTGACAGATGGTGATACATACAATTATTCAGTCGAGGTGATAGAGGCGCGCTTCCCCTTAAGGGTCAAGCGCTACGGCTTCAATGTCGAGGGTGGTGCCGGCGCGGGGCGCCGCCGCGGCGGCTTTGGCATCGTGCGTGAATACGAGATGCTTGCCGACAACGTATCGGCATACGGCAGTTTCGGGCGCACAGCCACACGGCCCTGGGGCATGGATGGCGGCGGGCAGGGGACACTCAATGCCTTACAGATCGCGCCAGTCAATGGGGCGCTGCAGACCTATAGCCGGGTGGCGCATCTCGATCTCAGCAAAGGCGATGTTCTTCGCGTGATAACCGGTGGCGGTGGCGGCTGGGGTGATCCGGGCCTGCGCGAGCCTCTCCTGGTTGAGCAGGACGTGCGCAATGGATTTCTCACCGGGGCGCAAGCCTCAAGTCTTTATCGATATAACGGGGAGGCTTCAGAATGATCAGGCTGGCAACCGATGTTGGAGGCACATTTACCGATCTCGTCGGCTATGACGAGCGCAGCGGTGAGCTTTTCACCGCAAAAAGCCTGACCACCGTCAAAAACCAATCCCGCGGCGTACTCAACGCCATTGCATCGGCGGAAGAGAAGGGTGGGCTCAGAACCCGGGATGTCACGTTCTTTGCCCATGGTGGAACCACCGTCATCAATGCCATTACCGAACGCAAAGGCGTGCGCACGGCGCTGGTAACCACTGCGGGTTTTCGCGATGTGCTCGAAATCGGCCGGGGCAATCGCCCCGATCTCTACAATCTGCAGTTCCACAGCCCCGAACCGTTCGTCCCACGGGAATTGCGCTTTGAAGTGCGCGAGCGCCTCGATGCTTCGGGCAAGGTCATCGTACCCCTTGAGCTTGATGATTTGAGACCGATCATTGCCCGGTGCAAGGCAGAAAAGATCGAGGCAATTGCCGTTCTTTTCCTTCACAGCTATGCCAATCCCGAGCACGAAATTCTGTGTGCCGGTATACTCGCCGATGCGCTTCCAGAGGTCACCGTCTGTGCAAGCCACTCCGTATCGCGGCAGTGGCGCGAATACGAACGGTCCAACACGGCTGTGCTGAACGCCTATGTCCAGCCGATTATTCAGTATTACTTCGAGCGGCTGGAGGAGGCCCTGATGAAGCGGGGGCTGACATGCCCCTATTACGCGATGCAGTCGAATGGCGGTATCTCCACCTTCGATCAGGCAGTCAAAAGTCCGCTGACCCTGGTGGAGTCTGGACCCGCAGGCGGCGTTGCCGGTGCAGCCAGGATTGGCGATGCGCTGGGGGAAAGCGAAGTGTTGTCGCTCGATGTCGGTGGCACGACTGCCAAATGTTCACTGATCCACGCGGGACGCCCGACACTCAACGTCGATTACAAGCTGGAGCACACCCGTATCCGTCCCGGCCATCCCGTTCAGGTGCCTGTCGTGGATATCGTCGAGATCGGTTCCGGTGGCGGCTCGATCGCCCGGCTTGACGAACGGGGAGCATTGCGGGTCGGCCCGGAAAGTGCGGGTTCAACACCTGGGCCTGCTTGCTACGGACACGGCGGCAAAAAGCCAACTCTGTCTGATGCCATTCTCACGCTCGGAATCTTCGATCCGGCCACCTTTGCCGGCGGCAGCATGCATCTAGACAAGCAGAAAGCTGCAGATGCGATCGCCACCGTTGCCACGCCCCTCGGCATGAGCATCGAGGATGCGGCGCTGGCGATCGTCGACATCGCCCATGCCAACATGATCAACGCCCTGAAACTCGTGACGGTACAGCGCGGCCACGATCCCAGGGACGCCGTATTCGTCGTCAGCGGTGGTGCCGGGCCGGCGCTGGCGACCCGTCTCGGCCGCGATCTCAGCGTCAAGGCAATCGTCATACCGCCGCATCCGGGAATCTTTTCCGCCTGGGGCATGCTGGCGGCAGAACCGCGGGCCGATTTTCGCGGTACCTGGTTTGCGGCCTTGACGCAGGAAACCTTGAAAGAACTGGCAGGCCGGTTCGATGGGCTGGAAGCAGAAGCCGTCGATTACTTCGCCAAGGGTCAGGACGCCGATATCCGGTTCACCTATCAGGTTGAAGTACGTTATCGAGGCCAGGAACACGGTGTCTTTGCACAGTTTGACCGCAAGGATGATATGCATAGCTTTGCGGAGCGCTTCCACGCCGCCCATGAACGGGCCTATTCGTTCCGCTTGCCGGATGCTGGGGTAGAAATCACCACGTTGCACCTTGAAGCCGTCCTGAACGGTCCTGTGATCTCCTTGCCGTTGCTGGCCGCAACCAGTAATGGTATTGAGGTGGCCATGACGGGGCGTCGTAATGTCTATTTCGGTGCATCATTGGGTTGGGTGTCATGCCCGGTCTATGAACGCAGCCTGCTTGGGCCTGGGCAATCGATCGAGGGACCGATGATCATCGAGGAGGCGACGGCAACCACACTCGTTCAGGACGGCCAGAGAATGGACGTGACGGATACAGGTATCCTGATCATCCGGGATAACCGCATCGAGGCACGGTAAGATGGCGATATCGATCCAGGTCGATCATGTCAGCCGCGAATATGGGCCGGTCAAGGCTCTGGACGATGTTACGCTCGACATCAAAGCCGGTGAATTCTTCACATTGCTTGGCTCGTCGGGATGCGGGAAAAGCTCACTCCTAAAGCTTATTGGCGGCTTTGATACGCAGACATCGGGCCGGGTTTGTTTCGATGGCAAGGATGTCAGCGGTTTGGCGGCCAACAAACGGCCGGTCAATACGGTCTTCCAGAGCCTTGCCCTGTTTCCACATATGAGTGTCGCGCAGAATGTTGGTTACGGACTTCGCCTGTGCGGGCTGTCGGGTTCTGCCTTGGACACCAGGATTAACGATGCTCTCGATCTGGTTGAACTTTCGGGCTTCGGTCCGCGCAACGTCAATATTCTCTCCGGTGGCCAGAGGCAGCGTGTTGCACTTGCCCGTGCGTTGGTGATGGAACCGGGTATCCTGTTGCTTGACGAGCCGCTGACGGGCCTTGATGAACGCCTGCGCCAGCAGATGCGCGACGAATTCGGGCGACTGCACAAGCGGACAGGTGCGACCTTTATTCTTGTTACCCATAATCAGGACGAAGCACTGAGCCTGTCGGATCGCATGGCGGTCATGCATAAGGGGCGGATCGAACAGGTGGATACGCCGGCCCGCTTCTTCGACGCCCCGGCCAATGGTTTCGTCGCCCGTTTTATCGGGATTGATACATTGCTACGGCCGGAGAAGATTGACACGACAAACGGTCATGTCGAGGCGACGGTTGCCGGCCAAAAGTTGCCGGTGCGCGTGGAGGGACCTTTGGATCCGGAAGCGAGTGTGGTCGCCATTCGTCCGGATCGATTGGTTCTGGCGCAAGGCGCGCCATCCTCGTTGCTGCTGACGGTTGTCGAAACGACGTTCCGCGGTCTGCATCGTGACCTGAAACTTGCTTTTTCTGATGGCCAGACACTGGTGATCGCCATTGAGGCGGACGCGGAGGCCGGGCAACTTATCGCCGGACAACAGGTGCGCGTTGGGCTCAAGCCCGATGCCGCGGTCCTGGTTTCCAGCGCGGGACTACCGCAGGCCGGGTGATAGGCCGCGGTCGATTGATCAATGAATGCCAAGAACCAAAAGGGGAATGTTCATGACACAGCAGCGCAGACCACTTTTACCTCAGTCGCACAGCAATGTGCAGCGGCGTGATTTTCTCAAGTTGATGGGGGCGGGCGGCATGGCCCTGTCTGCCGGAGGTTTGGGTTTTGCCTCGCGTCTTTCAGCGCAGGATGCGGGAACTGTCGCCTTCTGGGCAACGGCGACGCTGGATATCGGCGACAAATGGCCGGAATTTGCCAAGCAGAACGGCGTCACACCGGAATTCACCGATAATGGCAACGATCTCGGCCCGGTCATCGCCCGCCTGGCCGCCGGCAACGCCAACGATCTCTTCGATATCGGCGGTTTCCAAGGCGGCGCCGAAAAGGAATTGGCGCGCCAGGGGGTGATCATTCCCTGGGATACCGCCAAGATCCCCAATTACGAAAGCCTATGGCAATGGGCCAAGGACATTCCCTATCTCAAGCATGAGGGCAAGCAGTACGGTATTCCAGCCGTCGTCAATGCCGACTCGATCATCTACCGGCCCGACAAGCTCGGCAAGATCGACAGCTATGGCGCCATCTTCGATCCGAAGCTGAAGGGCCGCGTGGCGATGGAAGATGCCTGGATCAACAGCGCCATCTTTACCGCCATGTATCTTAAGGAAAGCGAAAACCAGCCGATCGCCGATCCCGGCAATCTGTCGGAATCCGAACTCGGCCTGGTGATGGAATTCCTGATCAAGCACAAGTCCGACGGCCAGTTCCGAACCTTCTGGAACGGCTGGGAGCAGGGCGTCCAGCTTGTTGCCGATCAGGAGGTCGATGCCATGACCGGCTGGGAGCCGATTGTCTACGAAGGCCGCAAGCGCGGGCTGCAGGTGGAATATGCCGTCCCCGTCGAAGGGTATGAAGGCTGGGGCAACAACATGGTCCTGCTCAAGGGCGCCGGCGACCGCGGCGTTGCGGATACGGCCCATAAGTTCGTCGACGGTTTGCTTGGTGGCTTCTACGGCTGCGAACTCGGCCAGGCGCGCGGCTATCTGGTGCCGACCGACAACAACGTTGTCTACGCCAAGGCCCACCCGGACGAATACAAGCCGGAGGAAGTCGAAAAGCTGGCCGAGCACGTGAAGGCAAAGTTTGCCGGCAAGATCTACTGGCAGAATGCCCGGCCGGATAATTTTCAGCTCTACGAAGAATGGTGGCAGAAGCTGCGCAATGCCTGAGGTCAATCCTTGGCAGCGGCAAGCGTCTTTGCCGTTGCCTCCACTCCTTGAAGGACTAGCATGACCGGACCGCGCCTGCCCATTTCACCTGTTCTGATGACGCCGCCGCTGCTGGCGATCTTGGCGCTCGGGTTGGCGCCGCTGACCATCGTCGTCGTCTGGAGCTTCTGGAGCTGGGACCCGTCGACATACTGGATCAAGCCGGATTTGAGCCTCGCCGGATATGCAGGCATACTGGAGGCGGGGCGATGGACGGTGATCGTCTCGACATTGGTCAAGGCCTTCGGAACGGCACTTTTGTGCCTGCTGATCGCTTATCCGACAGCCTATGCCGTGCATTTCCTTGCCGGACGGCGGCTCAGCATCATTCTACTGGCGCTGATCACAATCCCCTTCTTCACATCCTACCTGATCCGGTCCTTCTCGTGGCGGCTCGTTCTTGGGCGCACTGGTGTGCTCAACACGTGGCTGCAGGATCTGGGGATTATCAACGCGCCACTCGACTGGCTTCTGTTCAGCAATTTTGCCGTCATCGTCGGTTTGGTCGCCTCTTACCTGCCGTTTGCAACCTTTCCCTTGCTTCTCTCGATGCGCCGGGTCGATCCGACCTTTCTTGCCGCAGCCCAGGATCTGGGTGCCGGCTTCTGGAAAAGCCTGACCAGCATTCTGTTGCCGCTGACCATGTCTGGCATCTTTGCGGGCTTCCTGTTCGTCTTCGTCATGGTGGTCGGCTCCTCCACCGAAGTGCAGATGCTGGGCGGCGCCGGGGCGTCGATCGTCTCGGTGATGATCAACGACGTCATGCGCGTCGCCAACTATCCGCTGGCCTTCGCGATCTCCACCATCGTCCTGATCGTCATCTTCGGTCTTGTGCTCATCGGCAACCGCATTTTCGGACTTGGATCGCTGTTTGAGGATCAGTCGCCATGATGATCCGGGAAGGCCTATCCAACCGTATCCTGCTTTGGGCAATCACCATTGCCGGACTGATTGTCATCTATGCGCCGCCGCTCTACTTGCTGGCCGTATCCTTCAATCCGGCCTTGCAGCCCGGCCTGCCGCGCCTCTCCGATCTCAGCCTCACATGGTATGCAGCACTGCCGAACGACCGGGCGCTGGTTGGGGCGTTGCAGCAGTCGCTGATGATCGCGACAATCACCGCGGTGCTGGCGACCGGCATGTCGCTTTTGGCAACCCTTGCCTATTTCGAATTGCGCGCGCAGCGGACAGCCTGGTTCCTGACCGTGATCCTGCCGATGTTCGTGCCGGGGGTGATACAAGGGTTGGCGTTATCGGCGGTTTTTACGCGAAGCGGCATCAAGGCTTCGAGCCTCACGGTGATCGCGGGTCATCTCCTGTGGGCCTTGCCCTTTGCTTTCATCGTCATCCTCACCAGCTTTGCCGCCGTGCGTCGTTCATACCTGACCGCCGCAGCCGATCTCGGCGCGACATGGTGGCGTCAGTTCGTCGATATTACATTGCCGCTCATTCGCCCGGGCCTCATCAGCGCCTTCATCTTTTCCTTCCTGCTGTCGCTCAACGAATTCACCCGCGCCTTCTATCTCGCCGGCCGCCAGAACACCTTGCCGGTTGTGCTGTTCGGCAAAATGAATTCGGGCGCATCACCGGTGATCTACGCAATGTCCGGCGCCATCTTCCTGGTGTCGGTGGCTTGCGTCGCCTTGGCGTCTATCCATTTCATGCTTCGCCGAAACCCAGCACAGTGAGCAGATCGCGCTGAGTGCGCAATCCTTATGCTTTCAGGTATCCGATAACAGCGTCGGCGATCATCGTCCGGTGACGCTCGATCGTTGCTGGTTCTGAGAGGTCGCGCCGGAAGATCGAACCGAACGTGTATCGGTTGAAGACGCGGAAGAAGCAGAACTCGCTGATCATCATGTGAATGTCGATCGGATCGGCCTGGCGGGTGAAGACAAGCTGGTTGATGCCGCGTTCAAGAATGCCGGCGATCGTCTCGATGCCGAGACGTTGAGGTCGCGGATCACCCCCCGAGCGCAGCATATGGGCGGCGTGGTGGATGTTTTCGATGTTGTCCAGCCGGACGAAGTCTGGGTGCGCTTCGTCATGATCGAATGTCGTCGAGATCAGGACGCGCAGCGCCTCTTCCGGCGCCAGATTGGAGAGCTGGAGATCTGCTTCGAGGGTGCGGATCTTGCGACAGGAGCGCTCCAGATGGGCAAGGTAAAGGCCCTCCTTGCTGCCGAAATAATAATAGATCATCCGCTTGGACGTGCGGGTCCGCTCGGCGATGGCATCGACGCGCCCGCCGGCAAGGCCATGGGTGGAAAACTCTTCTGTCGCCACCTCAAGGATATTTTCCTGGGTGCGCTGCGGATCGTTTTTCCTGCCGTTTTCAGACTTGGTTGCCCTACAGAGAGCCAGCCCGGCACAAATGCGAACCCGACCATATGGCCCAGACGGTTGCCTATGAGGAATTGTTGACTTGGCTCTTGTTTTACACCGCGATCTTTGAGACGCAGAACGCACCGATGGTGGATATCATCGATCCGGCCGGCGTCGTGCGCAGCCAGGTGATCGAGAATCCCATTGGAACCTTACACGTTGATCGGCTCGGAAAACCGCCGCACGCTTGCCGGCCATTTCACCGCCGAGACCTTCGGCTCGGGTATTCAGCATCTGGCCTTCAGCACCGACGACATTTTCGCAACGGCCAAGGCGCTCAAGCAGAACGGTTTCCAGCCGCTGCAGATTTCACCAAAAATTATTACGACGATGTCGAAGCCCGGTTCGGCCTTGACCCGGGGCTGAGCGAGCGGTTGAAAGCGGAAAACATTCTCTACGACCGCGACGAGCACGGCGAATTCTTCCAGCTCTACAGCGGCACCTATGGTGAGGGTTTCTTCTTCGAGATCGTCGACTGGTGCGGCTATCGCGGCTACGGCGCCGGCAACGCCATCTTCCGCATCGCTGCTCTGAAGAAGCAGATCCGCCCCGAAGGCATGCCTGCTATCGCAAACAAGCCGTCACGGAAACTCTAGATGTTTGCCTTGGGGCAATACGTTTAAGCGTATCGTATAGCGATCGTACAATGCCGCCGATCACCCGCCGACCCTCAACGTGCTCAATGCGCAGAGCCAAGAAATAGCGCTTGATTCGACCGATCTGCGGCGCGATGGCGAAAGAACCATTAACAGAGTTTTAAGAGATTAACTGAACCGCAACGAAGTTCGTTCATCTCTATCTTATGGTTTTTGCTACATAACTCCAAAAAACACTTGATAATTTAAGGTTGCGCGGGTGTATACATGCACGCCCCATCAGCGTGCAGTTCGTACGAATCAGCATCAATGAAGAGAGAACCATGCCAGCAGCCACTACCTATGCCTTTTCCGGCGATATCTATGTTGACGGCGTTCTGGGTGACTGGAAATGGGCAGTGCGGGATTTTACATTCAGTTTCCCGGCAAGTGCCTCGTTTTATGAGTCCAATTATGGAAGTGACGAGTCATGGTATGATTTTTCCGGCCTCAATCCAGCGCAAAAAAACGCCGCGCGAGCAGCATTCGAGCAGTTATCATCGGTCGCTGACGTGACGTTCACAGAGATTGCGGAGAGCACTATCCAGCACGCCGATCTCCGGCTTGCCTCGTCCAGCCTTCCAATTACCGCGTGGGCGTACTTGCCGTCCACGACACCCGAAGGTGGAGACGCCTGGTTTAATACAGTGTCAGGCCACTTCACGGCTCCCGCCAGAGGCAATTATGCCTATCTATCATTCTTCCACGAGATTGGCCACGCCCTTGGCCTTGACCATCCTCATGAGGGCAACGTGATGCCGACTGGTCGCGACTCTATGGAATACACGATGATGAGCTACAACTCCTACGTTGGCTCTGACGATAAAGTATATACAAACGAGACTTGGGGCTTTGCTCAATCGCTGATGATGTACGACATCGCAGCTCTGCAGCATATGTACGGCGCCAATTATAACACGCAAAGTGGCAACACAGTCTATTCGTGGAGCCGGGCAACGGGCGAAATGTTCGTCAATGGGCAAGGTCAGGGCGCACCGGGCGATAACCATATTTTTCTGACCGTTTGGGACGGAGGCGGCACCGACACTTATGACTTTTCAAATTATACTACCGCAGTAAAAGCTGATCTACGCCCCGGCGAATGGACCACAACATCCACTTCACAACTGGCGAAACTTGATACTGATGGATCGAAAGTAGCGGTTGGCAACATTGCCAATGCCCTCCTTCATAACAACGATACTAGGTCGCTTGTCGAGAACGCTATCGGTGGGTCTGCTGACGATACTATCATTGGCAACATTCAGCACAACAAGCTGCTTGGAGGACACGGCAATGACTGGTTGAAGGGAGGGGACGGCTCAGACACATTGGACGGTCAGGCAGGGTGGGACACAGCCGCCTTCGAGTTCAGTCTGACGGATGCCAAATTTTCGTATCACGACCGCGCGATGATACTCGAAAACAATGGTTCATTTGACCATCTCTTTTCAATCGAGCAATTTCAGTTTTTGGATCGTACGATCGTTCAGGCCGACGGCAACCCGCTCGTTGATGATATGTATTACTACAGTCAAAACAGTGATATCTTTCATGCATTCGCGGATGCGGAGCAGCACTATTCGCAAAGCGGATGGCGAGAAAAGCGCGACCCCAACAGCTTCTTCGATACGTCAGACTATCTCGAAACATATGCCGACGTTGCCGCCGCCGGCATAAATCCGCTGGAGCATTATGCCCTGTACGGCTGGAAAGAGGGGCGGGATCCTTCGCGTCTATTCGACACTATCGACTATTTACGACTGAATCCAGATGTCGCGGCATTGGGTCTAAACCCACTGAGCCATTACCTTTCTAACGGTATCTATGAGGGCCGCAGGATTGATAGTGGCATGGCGCTCGTCGACGACATGTTCTATTTCAGGAATAACAAGGACATAGCCGCAGCTGGCTTAGACGCCGAGCAGCATTTCCTTCAGTACGGATGGCGTGAGGGCCGTGACCCAAACTCCTTCTTTGATACCTCTGGATATTTGGCTACCTACGGCGATGTGGTTACGGCGGGCGTGAACCCTCTGGAACATTATCTTTCCGACGGCTGGCGGGAAGGGCGAGATCCATCGGCGAGTTTCGATACAGCAGGATACCTTCAGCTTAATCCAGACGTGGCTGCGACAGGTGTAAACCCGCTGGATCATTACTTACGTTATGGTATTTACGAAGGTCGAAGCCCTGTCGATGACGGAATGTTTGGGTGAATGTTCCCGATGGACAGGATGATGCAAATTCCTCGCTCGGCTGATATTCATGTCATCCCTAAACATTTTTGCATCTATTCCGCCTCATATCCTGTTGCTTTTAAGAAGGTCCGGCATTCTCTGATGGAGAAGAGACCACAGATGTCGCGAGAGCGTCTGAGAGGGCATCAAAGGTTCGTTCTGGCGTTTTCGCAACAGGGCCTTGAGCTTGCAAAAGGCCACTCCCATGGGATTGAGGTCCGGCGAATAGGGCGGCGGGAAGAGAAGCTCCCCCAAATGGGGGACGTCCGGCACCGCTTTTCGGTGCTATCGATCCGCGTGTGAATGCGGCGCGACCTGGGCCACCCCGCATCTCAGTGGTGCGGGGTGGGGCGCGCCTTACGGATGTTGGCGGTATAGTCGGCTGGCTTTTGGTCACCTTGATCGTCAGCGAGGCGAACGGCGCACGATTCTGAAGAAAACCGGACTGGCCAGGATCATCAGCAGCCCGCCTGTTGCCGCCATTGTCGGCATATGAGCAGGCACGTTTTCCCAATGCGGCGTCACTACACCGGCCGTATTGAATGAGCCGCCGGAATACTGACAGCCGATAAAAGCGGCTCCCGTCCGGATCATTTCCGTGTCGATCTGGGAAACAAGCTCGGCGATTGCCGGAGCAGCGTTCGGCATCGCGCGCATGTAGAGGAGCAACGCCTTGGCCGCCGCCAGATAGGCATGGGCACATTCGTTGAATGGGCTGGCTTCATCCGTGATCGTGCCGGGGGCTGCACCCCAGAAGCAATAGGAATATTGAATGGCGGCGTAGTTCTGCAGCCGCCTGAACGACGGGTCGGTGCGTTTGACCTTATCGGCAACGCCCATGATGTCGCTGCGATATGTGGTCAAAACCGCCATCTCGCCATGCGAGAGGTTGGGGATAGAGATGCCTGAAACAGGGCCGGTGGAAGACCTTCCGTGTGCCAAAACGTCCGTGGCTTGCAAGAAGGCCAGCAAAAGAAGAATACAGGATAACAGCTGTGTCACGCCGCTTATAAGAAACGGGCGCCGCATGTTTGCGGCGCCCGGCAATGGATAATCAACGCGCGGCGGAAAGCGCACGGTAATTTCCGGTTTGGCTCAAAAGCCGTTCAGCAAGGTAGCCGAAGACCAGCGCAATACCTGTCCAGACCGTTGCCTGAAGACCGAGGGTCGCAAGACGAAAGGAATAAAGGTTCGTTGCCGAGAAGTTCTCGGGGACTTCGTTGATCGCCGGCAGTAGTCCATGAACGATCGCGATGAAAACGATATATGCGCTGCCTGCGAGGATGGCGGCATTCCAGGCACCAAAGCGCTCACGCAGGTTCTTGGCCACAGCAAATGCCAGCGCCATGCCGAAGATCGAGGCGGCGATCATCACGAAGAACAGCTGGGTGCGAACACCGATCGTTTCCGGATTACCGACCGCCGGCGGGTTTGGCGCGTATTTGAGGTCAGGCACGATCACGAGTGCGATGAATGCGGCAATCCCCAGCACGGCTGACAGACCGCGTGGGCCAAGCCCGCTGGCGCGGCCGTAAAGCCCCGCGAAAACCAGCGAGAAGATGCCACCCATAGCAACGCTATAGGTCATCACGCCAGTAAAGAGCCCGATGCCGGCTTGGGTCTCGCGGCTGACCACGTCTGGCTCGGCCGTTGCGTTCGGGTTTTCCGCCGCCGCCATCTGTTCTTCAAAGGCGATTGCCAGCTCGACTTGCGGTTCGCCGAAGACGCTCGCAAAACCAAAGGCCAATAGACCGGCGATGAGGCCGGCAATCATGCCCCTCATTAAGAGATGACCAGTCATAGCGGTACCTCTCAATGGCACGGAAAGCCGAGAAGATGGCGCCCATCATGAACGAATTCATGAACTTCCATACCCGGAATCATTTGCATTGCACCTTCTTCGGTGCTGACAAAATAGAGTGCGATCAGGAGGAGGAGGCCGCCAAAGATCGCCCATGGGGCCACTTGCCCAATCGGAACAGGAGTGGCGATCGTTTCTGGTGCGTAACTGATATTGGCCATGCGAGTTCCCCTGTGAATAGCGCGTTCAACGTATGAATGACTTACCGCAATCAGGGTCTGGCTTTCGATTTTCTCGATTACAGTGGCGCGACCGCACCAGAATTTCACTGGCTTCCCGAATTGCAATGATCAATTGTTATAGGCTTGCGCTGAATACTGTCAATCACCGGCATGGACTGTACCATGTCATGTTCATGGAAGAGGCTCGTCTTGAGCAGAGCAACGCGTCTGACCCTGATTTCCCGCGGCCGCACCGAAGCAACGAAACTTTCAGGCTTTTCATCGGATGAGCCCTTGCTGGAGGGCGATGCAAATATCGCTGCGGGTATGGGAAGCACGCTACGGCGGGTGGACCGACTGCTATCGGCGCCGGAGCGGAGCGCACGCGAGACAGCAGCAGCAATCGGCGCCGCACCTGCAATCGATCCCGCCTTCCGCGATTTGGCTTACGGGCGGTGGCAAGACAAAACTCTGGCCGATATTGCAGCCAGCGAGCCTGATGCCCTGGGCCTTTGGATCAGCGACCCGAGTGCCGCACCACACGGTGGCGAGCCGGTCACGCAACTGTTCGAACGGGTCTCGCAGTGGATGGCGCAGAACCTTACCGCCGGCGGCCATACTGTGGTTGTGACCCATCCTATTGTCATCAAGGCGGCGGTGCTCTCTTCACTGGATGCTCCTGCCAGTTCGCTCTGGAAACTCGATGTCGACCTTCTAAGCGTCACCGATCTTCGCAGCGACGGCCGCAGATGGGTATTGCGGTCGCTTGGCAAATGAACGCCGTTCATTGTCGAATTTGGTTGCCGACATGACGATTGCCAACCTGGGTCCGGCCATCGCCTTACGGTTCTTCGGCGTGTGATCAGGCGGCCTTCACAGATGACCCCAGGGATGGGACTGACCCCATGGCTGTCCGAGCTCGGGTCGGTGCCAGAGATTGTGAACGCTGCTCATAGACATCCCAGTCTTCTACTGCCTAGAATGGAATGATCAGCGTTTCCCCGATCTGCTTGCATCCCGCTTCGAGCGAGGCGAAGAGGGCACCTACCCATATCTGACATTAAGCTGCACCGGTTCGGATTCCCTCCTGCCATGCATGACCTCGTTCCCACGCTTCGACATATGGAGGCGATGTCAACAGACTGTCGATTCTCACCCATGGCTTCGAACAGGATCTCAGCTGGCGAACGTCCTTCAGCTTCTTCAGGGCGCTATCGCCGTGGGAAAGACGGCGTGATGCGACGATCAGCTTGTGGACCGCGTACCGGGACGGATCCGGGACAAGTACGCTCGCGCAGCGCATATCCGCCGGTCGAGTTCTCGAACGCGTCGCGACTGTCCCCACCCGCTGTCACATCTCCGGCAGGCCGGCCTTTCGAAAGCCGTCGACAAAGTGGTCTCGTACAGATGCATCGCGCAGCGGCTGGGAACTGAGCCAATGGCCGATCGTGAAATGAGGGTGGGCGATCAGGAACAATTCTGCTTCTCGCCGCGCCTCTTCACGGTGGCCCAACTGCGCCAGCGTAGCAGCCAGGAATTTGCGTGAGTTGGTACGATACGTGTCTTCCCTGCGAAGTGTCGCGGTTGCCGCCTCATAGTCACGAGCGGCGTACTGCGCCTGCCCAAGATGACAAAGATACCAGCAGGTTGGATAGGGATTGAGCCGCAGAGCTTTTTCGATTTGCGCTAGTCCGTCGGCAACCCTGCCGTCCAGCACGGACATGTCCGACATGGCGGCCCAGGTGTCGGCGTGGTTGGGGTCCAACTCCAGGGCCTTGGCGAAGGCGGCCTCTGACTCTTCCCATCGCCGCTCATAAGCCAAAATGGTCCCCAGAACGTAACGGCAGCCGGCATCGTTGGGATCTAGGTCGACCGCCTTCTGCGCGAACGTCGCCGCCATCTGACGGTTAGGATCTTCGGGCTCGCCGAAATGAGTCCAGGCAAGCCAACGGTTATAGGCGAGCAGACCGACCGCCTCAGCATATGATGGCTCGAGCTCAACCGCGCGTTGGAGCAGCATATAGGCCTCACGCTCAGTTTGCGGCGACTCTTCCGTCAGGAGGCGGGCGCGCACACACAGATCGTACGCCTCAAAGTTCTTCGGCCGGTTGCGGTGCTTCGAGATGGTCAGCCGGCCGACGAGGGCTTCAACAATCTTGGCGTTAACTTCATCCTGTAATTCGAAAACATCTTCCACCGTCCTGTCAAACCGGTCGGCCCACAAGTGCTGGCCGCCAACCGCGTCAATCAATTGGGCATTGATGCGGACACGGCCCATTGCGCGTCTGGCGCTCCCCTCCAGGACGTAGCGGACGCCGAGTTCCTGGGCGACCAGCCGTACGTCGACCGGCTTTTCCTTGTAGCCGTACACGGAGTTGCGCGCGATGACGAACAGGCCAGCCGTACGGGAAAGGTCAGTGATCAGGTCTTCGGTCAAGCCGTCGACGAAAGGCGCGTCCGCTTCATCCCCACTCATATTCTTGAACGGCAATACAGCGATCGAGGGACATTCGGGCAGCGGCAATACGCTCGAAAGCGCCTCCGGCCAATGCCACACGTGGACCGGGCGAGTCAGGTTCTTTAGGTAGCGTTCGCCTGCATCAAAGAACCGGTCACCGATCTTGCCGACGATCTCGCCGTGAACTTTGGCTGAAATGCAGATACCTCCCGGTGCGGCCTGCGTCTCGAGGCGCGCTGCGACATTGACGCCGTCGCCGAGGACGTCTGATCCGTCGTCAATGACATCTCCCAGATTAACGCCTACACGCAAAAGCAGGCGCCGGTCTCCGGAAGCCCCAACAGCAGTGGTGCCCCGTTGCATTTCCAACGCTGCTGCGACCGCGTCCACCGCGCTACCGAATACGATTAGGAATCCGTCCCCCATCACCTTAAAGATGCGACCGTTGTAGCGCATCACAGCCGGCTCGATAACGCCGGAACGGAGTTCCCTGAGGTTCGCCAGCGTTGCGACCTCATCAGCCTCCATCAGGCGTGAATATCCCACCACATCGGCAACGACGATGGCGGCCAGACGACGCTGAATAGATTGATCCGTCATGTGAGGACAAGCCTAACGACCGAGTTAGCAATTTATTGTTCAACCGCGGGTTAGTCAACAAGTGGTGAGAGGGAATGTCCAGGCGATCTCTACCTCCATCGAGCCGTCATCCTTCTGTGTGACCGACGGCGTCGAGGTGGACCACACGGAAATGAGTATCCACGGAAAGCGGCCGGTTCTTAAGCGTCTGGTGATGGGCGGCGAGCGGGGGGCCTCGGCGGAAGTGCCCAGTTCTGTCCGGGGGAGACCCAAACTGCAACTGTGAACTGCGCTAAGTCTGCATTTCTGGCTAACTCTCCAGATGCGACCAGTCTCCTTCCGGCCCCTTGAATCCTGCGCTCATGCATTTCCCCGAAAGCCAATTGTGGTGTATTGCACAATACGATAATGCAGCACTGGTCCAAACCAGCACTGTTACTGACCGTGTTGTCGAAATCGTTCGGCCAGCTACTGACAAGGCCCGCTTCAATAAAACAAGCGTTTGCATATGTTGCGGACGCCATGCCTGGACGGATGAGGATGGGTGCGGCATCTGCGAAGAATGTCTCGCTCCGGATGAATTGTTCATCGTCACTGGCGAGCGGCTTGCTCGATCGTCTCGATCAACGTCGCGGGCGGCGAACGTCCGCGAAACGTCATGACGTGGGCGAAGTGATCGAAGTCATCGGCTTTGACAGTTCGGTTTTGGCTGGGTGACGCGGCGACGCCCGTTTCATACGGTCCAGCCAACCACCACCCGCAGCCGTAAATCTGGACCGAGCCCGCGGTCGCAGGTGGCCAACCGCACGAAGTCCTATGAGGCGAATTTAGCGAAAGCTCGTTAACGGTGACGCCGGGAAGCCTTGCCCAGACATCGAAACAACCGGGTCTTGTGCCGCACCTATCGGGTCTGACCAAGTCATTTTATCCACCTCATGCGGTCTCAATCGATGGCTTGTGCGACAGCGATCGTGTCATATTTCCATGTCACGCATCGAGCGCGGCACGAACTTTGCGGGCAAGATCGCCTAGCGTCGCGGGCTTTTGAAGGAAAATGACTCCTGGATCCAGCACACCGTTATGGACGACCGCATTGCGGCTATATCCAGTTGTAAACACCACCGGCAGTCCCGGTCGCTTAATCCTTGCCTCGTCTGCAAGCAGCCGACCATTCATCTGCGGCATGACAATGTCGGTGAACAGCAGCGCCACATCTGGGCGCTGCTCGATAGTGGCAAGAGCTGCAATGGGTCCGTCGACGGCGATAACCGTATAGGCGAGCTCTTCTAGCATTCGAGTGTGGATCTCCCGGACGCTGGTATCATCCTCAACCAGAAGAACGACTTCGCTTGCTGCCCCGCGGGGCACGCTGTCATTTCTCACATGCTGCGCGGTATCGTCTTTTCCATACTCACGTGGCAGATAGATCTTCAGCGTCGTGCCGATACCGACCTCCGAATAAATCTTCATGTGACCGCCGGACTGCTTGGCAAACCCGAAGACCTGACTGAGGCCGAGGCCCGTTCCCTTGCCCACCGGCTTCGTCGTAAAAAACGGGTCGATCGCCTTTTTGATAATGTCCTGCGGCATTCCGCAGCCCGTGTCAGTAACAGCAATCATGACGTACTGGCCGGGTTCGATGTCATGCTCGGCAGCATAGGCTTCATCGATATGGGCATTAGCCGTTTCGATCGTTTGTTTGCCACCATCTGGCATGGCGTCGCGGGCATTGACCAGCGAGATTGAGCACGGCGTTCTCGAGCTGGTTCGCGTCGGCCTTTGTGCGCCAAAGTCCTGAGGTCAGCACAGTCTCTTTCTGGATAACCTCGCCAAGAGTAGAGGCAAGGATCTCCGCCATGTTCGCCACTAGCTTGTTGGCATCTACGGTTTCTGGCGACAGCGGCTGCTGCCGAGAGAAGGCCAGAAGCCGCTGTGTCAGCGTCGCGGCGCGGTTTGCGCCATCCAGGGCGGCTGCTAACAATTTAGGAACGTCGTCAAGCGCGCCACGATCGATACGGCGTTGCGCCATGTTAAGGCCGCCGATTACGACGGCGAGCATGTTGTTAAAATCGTGGGCAACATCACCGGTGAGGTGACCAAGCGCCTCAATCTTCTGAGCCTGATGCAATGCAGTTTCAGCGGCGATTTTTTCCTGCACTGCCGTCGCGACACGCTCCTCAAGGTTTGCGTTCAGGTCTTTCAGCGCCGTTGCCGCGCGCTCTGCCACCGCTCTCGCTTCGAGGAGTTCCTTTTCATAGCGGCGCCGATCGGTCGCGTTGAAAATGGTAATCCGGATAAACCGGACAGCTCCCTCTTCTGCAATCCGCGCGACAGCGTTCACGAGCACGGGCAGGCGAGACCCATCTGCTTTTACCATGTCGAGAGCAACTTCGTTGAATGCGCCCTGCATCGTCACCAACGGCGCGAAATGGGTTTCGAAGTAGATCTTCCCAGGCATGGTCAGGAAATCGATGAACCTGCGGCCAACGATCTTGTCACTGGATAGGCCAAGCCAAGAAGACAGCGTTCTGTTGGCAAGCATGATGCGTCCGTCAGGTGCTGCCGAGATGTAACCGCAAGGCGCGTTCTCGAAGAGGTCGACGAGTTCGTCGACCTCGCTGCCAATCTGCGGGGTCATTCGACGTCCACAAACGACCGAATCGCCTCAGTCGTCTCTTTGGGATGGCTAAGGTTCGGGCAGTGACCCGTTGCATTCATCAAGACCAGCTTGCTGTCGGGCAGTTTGGCATGCAGGTAGTGACCGACGGATACGGGAGCGATCACATCCTCAGCACATTGCAGGATTAGGGAAGGAACCGTCACGTTGTCGAGATCGTCTCGATTGTCCGCCATGAAAGTCGCGCGCGCGAAATGCTTGGCGATTTCCGGGTCAGTCTTGCAGAAGCTGTTTGTCAATTCCTCTGACAACTCGGGGTGCTCCGGATTGCCCATGATGACAGGCGCCATCGCCTGCGACCAGCCCATATGATTGCTGTCTAGGAACTCCAACAATTCGTCCACTTGTTGCTGGGTAAAGCCGCCGTGATAGTCACCGTCGTTGATATAGCGCGGCGATGGGCCGACAAGCACGAGCCTGGAGAACATTTCCGGTGCCTTCAACGACGCCAGCACGCCCATCATGGCACTCACGGAATGGCCGACGAAAATGCCGTCGTCGATTCCAAGCTCATGCCCGAGCTCAACGATGTCGGAGGCATATCCCTCAAGCGTCCCGTACTTCTGAAAATCATATGCAGAAAGGTCGGAGCCGCCGGCCCCGACATGGTCGAAGGTGACGACACGGAAATCGTCCTCAAACTGTGGTGCTACATAGCGCCACATATTCTGATCGCAACCGAACCCATGAGCGAACATCATGGTACGGGTACCGTTGCCGGTAATCTTCGCGTTATTGCGGCGGGAAAACGACATAGATGAGACCCTTCGTTTGCTCGAAAGATAAAAGGTTCGGCTGCTCGGGTGACGTAAGCCTCTGATATTCGCAGAGACGCGTATTCGTCAAGCCAGCCATGAGGGCCACCCCAAATCCTGCTCGAAACATGGCTGCCCCTTAGTCCGGCCGATGTCGCGCCTACGCAATCTCGTAAAGGAAGTCGCAGACGAGATCCGCGATGAGGCCGGCTTGGGCGTCGCTCATGTAGGCGGCCGTTTCCACTGCGGTAGCCTCCACGTCACCCCGATCGACGGCGATCAGGTCGAGTATTCTTGCAAACTTGATTGTTAGTTCAGGATCGCCGGCGAACTCATCGATGGTCACGCTCAGCAGACTTTCGGTCGCGTCGATCAGCCGGGTCTGAATACTTTCAGGAGATGAGGCCAGCACTCGGAGCGCTTCGAACAGAAGGGCCCGTGCTTTCGGGTATTTAACGTCCATTTTCGTGTAACCTTCTTCTGGCGCAAGACCAGACGCTCGTTTGTTGCAGGGCGAGGATATGCGTTCGTTGCTGCCTATCAGCGTGTCGATTTCGAACAACCTCGGCAAGCAGTATGCCCTTACCGTTGAAAATGCGACCTAGAACTACACGGATAGACCTGCAGACAAGGCCGACGTGAAATTGACCCCCACCAAGGAGCTTCTCGACAGGATACAGCTGAAGGAAACGTCGCTCGTCAGCTCTGGCGGCTTGAAGGTCGACGGGAAGAGCGAGGCATTCACCGAATTCATTGACTTGCTCGATAACTATCCCTTCTGGGTCAACATCGTGACACCTTAAACTAATCGGGCCGGTAACCGCATCCGACTTGCTGTTATAAGGGGTTGCCGCCATGCCTTCTAACAAATACCAATCACCGATGGCCTCGATTGTTATCGCCGCTTGGGTCGGGGTATCTTTGGCGGCGATCGTTATTCTTGGGTCAGGGACTGCAAAAGGATGTTCGCTTGAAGGCGGAATAGCCTCAGATTTCCTGACCCCTCAGCACCATCGCTCGCTGGAGGTCGCGATGGCAATCCGCCAAGCGGCCTCCGACAAAATCCTCATTCTGATCGCAGCAAAGCATTCGCCATGGGCGTTCTATCAGGTGTCGAGGTATCTTCGGAAGTTCAGCGATGTGCTTTCCGCCAAGGGCGAAGTCGGATTACTGACCGGGGATTACTACGTGTTACTCGTCGAGTATGGTCTTTGGGGAAAGTCGTCCCCCGAACGCGGCGGCTCGGTTCGGCTGAGGGTGCACGTCGACAAACCTGCCGCTGACGCAGGAGGCCGCCGATGACGGTCCCGACGGTCGAACCTGCCGCCATGACGAACAAGAAGCTCCGGTTGCGGCCGATGACCGCAAAGCTCTGGTCGTGGCTGTATCAGGTGAATGCAACCAGTATCGTCGGAAGGCTGACGGCGCGCGAGACGGTGTTTTTGGGGTGTCATGGCACGGCGCGAACTGTCCGGCCAGATACAACGTGAAAATTCCACGGTGATTCAGATGGATTTCAGTGATGCACGCTGCTCCAGCCTTTCGGCATCTTCCCTGCGCTCGCTGTAGCGATCGGTCAGGTAGCCGGAGACGTCACGAGTAAGGAGTGTGAACTTAACCAACTCTTCGCAGACGTCGACGACGCGGTCATAGTAGGAGACGGCTTCATTCGTCCGTCGGCGTCGAATTCCTGGAAAGCCTTTGCGACCGACGACTGGTTCGGGATGGTGATCATCCGCATCCAGCGCCCCAGAATGCGCATCTGGTTCAAGGCATTGAACGACTGCGAACCGCCCGACACCTCCATGAGCGCGAGAGTCTTGCCCTGCGTCGGCCGTACCGATCCAATCGAAAGTGGGATCCAGTCGATCTGCGCCTTCATGATTCCGGTCATGGCGCCGTGGCGTTCAGGACTGACCCAGACCTGGCCTTCGGACCACTCCGACAACTCGCGCAGTTCCCGCACCTTGGGGTGGCTCGTCGGTTCTGCATCGGGGAGGGGAACGCCCGCCGGATCGAAGATGCGAACCTCGCATCCGAGATGCTCCAGCAGGCGCGCGGCTTCCTTTGCGAGAAATCGACTGTAGGAAACCGTGCGCAGCGAACCATAAAGGATGAGAATGCGTGGCTTGTGCGTCGAGAAGGCAACGCGCAACGCATCATTGTCGGGAAGCCGGACATGCTCCATGCCGACAGCGGGGAGATCAGCCAATCCGCTTGCCCTCCGCGTCAAGCACCTGTTCGCCGTCTTCCTTGGCGAACGCCCCCTTGTGGGTGTCGGGAAGGATTTCGAGCACGACTTCGGACGGACGGCAAAGGCGGGTTCCCATCGGGGTGACCACGAAGGGACGGTTGATTAGGATCGGATGGTCCATCATGGCGTCCAGGAGCTTGTCGTCAGCCAAGGCGGCATCATCAAGGCCGAGTTCTGCGTAGGGCGTTCCTTTCTCGCGGATCGCTTCACGAACAGCCAGACCCGCGTCTGAAATCATCGTAACGAGCTCATCCCTTGACGGCGGCGTCTTCAGATATTCGACGACGATCGGTTCGATGCCCGCGTTCTGGATCATCGCCAGCGTATTACGCGACGTCCCGCAGTCGGGGTTGTGGTAGATGGTGGTTTTCATTCGGCACCTTTGAGAGTGAGGTTGGTTGCGGGAGTGGTTTCAGGCTCCCGCAGCATCCATCCTGCAATGGCCATGGCGAGCAGCGCGCCCAGCACCTCCGCCACGATGAAGCCGGGCAGGTCTATCGGACGGATACCTGAGAAGGTGTCGGACAAAGTTCGGGCGATCGCGACGGCCGGATTGGCAAAGGATGTCGATGCGGTGAACCAGTACGCGGCGGTGATGTAGAACGCGACCAGCGCCGGTATGGATTCAGGTCGGAACCGGATGCCGCCGAGAATGGTCAGGACGAGACCGAACACGGCGACTACCTCCGCGATCCATTGTCCCGAGCCCGTGCGCACCGTCGCCGAGATCTGCAGGATCGGTAGCTCGAACATGGCATGGGCGATCAAGGTTCCTGCAATGCCACCGAGAACTTGTGCGAGGACATAAGAGAGCGCCGACCGTGCCTCGATCTCTCGCTTCAAGGCAAAGACCATCGTCACGACAGGATTGAAGTGTGCACCCGAAATCGGCCCCAGGAGCGTGATCAGCACGAAAAGGATCGCACCCGTCGGGATGGTGTTGCCAAGCAGGGACAGCGCCACGTCGCTTGTCAGGCGGTCCGCCATGATGCCGGAGCCGACGACGGTGGCGACAAGCATGGCGGTGCCAAGCGCCTCCGCTGCAAGGCGGCGCGACAGATCAAATGCCACGGCTTCAGCCCGCCCTTGGAAGGTTGCGACCGATCTCGTCAAGCCGTTTCTGCAGGGCGAGCTTGTCGAGAGTGCTCATCGGCAGGCTGATGAAGATGGAAATCCGGTTGTTGAGCATCCGGTAGGTGTCGGCAAACGCAAAGTGGCGCTCTGCCTCCGTACCTTCCACCGCTGCGGGATCAGGGACGCCCCAATGGGCCGTCATGGGCTGACCGGGCCAGACGGGGCAGGACTCATTGGCCGCGTTGTCGCAGACGGTAAAGACGAAATCCATTTCGGGCGCGCCGGGGACCGCGAATTCCTCCCAGTTCTTCGAGCGGGCGAACGCGGTGTCGTGGTTCAGACCCTTGAGGAGCTGCAGCGTGAACGGATGGACTTCTCCCTTGGGCTGGGAGCCAGCCGAGAAGGCCTTGAACTTGCCGGAGCCGATCCGGTTGAGGATCGCTTCGGCGATGATCGAACGCGCCGAGTTTCCGGTGCAGAGGAAGAGGACGTTGTAGGTTCGGTCGGTCATTGGATCAGTTCCGTGGGTTGGTGTCGGAGGTTGCGGAAATGGTCGGCGTCGTCGGTAGGCAGCAAGAGGTGAGGTCTGCAATCAATGGAGCGCATAGCTCGGGGTTGCCGCCGCAGCAGTCCTTGATGAGAAACAGGGTCAGGTCACGGAGACTGTCGAGGTTGGCCCGATAGATGATCGAGCGGCTATGTCGTTCGCTGTCGATGAGACCGGAACGAGATAGAATGCCTAGATGCGTCGACATCGTGTTGTGCGGCACGAGTATGAGCTTGGCGATCTCGCCAGCCGGGAGGCCTTCGGGTTCGTGCTTCATAAGGAGGCGGAACACCTCGAGCCGTGTGGACTGGGCAAGGGCGGCGAGGGCGGGAATTGCTTCTAAGTTATCCATATGTCGAGAATAATAGAAAATATAGGATTTACAAGTGCGTTGCTGGCCGTCTGTTGATCACGCGCTAACCGCAACAGTCCTTCGCATTTGCCGAAAGGTCTTTGACACGCAGTCGCTTCCCGGACCGCCTGCGAAGGTCTCTTTGCACGGGGTCACAAATACCTTAAGGCGCGTTTCAAGGAGACGCAGTTCGTGTCCACCAGGATGAAACAGGACCAACAAGGACGGGCGTGAGGTTGTCTGCCAAAACTTCAAATCCGCGCTTTGCGAAGCCGGGTACTTACTGCGTTCACAGTTTCAAACAGGGCACCCGGAGGGCGTATCGTTTTAATACAAGCGTAAATTGGGATGTCCGAATATGCGCACGCCGAGGCGCCCACGATCTGTCCCGCCTAGGTATTGTTACTCACCCGCGCTCGCCTCTCGGATGGGTTTACCGCGCCGCCCGCTCCCGAGGGTCTCGTCGGAGCAAACGTTATACCGCACTCCAGATCCTCATGGCAGGTTCCCGATCAAACTTGTGAAGGGGAGGCCCTTCTCGGGGAGGACGAGAAGGGTGAAGGTTTTGGTGCTGGAAAAATAGCCTTATGCGAAGGTTCGCTCCCTTGGCTACTTGCAGTATCGCTAACTTATGTGAGCGACTGATGTCGTCCAAACGTCCAACGGTTCTCCAGCCTTGTCTAAATCCGTGTCAGCTCACTTCCAGAACCGTTTCGCATCGAGCACATCGTCCAACGCGTCCTGCGCTTTGCGGATGAGCGAGGCCTTATTCGCAAGGGAGACAAGCTGGGCGGCCTCCGGATGTTCGCGGAGGCCGTGTTTGTCGAGGACGTCCGGCCCGGTGGTGAGATCGTTCAACGCGCCTAATTGATCTTGGAGGCTTTCCATTGCGGCGATGAAACGTTTGTAGCGACAGGCGCTTCGCTTATCCGCAAAGGACGACCCGAAGAACTCGGTACAAGGCCTCGGATGCGAGGCGCTTCAGGTGAGCGAATTCAGAAGGCGATCCCGATAGAACGTGTTGGTTCGGCCGACAGGCGACCTCAGCGGACGGCCATGCTGGCGGCCCTGCCGTGAGTCTCAGCCTAGTCGCCGAATTGGCGGATGACGTCGGCATCTGGAACATAGGTGCCTACAATCGTGGCATGATGGCTGGACGAACGCCTCACCTCGACAAACTTGCGGCTGAAGGATGCTCTTTACCGACTACTACGCCGAAGCAAGCTGTACTGCGGGCCGAGCGAACTTCATTACCGGCGAATTGCCAGTCCGCACGGGCATGACGACGGTCGGTCAGGCAGGTTCACCGATTGGGTTGCCCGCAGCCGCTCCCACCATTGCAACCGTACTAAAGGACATGGGCTACGCCACGGGTCAATTTGGTAAGAACCATCTTGGCGATCTTAATGAGTTTCTTCCGACCGTTCATGGGTTCGACTTCGACGCCATGGAGCACCCATCACACCCAGGCTATCCGCAAGAGTTGTTCAATGTCGTGGGTCCGCGCAACATGGTTCACTCATGGGCGACACAGGTGGATGATCCCACGGTGATGCCGCGCTGGGGCAAGGTGGGCAAACAACGGCATCGAAGATGCCGGGACGCTTTATCCCGAGCGCATGAAGACCGTTGACGACGAAATCCAGTCCCTCTCCTTCAAGTTCATTGAGAAGGCCAAGGCGGAGGGCAAGCCCTTCTTCCTCTGGCTGAACCCGACCCGAATGCACATAGTAACGCATCTCTCGGACAAGTATGAAAACATGCGCAACTCTGAGAATGGGTGGACCATTCACGAGGCTGGTATGGCTCAACTGAAGGGAAGTCGGGTCTCAGGTCACTTGATCTTGTCTCGAATGTTGTCGATCGAGGCTTTGACGGCTCGCACCACCTCAGCGTCCATTCCGACGGCTTCCTCAATGCAGCGCATGACATCAGCGGCGTGGATTTTCAGGGCGTGCCCTTTCTCCGTCGGATGAATGAGGACCTCGCGCTCGTCTTTAGGATTGCGGGTCCTCCTAATCAGCCCTGCCGCATCCAGCCGCTTCAGGAGCGGTGTGAGCGTACTGGAATCCAGAAACAGGATTTTACCGAGTTCCTTCACGTTCTGACCGTCACGGTTCCACAGCGTCACCATGACCAGGTACTGCGGATAGGTGAGGCCGAGGCTATCGAGCAATGGCCTGTAGAGCTGTGTGAATGCATGGCCTGCAGAATAGAGAGAAAAGCAAAGCATGCCGCTGACGTCGAACGAGACGTTGTCGGGGTCAGATGGGGCATCGATCATAGCAGACTCCTTTCCCCACAAATAATTTGTAGGCAATCTATTTGCAAGCGATTGACAGATGGCGCAGCACCGGGCATATAGATCGTGCACAAATTAATCGTCCACAAACAAATACTGATCCTGGAGGGCGAGATGTCGGTTTTTACCACCGACGGAACACGAGATCGTGCTGATTGACAACTCGGCCCATTACACTGCCGTGCCTTACATAGTGTGGGAGTGACCGGAGCTGACCGTTTCAACGCCTATGGAATCGCTTTCATCCGCGGCTGAACATCCGCAGCTTCTCCCCCAAGCGAAAGAACCTTCTAACCACCACCCTGACCTTTAGAAAAGGAACTATCATGTCGAAGTTCGTTGCAAGCCTTGTCGTTGTTGGCGCCCTGCTTTCGGGTAACGCGGTTGCCCAGCCCGCCAAACCCACAGTTGTTCTCGTTCATGGCGCCTTTGCCGACTCTTCGAGCTGGAACGGTGTCACTCGGATACTGCAGAAGGATGGCTACCGTGTCGTTGCCGCCGCCAATCCATTGCGCAGCGTCTCATTCGACGCTGCCTATGTCTCCGATGTTGTCGCAAGCATCGAAGGACGTGTCGTACTCGTTGGCCACTCCTACGGCGGCCAAGTGATCACCACTGCTGCAAACGGCAGGGATAACGTCAAGTCGTTGGTGTATGTGGCGGCATTTGCGCCGGATGAAGGCGAGGCGGCGGCCGATCTTGCCGGCAAGTTCCCGGGTGGCACCCTCGGGCAGGCGCTCGCTGCTCCAGTAAAGCTAGCCGACGGCGGCACGGACCTCTCCATTGATCAGGTAAAGTTCCACGATCAGTTCGCTCATGACGTAGGCGCCGATGACGCTGCGCTTATGGCGGCCGGTCAGCGTCCGATCACTGAAGCGGCACTGACGGAAAAGTCAGGCAAGCCGGCCTGGAAGGCGCTGCCCTCCTACTTCATTTATGGCAATGGCGACAAGAACATTCCTGCCAAGGCATTGGGCTTTATGGCTGAGCGAGCAGGCTCGAAGCGCACGGTCGTCGTGGAAGGCGCCTCCCATGTAGTCATGGTCTCCCAGCCACAGGCCGTCGTCGATCTCATCGAGGAAGCTGCGCAGTGAGCCACTAGCCTCTTACAGAAGACCGGTCTCTCAAACGACCGGTCTTTTGCCACCGTCTCCAGCGCACCGATGTTTCGCATCGTTGGGGTGACGCCGGAGGCGATGACGCTGGATGCCGTTGTGCCTGAAGGCATTTGTGTTCCTTCGATTTGTCTTCCGCTCGATTCGCTTGCGTCGCGTTGGGAGGAACTCAACAGTGCTGGCGGGGAGCGCGTCGATCTCGTCTCGCGCGGTAATCCGCACTTTTCTCTTGGTGAAATTGAAAGGCTGGCGTCTCTGTGCGGCGGGCGAATAAAACATGCGCATGTAGAGGTACTGGTCACCTGCGGCCGATTCTCACGACAAGGCCAACGAAGCCGGGCTGATAGTTGCGCTCGAGCGATTTGGGGTCCAGTTTGTGACGGACACGTTTTTCGATTGAGGGGAAATCCTTGCCGCCTGTTAGCGCGGGTTGCGCGTGCCGAGCCCGGACGGCAAGGCTGCTAGCCCTTGCCATTGCCTGCATGACCTGGCCTACGCCCCTGAACACTCGTCCTTGAGCAGCTTCCTTATGGGAACAAGTGTGGCTCAACGCCGGTCACTGAGTTGGTCGTCTTTGCGCAGTGTTCGTCACGCGTCCCTCAGCCATAATCACTTCGAACGCGACGAGAAGGCCAAGATCGAAGGCACTCACAAAAATGATCGATAGGTGTCATCAGTCCTATCGGTTTGATTACTTGTGGAGGTATTGATACCTAAAAGCTAGTTGACACCCCCAATTATCTTGGTCTGAAACTCTGGAGCTGCCATGCACACCCGCCGTTCACTTCTGATCAATTCCGGTAGAACTGCCCTCGCTGCCGGGACGCTAACCGCGCTTCCCGCCGCTGTTTTCGCCAAAGCGCCCATGGTGGGCAAGCAAGCAGCTGGTTTCTACCGCGTCAAACTCGGCTCTTACGAAATTACCGCACTCTCTGACGGCACAGCAAAGCTGCCAATGTCGAAGATCTATAAAAATATCGGTGAGGAAGAGGCGGAAACATATCTGGTCGACAGATATCAGTCGGGCTCGGCGGAAATTTCGGTCAACGCCTTCCTTGTCAATACCGGGGAACGGCTCGTCCTTATAGATGCGGGCACTGGTGACTTATTGGGCCCATCATTGGGGAAGCTTGTCTCTAACATCGAGGCCTCGGGATACAAGGCGTCCGAGATCGACGACGTGATACTGACCCACATCCATGCCGACCACTCCGGCGGGCTTATTACCAATGGAAGGCGCGTGTACGAGAACGCGGTTCTGCATGTCAACCGGCGAGAGGAGCTGTTCTGGCTGAAAGCCGACGCCGAGAGGAAGGGTGACAAGGTTCTCGGCCC
Organism: Pararhizobium sp. PWRC1-1; assembly: GCF_049897905.1. Classification (NCBI taxonomy): domain Bacteria; kingdom Pseudomonadati; phylum Pseudomonadota; class Alphaproteobacteria; order Hyphomicrobiales; family Rhizobiaceae; genus Pararhizobium; species Pararhizobium sp. PWRC1-1. Next base: position 248,203 of record NZ_JAFCXE010000004.1, on the reverse strand, counting down.
GCAGATCGCTCAAGCCGAACAATGCGTCGGTCCTTATGTGGACGCCGGCAGGTTGAAAACCTTCGATGACAACGCTGCGCCTGTTTCTGGGTTCGGCTCGGTTCTGCTCTCCGGTCATACACCCGGGCATAGCGGCATCATTGTTGAAAGCGAGGGGGAGAAAATTGTTTTTTGGGGCGATGTCGCTCATGGCGATGTTCTCCAGTATGATCAACCGGAGGTAACGGTGGACTTCGACGTCGATCAGAAAGCCGCTTCGGCCACACGTGCTGTCGCGTTCGCCGAAGCCGCTGATCAGCGATATCTGGTTGCAGGCGCTCATCACGCGTTTCCCGGGATTGGTCATGTTCGTCGTGACGATACCAACTATGACTGGGTGCCCCTCGTGTACCGGGCCTCTTACTAGAGCTTTTCACCGTTTTCGCCGTCGCCGACATCCCGCACGACGGGCTTGGCGACGGTGACGGCGGGCTTCGGTTGTTCCGACCCAAGAGAGGCTACCACAACGCCTTCTTAGATTTTCGAACCAAAGCCGTTAGTCTAAAACACCAGCCGGATCGTAGTTCTCGTCGTAGAAACATTGACGCCGGTTTCCGCGAACTATGATTTTTAGCGCGTAAACGAGCAAAGTGCTGTGGGCGCGTTCATCAACCACGCTAAACCGTTGTTTCAGCAATGCCTGATGTAAATCGCCAGCGACGGAATGGCTCTGCCTGCCGCGGCCTCCAAGACGCAAGACAGGGAGCGTGTGTCGATCTTTGCACGGAATGTAAACACGTCCTGTCCGCGATTGTTTGAAGTACCGCGCGCGGGGAGGCATCTTACCCTCGCAGACGGTCTGCCGCTTTGAACAAAAGAGCCAACCAGTCCCACAATGAGGATTGCGCATGGCGCCATACGCGATGCGCATTGGCTTCTTACCCGTTAAAAATGTAATATTTTCGGTAAGTTAGCAGGCGAATAGGTTTTCGCCATGAGCGAATAACCCAGAGGGAGCTTTCATGAGGCGCATCTTGACGTTTTTCGCCGGAACTCTCATCGGTGGAATACATTCGGCTGTAAGCGCCAGCGGGTGTCCATCCGCAGTAACGGCCAAGCTCGCGTTTACCGAGAGCGGCCAAGCCGAGCTCCCAAGGGGTTACAGATCCTGGGTTCACGCATATGTGGCCTGGGAACCGATAACCACTTCCTTGCTGGATGAAAAGCTTACTCCTACTCCAGAGTTTCATAACGTTAATGTGGAGCCTTACGCTTACCGAACTTACATGGAGACGGGAAAGTGGCCTGAAGGATCGCTGATCGTAAAGGAGTTCAGCTTTACCAGCGTCGACGCTAAAAATTGCGATGGTCCGCCGCGTATCTGTGTAACGCCTGGTTCGGCAAAGTGATTTATCAACACGGTTTTACAGGTATCGCCCTGATGCTCAAGGACAGCGAGCGCTACCCGGAGGACACCGGAGGCTGGGCGTATTTCTCGATCGGCCATCAGCAGCCTCCCTATCAGAAACTTGCAACGAAGCATCCGAAAGAGCGGTGCGCACAATGCCATATTGACCGCGTAGGCGCAGAACAGGACTACGTGTTTTCCGTAAACCAACCTGGCCTAAGCCGGGAAGGGGATGACGCGAGACACAATCTGGAGGCTGCTTTTCCGAACTGACAACAAGGCCGCTAGGCCTGGGATGGGAGAAAATAAATGATCGACCTGAAGAAGCTTTTTGTCTGTGCAGTGGTCGCCGGCGTGGCCAGTTACGCTCATTCTGCATCTGCCGAGGATCAAGTCGACATCAAAGGAATCACTTGGACCGAATTGGAAAGGGTCCCGCTCGCAGGTTCACCCAAAAGGGAAGAAATCCTCGGCATCGCCGTCATTGAGCCGGGGGTAACGGTCGAACTCCACATCCACGAAGATTATGAAGTTGGATATCTTCTCGACGGCGAGTTCAGCTTGGAAACCGAGGGTGAAGCCGTGCGGACGTTCAAAGCTGGCGATAGCTATGCTATCCTGCCGCGCAAGGCCCACGCCGCGACGAGCACAGGGAAAACTGCTGTGAAGGAACTGGTCACCTATATTGTCGAAGCTGGAAAACCGCTTGCTGAGCCGCCGAAAAAATAAGTGATTTCCCCGGACGCCGTCTACCCGCGTCCGGGCCACGCACGATGCCAAAGATTGGAAGCGGGATGGTCACGAGGGGATTTTCTGGAAAATCCACGGACAACAACTTAATCAACCCTATTCCGCCTGGGCAGCATGTCGTTGAAGGATTTCCGGTTCTTACCGCTGGTCCGACGCCTCGGCGTGCTTGGATCCTTTGCCGCGCTGCCGATGTAACGCGATGACCAGCCCGCAATCACGCTGGCGGCATACTCGGCATCCTTGGCGCGGGTCAGAAGATGATCCGCTCCGTCGAGGGAGACAAAGCTTTTTGGGTGTTTCGCTGCCGCAAAAATCAACGCGGCATTTTCAATTCCGACGGTGTCGTCGAGCGGCGGATGCAGGATAAGAAGCGGCTTGCGCAGGGCGGGGATCCGCACCGACAAAATTGGCTGTCCTGGCATCCTCAATAAACTGCCTCTCAATCGTGAATTCACGTCGATGTAACGAAACCGTCGCCTCGCCCTTTCCCTCGATTTCCGCCAGGTCCGATCCAAAATTGTGCAGGACGTGGGCGACGTCTGCCGGAGCGCCGATGGTCACCACAGCCTCGATGCCGGGGATGGAGGAGGCTGCGGCTAAAACCGCAGCACCTCCAAGCGAGTGGCCGATGATGAGGCGGGGCGCCTCGCGGATATCGGCCAGATGGGCTGCTGCCCGCTTGAGGTCCTCTATATTGGATGAGAAATTCGTTGACGCGAACTCTCCATCCGAGGCTCCCAAACCTGTAAAATCGAAGCGCATGAGAGCGAATCCATGCCGTACAAGCCCGGCAGATATCCGGCGTACAGCCATCAAATCCTTCGAGCAGGTGAAGCAGTGCGCAAAAAGCGCATAGCCGCGGATGTCCCCGTCTGGCAAGTCGAGCCGGGCGGCAAGTATGCCGCCCGCGTGGCCCGCGAATTCCAGTTTCTCGGTTTTCATTGTGGTTATCCTTGGAGAAATCAGGCTGTCCGGGGCATGGGCTTTGCCCAGCCCCCGTTGGAGTTTCTAGCGGGATCGACCAAGGCCAAGCTTGGCCTGGCCGTCCCAGTCTGTCGAGGGAAACGAGATCGTGATGATCTGCGACGTGTTCTTCGCCAATCCTCGACGGAAGCGATCGATCAGGCCTGGGAAACCTGGGACTTGGCACGTGTGAGACTTTCGCCAAAAATGACGATGCTTATGCCGAGAAGCGACACGTCTTTGAGCAGGAACTGACCAACAGGATTGATCCAGGGGAAGCCGCCAAGTTCGGCGTACCAGATCGGTAGCGCGAACATCACCGAAACGGTGGTGAGGAAGGTGAGCGAGCCGATCGCACCACCGAGTACCCCGGCGCGCGCCGACCAGGGCGATGCGATCAGGAGAATGGCGGTGAAGATTTCCGCGGTACCCAGAAGGGCCGTAGCGCCGACTTCTCCGAAGGCGGGATAGAGCCATGACAGCCATGGGGTGTTTGTGATGAGAGGCTTCAGCGCATCGACTTCAATCTGGGTGAATTTGAGAAGGCCGATCAGCAGAAGCGGCAAGACCACTCCCGCGAGTGCTACGCCTCGGCCGGCCTTCGTAATCGTGGCGGCGGATATGATGCGATCCAAGCCTGTGATAGCGCGATCGGCGACGGATGTGATGTTCTGTGTCATTTCGTTCTCCTTTGATTTGTATGCGCCAAGCATATATTAATTTTGCTTGATGTCTATGCGTGACGCATATATATTTTCGCAATGGATGAGAAAAAAACAGAGAACGTGATCGGCGCAATGGTTTTGGGCCTCGCTGACGCCGTACTGCGAGAGACAGAAAACCAAGCTCCGGAGAAAGGGCAGGCGGCGGCGGCGATCGCGCTGTTGCGGCACCAGCCTGGGATGCCGATCGAGCAGATGCGACGCGCTTTGGGACTTTCGCATTCCGCCACGGTCCGCCTGATAGATCGGCTTGTGACGGATGACTTGGTCGTAAGACGACCGAGCGCAAGCGATCGGCGAGCCGTCGCTCTCCATTTAACGGAAGCGGGTGAAACGAGCTGTGATGCGATCTTGTCTTCTCGCTTCGAGCGTATAGCCAGAGCTTTACAGGGCTTGGATCCCGCTGAAAGAGAGACATACCGATTGCTCACCGAGAAGCTTCTCTCGAATTTCGTCGAAGATCTCGATCACGGTTATTCGGTTTGTCGCTTGTGCGACCTCAGTGCTTGTCCAGACTGCCCGGTAGTATGTGCTCTTCAAAATAAAGTATGACCTAAGCGCGAAGAAGTGAAGCGAATGCCAATTATAAACTAATTGCTCCCTCGGCACTTGTGAAGTCAAGAACTGGTCGCGCAACATGCGAATGCAGCATCGTAGATTGCAATATTCGCATGAGTAACAACCGCATGCACCACGTAGTCTAAAGCTAACGGAGGCATAAATGCTCGATATCAGATGACTCGAAGAAAGCAAGAATCCCATCTACCTAACTAAGGCTGGCGAAGAACTGCTGGCGATATCAAGCGATGTCGTTGGGCGGTTGAACGGAACCCGCAGGGCGATACGCGACGAAGCCGATAAAAGAATGACAGCCGTACGGTTCGCCGCGCCGCATGTCCTCTCCGTTACATTTTTCCCGAAATGGCTTCCCATCCTCCAACGTCAGGTCGGATCGCTTCCCCTCAACGTTCGATCCGACGGCCTCGGATCCTGTTGCGGCGCCCTTGAAAACGGCGACGTCGATTTCGTCGTATGCTTTGTCGATGCTCGAGCTGATCTGAAAAGCGCGTATGAAGCTCTCCCTCTTTCAAGGTGCGATTCGATACTTGTGGGGAGAGATAAACTCGTTCCGTTATCGGTTCCGGACAGGGCAGGCGAGCCACGCCATCGCCTGACTAGCGGCAGCGAAACCGACGTGCTTTATCTAGGGTACGAGACGGTGTGCACTCTAGGCCGGGCCGTCGACGGTGCCATCGGACGGGATGGCTCCCTCTCCCGACTACGCCTGATCTTCGAAAATGCGCAGGCCGACGGCCTGCGCTCGATGACCCTTCTGGGGATGGGAGTGGCGTGGCTACCTTTGAGCATAACACATAACGACATCCTGACTGGCAAGTTGGTCCGGGCTGGACCAGAACCTCTGGATGTTGATCTCGAGGTTAGGGTTTTCCGCACCAATAGGGATCTGGCGAAGCGCTCTGAAGCAGTCTGGCGCCAAATGTCGGCGCAATCCATGACGGCCCGGAGCAAAATTTCAGGGCTGTCCGACAAGATGTTAGCTAGCGGTCACGTTGTCGGCTTTTGAGGCGGGTTGCCCAAAGCGGCCTCGGTTTGAAGTCTTTCGTACCGCTTTGCCTAGGCGAAGCTCTTATCCAAAGCTTCCAGCCCTTTGCGCACGATACTTTAAAGGAAGTGCACACAAGCCATCGGAACTCGAACGTTCGGGCCATCTACACTTAAATCTGTAGTAACTTTGACCGCATCAATACACCCGTGTGACATTGAATTCGCCGATTAATGAATCATCGCCCGCCTGCAGTGCTGCCAAGCGTATTCCTCCGCCCGCCTGCGAAAGCAAAGCTTGGCTGACTGGGCAATCGGGTGCAGGAGCCGTGATCGCATAGCCGGCATACCCGAACACGCGTCTTCTATACTCCCTATGAACTGAACCAGCATTTTTTAGGTTAGTTCACCAAAAGCAACGCGTTCCAAGGGCTCGAGATGCTTCAAAGCCTACGCCATTCTGCGCTGTCTCGCGGATAGATTGCCGCGGATCTCTCCCTGCCCACTTCTGTCAGATGCACCTCCGCGGCGCGGAGGTCATTTTTACTCGGGTGTCGCCGAACCAGTCCCTCGGCGGTCAAGCGATCGACAAGGCAAACGGCCCCAGGATGCGACAACCCGAGGGTCCAACGTAGCCGCTCGATGGAGGGCGCATCTCCCAACAACGCCAACGCGGAAGCGGCCGCCCCCGGCTCGGGCGCATGGCGCTCACTATCCCGAACCATAGAGTCCGACAGTGCAAGCAGAAGCGCCCCCAAGACGTTTTCAATTTTTCCCTCATCCATGCCCTAAATATATATGCACCAGGCATAGACATCAAGTTGCTTTCGTGTTTTATATGCGTCGCGCATACAGTTTCCCTGAGTTTTTCCATGATAAAGGATCGTTTCGAATGGCTACCGTTCACATCCCTACCGCTGCCGAAGCTTGCCTGAGGGCTCGGCCAGCAGACCGCCTAACACTCACTGCTGGCCGTGTTATTTCCCTGGCCGGCGTTGTCTTGCCTCTTCTCCTCATCGGTATTCTGAAGTTTACCCAAATGGAAATTGACGCGCTCAAACCTCTGATCAACGGCACGCCCTGGTTGGCATGGCTTTACTCGGTCTTTGGATTCGCCGGCACCAGCTACCTGCTCGGCGTCGTCGAACTCTTCACAGCCGCTCTGTTCATCACGTCATTCTGGTCGGTCCGCGCAGGGCTTGCTGCCGGGGCCCTCGGGGCATTAACGTTTGCGACGACTGCTTCGACATTGTTCGCCTTGCCGATTTGGGAAGCCGCCTCGGGCGGATTCCCGTACCTCACATTTGTTGGATCATTCTTGATCAAAGACATTGCCCTCCTTGGAATCAGTCTCGCTGTGCTGGGCGAAAGCTTGATCAAAAGCAGCGCCTGGAAGCATTGAGCGCCATCCGGCAAGAGATGGCGGCAACGATGCAGCAGCGGTAGTTTGGAAAGCTGGGCTACACCGCGAGTTAGGCCACCCTCCAATAAACGTCATCACGTGATGGCATTCCATGCGGAAACCGCAATTGCCGATGTGTGAACCGCATTGGATGTCGCGAACTACGGAAGGCTAAATGGCTGTCTATATTGACAACGAAGGCCGGTGTGTTCTGCTGAACTCGTGCGGTGCTGATCGTCACCGGCAATCGGCCGCGTCAACAAAGTCCGAGCAGCCTGATTTCGTGTTGCGTACCCAATGGTCGCTGACAGCGGTCGAGGCAAACCCTATCGAGGACGAAGCATGCATTACGCTGAATACAAACACACCGATCCGGCTCTCGTTCGTGCTCTGGTGGAAACGTTTCCGTTCGCGGCCATCTCGGTCAACGGATCCCAAGGACCGCGCATTGCCCATGCCCCCCTTACTTTCCGAAACGGTAAAGCTCCGGTCGGCGCGCTTGAATTCCATCTAGCGAGAGCCAACCCCATCGCTCCCGACATGAAAATTGGAACACCTGTTACGATTCTGGTTCAAGGTCCTGGCGCCGCCATTTCGCCGAGTTGGTTTACATGCAGCTTTCAACAGCCTGACTCTGATCGAAGCAGGACCGCACCTACATATAACTACGTCAGTTTGATTCTGAACGGTCGACTGGAGTTTATGGATGACCTCGCGCTACAAACGCAGATTAGGGACTTAGTGTCAGCCAGTGAACCAGAAGGTGGCTGGCGCACCGATGAGTTGGCACCCGACCTCTGGCAGGGCTGGCGCAAGCTGATCCAAGGGTATCGGCTGGAGATCGAGAGTTTTGATCTCACCGCCAAGTTGAGTCCAGGCGATGCACCGGAAGACAAGTTTGGTGTCGTCGCAGGCCTGCTGGAGCGCGGTGTGCTCGCTGACGTGAGCATGGCGCATCTCGTAGAAGGGTATGACGGCACATCTCAATCACTGCTCTCCCTTGTTCGCGCGTTGAAACATGGCGTTGGCCTTTGAGGATCGCAGAATTATGCAAGACCTCTCGTCCTTTCCGATCACGCAGCGCTGGCCGGCGTCTCATCCCGATCGCCTGCAACTTTACGCGGCTTCTCCCACGCCCAATGGCGTCAAGATCTCGATCATGCTGGAGGAGACTGGCCTGAAATACGAGCCCCACCTGGTCGACATCTCAAAAAACGAGTCGAAGGATCCGGCGTTCGTGTCTTTGAACCCGAACGGCCGCATACCGGCGATCATCGATCCGTCAGGGCCAAACGGCGACCGCATTGTCGTCTGGGAAGCCGGTGCGATTCTCCTCTACCTGGCCGAGAAGACGGGCCAGCTCATTCCGGATGCGCCCGCCCAACGTTACGAAACCCTGACCTGGGTGTTCTTTCAGATGTCGGCCATCGGGCCGATGTTCAGTCAGCTTGGCTTTTTACTTCGGTCGAGCGGTAGGGACTACCAAGACAAGCGGCTCGACAGCGCTTTGCCGACGAATCCAAGCTTCTCCTCGGGGTCCTGGATTGCCAGTTGGAAGGCCGCGACTGGATCGTCGACGATTATTCGATCGCGGACATCGCGACGATCGGCTGGTTCGCAGACGATTGGATGCGATCGAGTAGCCGGTCCTAGAAGACTGTCAGCCTTTGTAAATGGCTTGCAACCGCCACCAAATTCTACAGGCGATCGATAGCCAAAGGCAGAACGCAGTCGTCTCGCGTTTTAAAACTCCCACGTGCGGGACGACGAAGGTAGTCCGTGCGCTCGGGCAAGCGTCCACGCGGCAAAAGAAGGCATTTTACGTGATGCTAGGTGATTTCTTTCAAGGCGAAACACCATTCACCGTGTCCGACCCCGATCAGCGCTGAAGCACACGATTTCTTGAGCAACACAAGACCTAGGAGTAGCCAGCGCTAATCCGAAGGTTAAATAAAAAGAAAGCTTTTGGCTTAATATTAGAGCTAGCTTTTGAAAAGCTAAGAAATTGGTGCGGAGATGTATTCCCACCAACCCCACTCCATAAGCAGAATGATTTTGCCTGACGGGTTTTGTTTGTGCCGCCGGACCACGGTCCAGCGATGGGAGATTCTATGTCAAGTCCGAAAATCAAAACCGCGCTCGTGGGAATGCTGATTGCAGTCAGCATGATATTTGGTGGCTTCGCGTTTTATTCGGTAAATCGCCTGGAAGTCGTCAATAACTATGTTAGTGATCTGGCAACACACTGGATGCCGAGCCTTGCCCTCGCCAAAAATATGAGCGCCGACTTGACCACTCTGCGCGTTGTATACCGTGACCACCTTCTGTCCGTTGATGACGCAGGGAAGGAACGTGCGGAGGCGAGGATAAAGCAGACTGGCGCTGCTTTTCTCGCGCACTTGGTAGCCTACGAAACGAGTGGCATCAATCAGGGCCAGTTCGATATCACCACTCAGATCCGGGCGGATGTGCAGAACTACAACGCCGTCGGCGAGCGAGTCGTCACCGCCTCCCGTATAGGCAAGACCGAGGAAGCCAAGCAAATACTTTGGTCGGAATTGGCGCCTCTGGGCGACAAGATCGTCAAGCAGGTGAGCACTCTTGTCGAGACCGCCGAAGCCGGGGCGAAGGAAACCTATTCGAGCAGCCAGGTCGTCCATGACACTGCTCTGGTCATGACGTTGATCGCCATCGGCTTGTGTGCCGTGGCGATCGGCGGTTCTATCTGGTTTGCCGTGGCGGGCATTGCCAAGCCAATCCAGACAATTACCACCTCGATGAAGAGGCTGGCGGAAGGTGATTCAAACTCTGCAATTCCCTACGACGGACGCGCCGATGAGATCGGTGAGATGGCCGCCGCTGTCGAAGTATTTCGCGCGAACGCTGTCGCCAATCTGCGCCTCGAGCAGGAAGCCCATACTCAGCGAAACCAGACTGAAGTAGAGCAGCGCAAGGTGGCCGAGGTCGAGCGGATAAAGGCCGAGGCAATGGCTAAGGCAACATCGGGTCTGGCCAACGGTTTGAAGCATCTCGCCAGCGGAGACCTTACTTTCCACCTTTCTGAGCCCTTTGCCTCCGATTTTGAGAGCCTTCGATCGGACTTCAACGCGGCAATTGGACAGCTTGCCGAAACGCTGGGCTCTGTCGCTCGATCAACAGGATCAATTGACAACGGCACACGAGAAATCAGCCAGAGTGCGGAAGATCTGTCAAAGCGGACCGAGCAGCAGGCCGCGTCGTTAGAGGAAACCGCCGCCGCACTGGATCAGATCACCGCAAACGTTACCAACTCTTCTAAACGTGCAGATGAGGCGCGGACGGTGGCCGTTGAAGCCAACAAGAGCGCGGCGGAGTCTGGCCGGGTGGTTGCGGACGCTGTCAACGCCATGCAGAAGATCGAGCAGTCCTCAAACCAGATCGCCAGTATTATCGGCGTCATCGACGAGATCGCCTTCCAGACCAACCTCCTTGCGTTGAATGCAGGGGTTGAAGCGGCACGTGCCGGGGACGCCGGAAAGGGCTTTGCTGTTGTGGCGCAGGAAGTACGTGAACTGGCGCAGCGCTCGGCGAAAGCGGCAAAGGAAATCAAGGATCTCATCCGCAATTCCAGCGTGGAGGTTCAGAGCGGCGTCAAGCTTGTCAGCGAAACTGGCCAAGCGCTGAAAATGATCGAAAGCTATATCGTCACGGTAAACCAGCATATGGATTCCATTGCTATTTCCGCGCGTGAACAATCCATTGGCCTTGCCGAGGTGAACACGGCCGTCAACCAGATGGACCAGGTGACACAGCAGAACGCAGCCATGGTTGAAGAAACCAACGCAGCCAGCGCAACGCTCGCCAATGAGGCTGGCCGGCTACGCGAACTTATCAGCCAGTTCCAGCTTGGCGGGCAACGCACGCAAACGATGACTGCCAAGAAACCGGCAGGGCTGACGATCGCAAGCAATCAGCATAAGCCTGTCTCCTCGCCGGCGCGGCGGATGGCCAACTCGGTTGCCAAGGCGTTTGGCGGTGGCCAGGTTGCAAGTGCGACCGATAGCTGGGAGGAGTTCTGATACAAGCAGCGTTTGTCTCTCTGACGACATCGCCGGGCGAAGGCCGCGATATCTATGTGAAGGCGCAAGGTGTGGCTGGAGTGCTCACCAGCCTTGCGGCTTGATGTAGCGGCCGAAGACCCAGCCCGTCTGCCAGTCGCCGTTCTGGCCCGGATCATGCCAGATCTGGCACCAGGTGGAGCGGACAGCCTTGCGCTGGGCACCGGTCGACCAGCCGGAAATCACATTGAGATCGATGCCGTTCATGCAGCGACCGGTCATCTGCATGGTGGTGCCGTTCGGATAGCCGGCACGGACGGCCGACTGCGCCGACGGCCAGGCACGCGCGTTCAGCACGTCGTTCCATGCGACGTCCGACACCTGCCAGGCGACGAATGTATTGGCCATCGCCGCCGGTGCGGTGATCGCAAACGCCGCAGCAGCCAGGGCAATCTTCAACAGGCTCTTCATTGTCATATCCTCTTTGGGTCGGGCGTTGCCGACCGTCGTTTCGGTCCCTGATCCTGTTCTAGAAGAACGGTGCAGTATCGGCAGTTCCGAAGGGAACATGGCCTCGGATATTGTCGCGGTGATGCGCGACAGCCAGGTCGTGAAGCCTGACTGGAGGGTTCGTTGGTCCCCCCATCGTCTCTTGATCTATTGTGGGCCGTTTTTATGGGGCCACCCCACACTCCACCAGATTGGTCGGTGTAACCACGCACTTATACACCACTTTCTTGGCTCCACATGCAGTCAGCATCGCTATCGCTGCAACGATCAGAAGCGTTCGGATCATAAATGTCGGCTCCGCGTGGGGGAATGTTCCTTCGGGTTTGCCTACTGACGTGGCGCAGCCTGATTATCAACTTCGTTACCCGTCCCCCGAACGGTAAACGGGTAAACTTCGGGGTTCGATTATCTCTACAATGGTGGGTTGGAAGGGATTTTCGCGAAACACCGCGACAGCCCTTACCCCTCGGGCGGAGGGGAGACTGGCTAAAGATCAAATGCGTGCAGAGCGAGAGTTTCATGATCGTCGGCTACGAGCAGTCCGCCGCTGCGCACGGTGGCATCGGCAGTCTGCTGCTTGCAGGCCGACGAGGCCATGATTGGGTTTATGTTGGCGCCGTGGGCACGGGCTTCAAGGAAAAGGATGCCGCATATCTGAAGAAGACGCTCGACCTGCTGAAAACCAAGGCGCCGGTCGTCCCTTTGAAAGGCAAGACCTATGTGTTTGCGCAGCCGACGTTGATTGCTGAGATCGAATTCCGGGGCTGGACCGACGACAAAGGCCTGCGCGAGGTCCAGGATAATGCGGCCGTTTATGAACTGGATTGAGCCAGTGGCTGGGTGATGAAACCGTGTCAAATTTTTTCTGCTGGTGCTCTTGAATCCGAAATTGCCAAAAACCAAATCGATTGACGCCAGCCGCTGATGACGGGGCTGGCCTTGCTGGAAGGGCCGCTTTCGGCGCTTCCGTACCCATGTTGCTTCAAGGAGGATATGGCTATGGCAACATCTACTAATGACTATGCACCACTGTACCGGTCGAGCGTCGGCTTCGATCGGATCTTCAACCTTCTGGAAAATGCTCAGCGTGCCCGCTCGATCAGCGACTGGCCGCCCTATGACATCGTCAAGACCGGCGATGACACCTATCGGATCTCGATTGCGGTGGCAGGCTTTGCCCAGGACGATCTCGACATCACCTTCCAATCCAATCTTCTGACCGTGACAGGCAAGAAGCAGGAGACATCCACGGATGGTTACCTGCATCGTGGCATTGCCGGCCGGCCGTTCGAACACCGGTTCGAGCTTGCCGACCATGTCAGGGTGAACGGGGCGGATATGAGTAACGGTCTGCTGTCGATTGACCTCGTTCGCGAGATCCCGGAGGCACTGAAGCCACGCAAAATCTCGATTCAGTGCGAGCCCGCACGGATATCCGGTGCTCCAGGGCAGGTCGAAGCGCAGAAGGCGGCTTAATCCATATTTCAGCAGAACAGGGCGCCGTAGCGACGGCGCCCGTCAACATCCGGGTTGGGAAGGAGAGAGCGATGAAACCCGATATGTTCAGACAGCCTGTTCCAATTCTCGTCGGCCTCGGATTTCCGGCAGAGGTTCGCAGCGTGATGGATGCCTATCGCCATCTCGCCGAATGGCCGGCCTCGCTGAAAGACACCGCACACTCGGTCGCGCTAAAGGCATGCACTGCGGCGTTGATCGCCTGTGCGCCAAAGCGGAAATCAACTCGCCGGTGGCGGATGTCCTTGACGGTCCGCTAGGGCAAGCGGTCGTCAATGCAGGCGATCGACTACCGGTGAGCCTGACCGCCATTAACGGGGGCGCGTCTGATAGGCGGAAGGCTAGGATGCCATCCGCGCGCGCAGGCGGGGGCCGATCCAGTCGAGGAAGCAGCGCACCTTCAGCGACAGCGGATCGGCTGGTCCGTGAATAACATTTACTGGCAGCGGCTCCGGTGCGAACTCCGCCAACAATTCCTGCAGAGCGCCAGAGCGCAAATGTTCGTTTATCTGGTAAGAAAGCACGCGAATAATGCCGATACCGGCCAGCGCAGCCTGAATGGCAGCCTCTGTCGTGTTGACCGCGAGTTTGAGGCGCGGCTCGACGGCAAAGGCTGCGCCGTCCCGGCGGTATCGCCATTCCGGGGCGGTTTCGAAGCCCTGGAAGCTTATGCCATCATGCGGGGCGAGGTCTTCCGGCTGACGCGGCACTCCTCGGCGGGCGAGATAGTCGGGGCTCGCGCAGATCACCCGGCGGACGGCACCAACCCGTGTTGCGATAATCGGGCTGTCCGGCAGGTGCCCGATCCGTAGGGCTACATCGACGTGCTCATCCGTCAGACTTAGCTGCCGATCAGTCAGGGTCAGCCGCAGGTTGATATCGGGTTGCTCCTTCAGGAATTCGAGCGCGATTGGCAGCAGATGGCGCTCGCCGAAGGCAATCGGCGCGGTCACGTGCAGCCCGCCACGCAGCGCTCCATAATCGCCGCTGGCCTGCCGCTCCGCCGCGTCCAGTTCCTCGAGAATACGACGTGACGCGGCGACGAAGGCGCGCCCCTCCTCCGTCAAGGCGAGGCCGCGGCGGGTGCGCACGACCAAGCGAACGCCAAGATGCTTTTCAAGATCGGACACTTTGCGGCTGACCGTGGCCAGCGGCGCATTCAGCCTCCGTGCCCCGGCAGAAAGACTGCCAGCGTCGGCCACCGCCAATAGCACCGTCATCGCGTCAAAACGATCCATCGAAGCCTTCCATAAAATGAGAAGAATGTTTCCATATTGCCAGGATACCCCGTTATTTGTGGATGTCATAGCATTCGCGTCGTCAAGGGGCTCGACGTAGCTCCCATCGTGCTACTGATCCGGAGGAAGATGTCATGCCTCAACTTTCACGTCGCGCCTTCGCTGGCGCTCTGCCTCTCGGCCTCATCGGGGGAAGCCTCCTCGGTGGAAGCCTGCTCGGCGGCTCAGCCGCCCGTGCGGCGACGCAGGAAGCTACCAAGGCGCCTGTTGCGGTGAACCCGGTCGCACAAATCCGCATCGGTCGGTTCACCGTGACGGCACTGACGGATGGGTATGCCGATATGCCCTATGACTACTTTCCGGGGCGCTCAGCGCCCGAGGTCGAGAGGGCGGCAAGCGCACAGTTTACCGCCCGGCCGAGTGGCGTTCGGTTCCTCTTCAACCAATATCTCGTCGAGGATGGCGAGCGCTGCATCCTGATCGATGCCGGTGCGGCAGGTTCGATCGGGCAGACCGGACAGTTACCACAGGCACTCGCCGCGCTCGGTCTGAAGCCCGACAAGATCGACGCGGTTATCGTAACGCATATGCACCAAGACCACATGGGTGGGCTGGTTCTGGGAGGTAAGAACAACTACCCCGGAGCCGAGCTTTATATCGATCGTCGCGACATCAATCACTGGACCGATCCGGCCAAGCGCAACGGCGCACCTGATTACCTGCAGACGAGCTTCAGGATGGCGCAGGAGGTCGTGCGGCTATATCCGAGGCTCCAAGCGATCGACGGAGAGCGCGAGATTATGCGGGGCGTTTCGATCGTCGACTTGACCGGCCATACACCCGGCCATATCGGCGTGCGGGTCGAAGATGGCGGGAAGAGCATGATCATGGTTTCGGATATGATTTTTCCGGTCGTGCATCCGGCCGCGACCGATGTGTTCTTCCTGTTTGAGCAGGACCGTGCCGCTGCGAAAGCCATGCGTGATCGCTTCTTTCCGCGTGCCGCGTCGGAAGGCGCACTCATCGCTGCCACGCACATGCCGTTCCCTGGGCTCGGTCGTGTCGTTGCTGATCATGGGGAGATGCGTTGGCAGGTCGCAGACTGGGCCTTGCAGGACTGATGTCTGCTCTCGGTGATCTTAAGGGTATAAATTGCCAAGCACTGATTTCGGCTACCCAAAGATAGATCCGGGCTCGCACCGTGAGACTACGATGCGAGCCTGCCTGGGCAAGGAGAATAGGCATGCCATATCATTTCCTTGAGGTCGCTGTAACGCCAAGCGTCAGAGCGGCTCAGGCTAACATGGGGGTGGACCAGATATGGCTGGGCGCTGACAACCGCCCTTCAGACACGCTCACCGAAGACGAGATCGCCTTCATCGCCTCACGTGACAGCTTCTATATGGCATCGGCCTCCGAAAGGGGTTGGCCATACGTTCAACACCGTGGAGGAATAGCCGGCTTCCTTAAGGTCGTCGATCAGCGAACATTGGCCTTTGCCGACTACCGGGGTAATCGCCAGTACATCAGCGCCGGCAATTTTGCCGCTAACGATCGGACCTGCCTGTTTTTGATGGATTATGTGCGACGGGCACGGCTCAAAATTTACGCGTATGTGGAGCGACTGGCGCTTGATGCTGACCAGGAACTCACCGAACTGGTCTCCGACCCGACCTACAAAGGAAGGGCGGAACGGATCTTCAGGCTTCGGCTTGAGGCGTTCGATTGGAATTGCCCACAGCACATCATCCCGCGCTACACCGAACAGCAGGTTGAACAAGCTGTCGCTCCTCTTCGTGAACAACTGCAGCGATTGGAAACCGAGAACGCGACTTTGCGCGCGCGGTTGGAGAACCCGGAAAGATGACCGAAGCTCAACGACCACCCCTCCACCTTTTACGTTTGAAAGCGCAGTCGAGAAAGTTCGTCTTGCTGAAGACGGCTCGAACAGCCGCGACCCGGCGAGGGTCGCTCTGGCATATACGGTAGACAGCCAGTGGCGGAATCGTGCCGAGTTTGTCACCGGGAGGGAAGCGATCGTCGCGTTCCTTTCGGCAAAATGGCGGCCGGAGCTCGACTACCGTTTGATCAAGGAGCTCTGGGCGCTTAGCGACAATCGTAGCGCCGTTAGGTTTGCCTATGAGTGGCACGACCACAGTGGGAACTGGTTCAGATCGTTCGGGAACGAGAATTGGGAGTTTGACGATAGCGGCCTGATGCGGATGCGCTATGCCTGCATCAACGACCTGGCTATCCGCGCCGACGACCGCTGCTTTCAGTGGCCGCATGGTCGATGGCCTGATGATCATCCCGGAATTAGCGTACTCGCTTTTTTTAGTCGAAACTAGCCTGTCTCTTTTCATCTGGCACTCAAAGGCGGTGGCTCAGGAGCCAATCTTGATGAACTTTTCAGAACGCTCATTCCCAGAAAAGGAAGACGCCATTGAGGCCCCGTGGACGGCAGCCTGGGCCGATCCCTCTTCACCGACGTTCCGGATGTCTGCTTCTGGCATTGACCGTTTTGGCAACCGACGGTCCGCCTCCGGCCCCCTTGCTGTCGAGACGCCGCGGCAGCTTTGCACCTCCAATTCGGCCGTTCGACATTTTCATGAAACCTCCCAAAAGCTGTCGCTCCGGTTAAGTACCGAAGCGGTCTAGCCCGTCCCCGACACCATCACGCCGCCACGCTCGGCCAACTGCTCGAGCCGCGCGGCGACATTCACCCCATCGCCGTACACATCGCCGTCCACCAACACCACTCGCCCAGATTGATCCCGACGCGGAATACAATGCGCTGACGCTCCGGTAGCCGGCGTTGCGCGCCGCCACGGCATTCTGAAACTCCCGGCGCAGGCAACCGCATCAACCACGTTGTCAAACGCGACGAGCGCTCCGTCGTCATCAGTTTGCTCGGCGCGGATGGTCTTCAGTACTTGATGGTACCGGCCTCATCGGCCTCCATCGCCTTCGAGTAGCCTACCATATCCGCCGCCAGGATCGCCAGCAGCTTCCTGTCGAGCTCGGGGATACTCATCACCGTTCCCTTGTATGAAAGGCTGTTGTGATGGCAGTCTACACCCATCGAAGCGCCGCAACTAGCACACTGCCAGGTGGCATGTCTGCTTGCGGCCGGCGCTTAGGTGCCATCAACCCTTAGGCCAAAATCCGACGACGAACGGGGTGCCTTCTTCCAGTTCTGCAATAAAAATATGCAGAGATTCCGAACACTCGAAAACGGGTACGTACCTCATGAAAAACGTCATATTTTCATCTTGTGCGCCTGCTACTTTAGACTAAGGATACTGGTGCGGGAGGTCGCGAGGAGGCGGTTTCTCACAAAAAAAAGATGTCATCCTTGGGAGGAAAAATGATGCATTTATCCGATATCGCAATACCCCCAAAAGACCTCGATTTGCTCCAGACGGTTCTTGACGCTTGGTGTACGCAACATCGCATTCTGCGCAAGGATGCGACTGCAGAAGCAAAGATTTTGATCAACGAGTATAAGCGCGGTAATCGCTCGCAGATCAAACTCATCGATGCACTCATCAACAGCACTACGCACTAACGGGAAGGCGTCCCGGTTACGTCGAGAACCCGGCTTCACACCAGCCGGGTTTTTTAATGCCAGAAGTGCCGCTGTACCGAATATCGATGGCCTGAAACTGCGGCGTCGGTTCGAGACGGTTGGCCGCCGATAAAGATCTTCGTAACGCCCGGATATCGCAGAACAGATGTCGATGCTCTACCGGTAGAAGCACCCTTCATGCTGAAGTTCACGACCAGCAACAGGTTCACAAATTGAATAGTTGTTGTCAGCGGTAGGAGGGTCTGCATTCAGATCGCGTGGAAACCGGATCTTCTTACCAGCGTTATCGTCTCGTGTTTCCTCATGATGTCCAGATAGGTGGCGACGATATCGATAATATAGACAGTGCGGCGGCTCCTGGGGACCTCGTTTCGTTCCCTGATAACAGGCTCATTGTCGATCAGTTTCGCGCGATTCCGCGTGTGTACGCTGGGCGAAATGACGACCTTCGCTACGGAAGTTGAAGATCGGGCCCCTTCGCGTTCGGGCGGGGGGAGGGAGGCGGGGCTAGGCGTTCCACGCGATGCCTCGGGGAACGAAAAAAGCGATACGGTCAGTCGGGCTTGGCGTTTTATTGCTTCCACTGGCTCTTCCCTTCAAGCGTGCGATGTTTCCATCTGTAAGGCCGTCACAGCCTCTTCCAGATCATCGAAAATCATGGCGGGACCTATTCTGGCAAGGACGCCGGAGCGTTCGAGTATCGCAAGGGGCGCACTGTGGAGATCGACAAGTGCGAATTTCATGCCCCGTTCTCCTGCCATTGCCCGTATTTCGTCGAGTATAACGGCTGCGGTGCTGTCGATGAGGGGGGAGGCTCCCGCATCGAAGATGAATCCTGTCGTATCAGGCCCCAGTTTTGCAAAAATGTCCTCAATCCGCCGCTTGACGTAATCAGCATTGAAGAAAAGCAGACTGCCTTGGAGGAGATAAATCGCCAGACCGGGAACCGGCTTCGCCTGCGCATGCCGATGAAGCTTGTAGAAGCCGCCGCGTCCCGGAATACGCCCCAACATAGCATCTCGCGGCGTCATTCCCTGCATGACAAGGTAAAGCAGAGTGGCAACCACAGCGACGATCACACCCCTTAAAACACCCAGAGCGAGGACACCCATAATACTGATCAGCGCAAAGAAAAACTCTACACGGCTGACCCTCCATAAGGCTCTGAGCGCTTCAAGATCGATCAGGCCAATCGCTGCCGACGCAAGAACTGCTCCTAGTGCAGCAGTTGGGAGAACGGCCAGTGCATCGGACAGAAACAGGACCGTGAGCGCCAGGGCGGCGGCGGAGAACAGAGCCGCCAACTGCGTCCTGCCACCCATCATATCGTTGATTGCAGTGCGGGAATCCGACGCGGTGACAGGAAAGCCGCCGAACAATCCCGAGGCAAGATTGGCACCTCCAAACCCGAGAAGTTCACGATTTGCGTCGACGGGGTATTTGTTCTTCGTACCAAAACTGCGCGCCGTCAGAATACCCGATCCAAAGCTGACGATCAGCACGGCCCCGGCACCAAAGATGAGATCACCAATGGCGACGCGCTGCGGAATTGGTATCGACGGGAACGGTAGATGCGAGGGTACGACGCCGACAACACTGATCCCAAGGGCCGCAAAATCAAAGGCGGACGACAAGGCGGTGGCGAGCGCCACGACGACAAGGGGTCCAGGAATTGACGGCACCAGCGCGCCCAACAAGCGGAGCAGAACGAACAGTCCCAATCCCAAACCAAGGGTCGGCCAATGGATTAGATCTGATTTCGCAGCGATTTCAAACAGGGGAGGGAAGAGCCCATCGCTTTCGATCTTTACTCCGGTGAGGCGGCCTATCTGCCCGACCAGGATTGACAGCGAAATACCCGTCATGAAGCCGATCAGGATCGGACGCGAGAGAAGATTGGCGATGAAGCCGAGCCTGAGGAAGCTTGCCAGAACACAAAGCAGGCCAACAATTGCCGCGACGGCCGCAGAGGCTACTACGTTCTCTGCAACTGTTGAGAGGCCGAAGGAAACGAGCACCGCCGCAAGTACCGTTACCGTGGCTGCGTCCGGCCCGACGACGAGCTGCCGCGACGACCCAAGAAGAGCGTAGCCGAGCACCGCCATGATGCTCGCATAAATGCCGACTTCCGGCGGCAAACCCGCCAGTGCTGGGTAAGCGATCGCACTCGGGAGACCGACCGCCGCGATGGAAAGTCCTGACGTCAGATCATGCTTAAGCCAAGCGATCCGATATTCCCTTAGGCTGGCGATCAATGGAAACGTCGGCATGGCGGCGGTCGACTCCGGAGGTAACTCTGATGCTTTCGCTTAAGCGATTTCCGATCACCAACGACCGAAAGCCGGCGTCGTTCAGCCATTCAAAGCGGCCTGAACAGAATGTTGTCCATGCAGACCGGCTGACGGCCATCTCAGATGTTGATTTTTCGCCGCAGCACGGCCGGGAGCAGATTGGCTACGATCACAGCTCCTTCGGTTTGCTCCATCCAAGGAACATGCCGACATCGCCCGGCATTCCATGCGGCCATTCGACGATCGAGGCGGTGAGGCGGTAGCCCGCGGGCTTCAACCGGTCCCGCCATGCCTCATAGGCCTGCCGGGGAACACCCGTGAGCGTGTCGGGCCATTCGGGCTCGTTGTTGTTGATCGCGCGACCATCGTCAGTGCAGATTTCTACTGGAAACTGAAGCACCATCAGTTCGTTTTTGCCTTCGGCTGCTGCCGCCTTGACGCGGGAAAGAATGCTCGCCCGCATCTGGTCGGTGACCTCGATCGGTTTGGACATTCTCTCCATAACGATCTTTCGCGCATCCTCCGCGTTCTTCATTCCGTCGAAAGCCTTCGATGCACGCGCGGTGTCGATTGTGTCGGCATAGTCCCTAAGTTCGTCGGCCGTCATGAACAGATTCTTGTTTGAAACGTTGTCGCCTTGCTTACTCGAAATCGTCATTTTACCCCCCTCTTTTATGGCGCTTCGGCTGTCGAAGCCGAGCTGCACCACTCTCCAATTGGATAAAAGTCTATCTATGTAGTTGAATTAAAGGATCGTCTGGCTATTGTCGTATTTGATGATAGCATAATTTAGTAACAAGGAAAGAAGGTGGCTTTGCAAATCCGGGGCTGTTGACGGCCCCGTTTGTGAGAGGGAGAGAGCGCAATGAAACTCGACGTGGACTTTGACAAAAAGCGAAAGATACCGGTCGGCGAGAGCGGCCAGGTTAAGTTCCGATTCCGCGACATAGCAGTCGAACCCGGAAAGGCCGTGTCGCTGAAGAGGGACTTCGATCCCGATTTCACGGGCGGATACGACGACAAGGCCGGGGCCTTGCAAAAGGTCGCCTCGAACGTCCAGCGCCTCTCCGAAATGCAGCAGGTGCTCTACGCGCAGGACACATACGCCCTGCTGATCATCTTCCAAGCGATGGATGCCGCAGGCAAGGACGGCGCGATCCGCCACGTCATGTCCGGGATCAATCCGCAGGGCTGCCACGTCACGAGCTTCAAGTCCCCCTCGGCCGAAGAACTCGACCAGGGATATCTCTGGCGGGCATCTAAGGCGCTACCGGGCCGGGGAATGATCGGCATATTCAACCGCTCGTACTACGAGGAGGTTCTCGCCGTCAGGGTCCATCCAGAGTTCCTTGCAAAACAGAAGCTTCCCCCGGAGGCGATCAAAGGCAACATCTGGGAGAACCGTTTCAAGGAGATCAACAACTTCGAGAAGTACCTTCGTCAGAACGGCACAATCGTCCTGAAATTCTTTCTAAACATTTCCAAGGACGAGCAGAAAAAGCGGTTTCTCTCGCGCATCGACGAGCCCGACAAGAACTGGAAATTTTCCGCCGCGGACTATGAGGAACGGAAATACTGGGATGACTACCAGAAGGCCTTCGAGGACATGCTGGAGAACACCAGCACGGACTGGGCACCCTGGTTTGTGATTCCCGCCGACAATAAGTGGTTTGCCCGGCTGGCCGTCTCCGAGGTCGTCTCCTCGTCACTCGAACGCCTTGATCTGAAAATGCCCGTCGTGGACAACAAACAAAGGGAGCGTCTGCAGGGCATCCGCGGCCAGCTTCTTTCGGAATGACTAGTCGCTGACTGACGGGAAGGGCGGGTCCCGGCGGTGGCGTCGCGCTACGGCCGTGACCCTCTTTCTCGTTATACCTTCTCGGAGAACATCAAAAACGCCGAGCCTGAAGGGACAGGCAAATGATGCAAGGTACACTTTCAATTGGCATTCTATCATTTCTCATGCTCATCGACACTGCGCTTGCCGCAGAGCCGACGTTCGCAAACCTTCAATCCATGTGCCGAAACAAAACGGATCCATCGCAACAAGGATACTGTTTAGGGTTCGTCGAGGCGATCGCCCTGCGCATCGCCCGTGATGACAAAACGTGCGAATTCCTCCGGCAATACATCGATCAGGCAAACGCCGATCTCGCGCTCCCGGATCTGGTCGCCGACATCAATCCGAGCGGATACTCGAAGAAGGCGATCGAAGCAGTTGAAAAATTCTTATATAACCGGGGATGCACATAATCTGAACGGCAATTTCTGTGTGGTACCAAAGACCCGCGAACCTGTCGAAGTCGCACCCAGTTGTTACAGCGGCGAACGAACAGGCGATTGGACTTTCCGAAGTCAATAGCTGTCAATCAAATGGACCAGGTCACCCAGCAGAATGCAGCCATGGTGGAAAAAGCGACCGCTAGCACCAGCAAGTTGGCAAATGCGGTTGTCAAATTGTCCCGACTGATTCCCGCTTCAAGGTCGAACCCGGGGGCGCCGCACGCTCTCTGTAGTCAGTGCAGAAGACTATCACGCGCCCTTATCCTCTCCGGCGCGGGCACTCCACAAGACGGTAGAAAATGCCGTGGGACAAAGGATGCGTTAGCAAACTCCTGCCGAAGCGCCCAGTCCAAACCGCCTTTTCAGACATTTGGCTGTAAGGGGGCGTACAGGAATTCGGTGTCTCGAAAGCGGCCGCGCGACACAGTCTGATTGTTGCTGGCATAGTGCGTCCGCTTGATCTGATAAGCCCGCCCGCGACAGGGATGGAATAGGCAGCTCTCGACAATACGGGGCTTGAGGCTCGACTTGCCTCAAGACGAGCCAAGGTTTCTTTGTCGGTAAAAGCAGGCTCAATATTGGCCGAGTGCTTTGACCAACCGTATGAATTCTGCTTCGAAACCTTCCCGAGCGTAGAAATTGATTGCGCGCTTGTTGTCAGCGAATAGGCCGAGGCTGAGCAATCTTTACCGTTCCATCGCCGAAGACGTCACGGTCGCAGAAGATGGCGTCCACCTTAGAGCTTCCGTCCATCCACGGCTTGATGAAAGGCCGGATCGACGGCGAAGGGCAGGGGGCCGGCCTTGAACTGGGCAGATCGGTTGCGCCGATCATAAGGACGCCTTTAGCCCAATCGTCGACCTGCTTCATCGAAGAAGTGGAGGCTTTTGAAGTCGGCGTGAACCCTCATGAGATCATCGATCGCGATCCGGGAACGGCCGGCCACACGAAAAACCACGGGATGCCGGTCCGCCAAAAAGCCATGCACATAGCTCTCGGCGCCCACCAGCTCCACGGCCGCAACTGTGACATCGATACTAAAACCATTTCCGGATGTGCCAGGCTCCGGAAGATGCAAATCTTCCGGACGCACCCCGAGTGTTGCCGTGCCCACGGGCAGCACAGCGTTTTCAGCGAGAGACTGATGTCTCGTTATTTCAATTGGTAGGAGATTCATCGAAGGGGAACCGATAAAAGTTGCCACAAATGTCGTCGCGGGTTTCTCGTATAGCTCGATCGGAGTGCCGAGTTGTTCTATGCGACCGGCATTCAGCACGACGAGCCGATCCGCAAGCGTCATGGCTTCCATCTGGTCATGGGTGACGTAAACGCTGGTGGTGGCTAAGGCGCGTTGGAGGCGCTTGATCTCGACGCGCATCTGAACGCGCAGTTTCGCGTCCAGGTTCGACAGGGGCTCATCGAACAGGAAGGCGGCCGGTTCACGAACAATGGCGCGGCCCATGGCGACGCGTTGGCGCTGGCCGCCGGAGAGCTGTCGAGGCTTGCGCTCGAGGAAGGGCTCGATTTCCAGTGCCTTTGCGGCACCGGCAATCCGACGGTCGATCTCATCCTTTGGCGTATTGCGGTTTTTCAGCCCATAGGCGAGATTCTGGCGGACTGTCATGTGCGGATAGAGCGCATAGTTCTGAAACACCATTGCGATGTCGCGTTCCGAAGGCTCGAGATCGTTGACGATGCGCCCGGCGATTTCGATCGTCCCGGCGGTGATGCTCTCGAGGCCGGCAATCATCCGCAAAAGCGTTGATTTTCCGCAGCCCGAAGGGCCGACGAGGACCACTAGTTCACCATCCGATATATCGAGCGAAACGCCCTTTATGACCTCGACGGAACCATATTTCTTGCGAGCGTCTTTGAGTACAATATTAGCCATTATTTCTCCGTCTCCACGAGACCCTTGACGAACCACCGCTGCATCAGCACGACGACGACGATAGGGGGAATGATGGCGAGGATCGCCGTGACCATGACGTAGTTCCATGGCGTCGAGGCATCGGTGAAGTCAACCATTCGACGCAGCCCTATGATGATCGTGTTCATCTTTGCGTCGTTGGTCACCATCAGCGGCCAGAGATATTGCGTCCAGCCATAGATGAAGAGGATGACAAACAGGGCCGCAATATTGGTGCTCGACAGTGGTAACAGGATATCGCGCATGAAGCGGAAAGGGCCTGCATTGTCGATGCGTGCGGCTTCGACCAGTTCGCCGGGAATGGTAAGGAAGAATTGGCGAAACAGGAAGGTTGCGGTGGCTGATGCCATTAGCGGCAGCGTCAGCCCGGCGTAGGTATCGATCAGCCCGAGATCGACAATCACCTTATAGGTCGGCAGGATGCGGACCTCAACCGGCAGCATCAGCGTCACGAAAATCATCCAGAAGAACGCCATGCGAAAGGGAAAGCGGAAGAAGACGATGGCGAAGGCAGAGAGGAACGAAATGACGATCTTTCCGACTGCGATCGCGATGGCGACGAAGAAGGAATTGAACAGCAATCGCTCCAAACTGACGCCGACGACCCGCTCGACACCTCCGGACATGGCCTCCTTGTAGTTCTCCACCATGTGACTGCCCGGCAGAAGCGACATCGGCGGACGGATAATCGCCTCTGATGTCGTAGTCGAAGCGATGAAGGTATAGTAGATCGGGAAAGCTACGACGATTATGCCGATGATCAGGATAAAATGGCCAACCAAACTGGCGATAGGACGTTTTTCGATCATCTCTTGCCCTCAACCATAATGCACCCGTTTCTCGACGAAGCGAAACTGGAAGGCAGTCAGCGCGATGACGATGACCATGAGGATCACCGACTGCGCCGCTGACGAGCCGAGGTTGAGGTTTACGAAACCGTCATTGTAAACCTTGTAGACCAGCGTTTCAGTCGCCTTCGCCGGGCCACCGCCGGTTACGGAATGGATGATGCCGAACGTGTCGAAAAAGGCATAGACGGTGTTGACGACAAGCAGGAAAAACGTCGTGGGGGCTAGAAGCGGGAAGACGATGGTCCAGAAGCGCCGGCTGCCGCGCGCGCCGTCGATGGCGGCGGCTTCGATCAGCGATTTTGGAATGGCCTGCAGGCCCGCAACAAAGAACAGGAAATTGTAGCTGATTTGCTTCCAGGAAGCGGCAACGACGACGAGCGCCATTGCCTGATCGCCATTCAAAAGCGGATCCCAGGCAAAGCCGTTGCGACGCAGCAGATACGCAAGTGTGCCCATTGCCGGATTGAACATGAAAAGCCAGAGCATGCCGGCGACGGCGGGCGCCACCGCATAAGGCCAGATCAGAAGGGTGCGATAAAAACCTTGACCGCGAACCACCTTGTCGGCCGCGGTCGCCAGAAGCAAGGCGACGCCCATTGCGACCGCAGCCGTCAAAAGGGAGAAAACGACCGTGACCTGCAGCGCGTGTATATAGCTCGGATCGGACAAAACATTTTTGAAATTGGCGAAGCCGACGAAGCCGCTTTTCAGACCAAACGGATCTTGGCGCACCATCGACTGATAGAGCGCCTGACTGGCTGGCCAGAAAAAGAACACGACGGTGAGAATGATCTGGGGCGCAACAAGCAAATAGGGCAGAATCTTGTTTGGAAACGCGATGTTGTGCACTGGGTACTCCTGCCGGCGGTGGGAAAGCGGACGAGGTGGTCCGGACGTCGCCCCGCATACGGGATGCGAGCGACGTCCGATCAGGTATGCTAATTGCCCACGGCCTCGGCTATCGCCGCATTGCCCCGCTCGACGGCCTTGTCGAGTGCGGACTTCGCATCCTGCTGGCCCGCCAGCATGGCTTCGAATTCCTCATTCATGATGTCGCGAACCTGCGGCAGGTTGATGAGACGCACGCCCTTTGAGTTTTCTGTCGGGGCCTTGCCCATCATTTGCAGGATTGGCGTTTCACGGCCGGGGTTCTTGTCGTAAAAACCCGACTTTTTGGTTTCCTCGTAGGCCGCGTTCGTCACCGGCATATAACCCGAAACCTGATGCAGTTTGGCCTGTATCTTGGTCTGCGACAGGAAGTTGAAGAATTGCGCGACGCCCTTGTACTCCTCGTCGCTCTTGCCGGCGAACACCCAGAGGCTTGCACCACCGGGAATCGTGTTTTGCGGCCCATGTCCCTCATAATAAGGCAACTGGCCGATCCCATACTTCACGCCGGATTTGATGATGTCGCCGAGACCACCGGAGGATTCCGTGAGGATCGCACATTCGCCGGACATGAACAGTTGCTTGGCCTCGGAGGTACGGCCGCCATATCGGAACGTCCCATCCTTGGCGAGGTCGGCGATGGCTTGGAAATGCTGGACGAAAAGCGGTGCGTTGAATTCCAGCTTCACATCGTTTCCGCCAAGACCGTTTTCCTGGGTGCCGTAGGCTACGTTGTTCCAGGCGGCGAAGTTTTCGGTCTGGATCCAAGTCAGCCAGGTTGAGGTGAGGCCGCAAGCAGCGCCACCTGTTTTAATTTTCTTGGCGGCTTCGAACACTTCAGGCCATGTCTTTGGCGGGTTCTCGGTGTTGAGACCAGCCTTCGCGAACATGTCCTTGTTGTAATACATGATCGGCGAGGAGGAATTGTAGGGAAAGGACAGCATCGTTCCATCCGGCTTGGAGTAATAAGCGGCGATGCCTGCGAGATATTGCGACTTGTCGAAGGTAAACCCGCCCTTTTGCAGTACGTCCGCCGCCGGAACGATCGCACCTTCGGCGCCCATCATGACACCGCTGCCTGCGTCGAAAACCTGAATGATGGCAGGTGCTTGTTTCGAGCGAAAGGCCGCAATACCGGCGTTCAGTGTCTCTGGATAAGTCCCCTTGAAAACCGGCGTGATGGTGTAGGCATTCTGGCTCTCGTTGAATTCCTTCGCCAGTTGATTGATAACCTCGTTATTGGCGCCGGTCATCGCATGCCACCACTGCAGATCGAACGCGGCATAGGTATTTGCCGGTAGTGCCAGCGTTAGTGCGAAAAGCGCCGTCGATGCGGCCAAAGAACGTTTGAACATGGTTTTCCTCCCGGTGATAAAACAGAATGCATTGCTCTTTTTTCACGACCTGATTGCGGTCCTCCCGACCGTTACCAGTAGTCGTCGTATTGAAGCTCGCCCGGCGACGCCAAAATGCTTCCCTCTGCGCTTCGATATTGTCACATAGAAGCGAAATGGCATTTGTCCACATGTCCAACCGGAACCGACTGGCTTATATGTTAGCAATACCGTCCCGACAGGTTTCTCACGGCTCATCGGTATCACTCAGGGGGCTTCAACAGCGGCGTAGGATTTTACCACTTCATCAATGGCTTTCATTTGGCTTAGAAAAGGCTGGGAGCTTGTCTAGTGGTAAAGCGCTAGGTCCGCCGCGGCTGCGCTGACCGATTACGGCGACGCGCTCAGCGGAAAGATAATCATCGATATCACAAACCCGGTCGCTGCCGACCTTCAAGCCTTGTGACACCCAGCGGAAGCTCAAGTGCGCAGGAGCCGGCCAAGGCCCTTCCCGCAAGTTCGCATGTCGTGAAGGCCCTCAACACCATTTTCGGTCATGTCCTCGCGAAAGGCGGACGTCTCGATGCGTTCATCGCGGCCGACGATGCGGACGCGAAGGCACGCGTCTCGACCCTTCTTGAAGGCCTCGGCCTGCCTCCGCTCGACATTGGCGGAGCACGTGGCCCCGACGCTCGAGTCGCTCGGCCTGATGATGATCGGTTTGGCCAAAAGCGGTGCTGGCACCTGGGACCTTGCTCTGAACGTGGACATCGGTTGAGCCGTCGCCACCACATTCATACTGAGGTCTCCATACAGCGTGTCCGGCAGATCAGACACGCTGTAATCAAGAACGATGAAGAGATTTCGAGGAGCATCGAAGAGAATATCCAGACCGTGAAGGACTTCTTCGCAGCGATGGGCCGCGGCGACAAGCGAGCTTTCCTGGCCTTGTCTGCCGAGGATATCGAATGGATTATTCCAGGCGAGGACTGGCTCCTGGCGGGCACGCACCATGGGCGCAGTGGACTTGAGTTCTTGCTTCGGACATCCGCGGAGGCGATGGAAGCCGTTCTCAAAGCCTCCCGAGTTCGTGGCGCAGGGAGACAGGGTCATGGTCGTTGGGGTCGCCACCGGAAAGGTCAAGGCGACCAACAAGCCGTGGGAGGACGACTGGGTCTTCGCCATGACTGTCCAGATTGGCAAGCTGACGCACATTCGGAAGTAGGCCGATACACAGGCGCTGGCCCGGGCATCCACAATGGACCCGAGCCTGTCTTAATATTTTCAACCAGCGCGCAGGGACAAAGCAAATCGGCCAGGTCTGGCGTCAGTTGTGCGTTACCGATCCATTTAGAAGCGGAGCGTAAGCGGCGAGCCTTCGGGATACGAACTCCGTGAACAGCCGTACGCGCTTCGACTTTCGTGTCTCCCCCTGGGTAAGAAGCCAGACCGTTCCATACAGGTGCAGGTTTGTATCCGGTACCCTCACCAGCAGGGGATCGGCGTCACCCACGAAACACGGCAGCGTCGTAATGCCGATGCCCTGTCGTACCGCCGCGATCTGCGCCTCGAAGTCCGTGGTCCTGAACAGAGCGCCAGTGGCGCGAACTTCTCCCTCGCGAGCCCAGTCCGGAACTCCATGGCCGCTGATCGCGATCCATCTGAGCTCCGGCCCGCCCGCGCGCCGCGCGGCCAGCCGATCAACGGAGATGTAGATACCTCCGAATATCTCCGCTCCCTTTAGGCCGTGCAGATTGGGCGGCAGGGTCTTGCGGTCGTACACGACGCGGATCGCCACGTCAGCCTCGCGGTTGGTGAGGTTCGCCAGTTCCCCGGACGACACGATATCCATCTCGATGTCCGGATACAGGCGCGCGAACTCGGCGAAGTCGGGCATGAGCAGGTGTCCCGAGAGAGGCGATGGCAGTGTCACGCGAAGAAGCCCCCGCACGCTCTGATCACGACCAAGGACGCGCGTTTCCAGCTGGCGCGACGACGCTTGCATCTGGTCCGCGAACTCCAGGATTTCCTCGCCAGCGTCCGTCAGGCGGTATCCTGAAGGGAGCTTTTCGAACATCTGGGCGCCGAGGCCTGCCTCGAGTTGGGCGATACGTCTCAATACCGTCGTGTGGTTTACGCCAAGGCGCTCGGCCGCGGCCCGCACCGAGCCTTCGCGCGCCACGGCGAGAAAATAACGGATGTCATCCCAATCGATCATGGTGCAATCCAGCACCTCACGGTGCGCCTTTCCCTACATCAGCCTGGCCGGCATCATAGCTTATGTTGGGCCATCCGGTACTTTCTGCTTCGTGGAAGTAGCTTGTAGCGACTAGAGGGGCAACTCCCCCGGATAGATTTTGCACCACCCTTGTGCACGGAACCACACTCCAAGCGTCGCCTGATTGATCCTATCTCTAGGTTCTGGAAGGCGAGCCCGAAAGACTCACAGGCAAGCCCGGCAGAGAGATCACCGGGAAATCGAGGATGCCTATCTCCTCTACTCCCGCGAAGCAGCAAAGAAGGATGCACAAGATGACCAGACTGAATGGAAAGACCGCCGTGATAACTGGGGGCGCTACGGGTATCGGCCGCGCATCGGCGAAACGCTTCGTCGAAGAAGGAGCCTTCGTCTTCATCTTCGGACGGCGGCAGGATGCGCTCGATGCGGCTTTGGCCGAGCTTGGGCCGAATGCCCGCGCGGTGAAAGGCTCTGTCTCCGATGAGGCCGATCTTGATCGGCTCTACGCGACGGTCAAGGCCGAGCGCGGTGCGCTCGATATCGTATTCGCCAACGCCGGGGCCGGAAGCCAGCTCGCGCTCGGCAAGATCACCGCGGAGCACATCGACGAAACCTTCGACACCAATGTCAAGGGTACGATCTTCACAGTCCAAAAGGCGCTTCCGCTGATGGGCAAGGGCGGCTCGATCATACTGACCGGATCGAGCGCCGGCACCACGGGTGCTCCGGGGATGACCGCTTACAGCGCCAGCAAGGCAGCTGTGCGCAACCTGGCGCGGACCTGGGCGGAGGACCTCAAGAGCACTGGCATCCGCGTGAATGTCCTGTCGCCTGGAGCGACCGCGACCGAACTCGCCAAGGAAGCACTCGGCGAGGAAGGCCAGAAGGTCTTCGCCGCGATGACACCGCTCCAGCGTATGGCCGATCCATCGGAGATCGGGGCGGTTGCCGCCTTCCTCGCGTCTGATGACAGCAGTTTCATGACCGCCAGCGAAGTCGCCGTCGATGGCGGGCTGGCCCAACTCTAAGACCTCACGCCCTTTCCGCGCTCCACTCATCATCCGGGGGCGTGGGAGCAAGATGAAACAAAGGAGAATGGATATGAGCTACGCAATCATCGGCTTCGGCAAGATCGGTCAGGCCCTAGCCAAGGCATTCGCCCGCAACGGCATCCAAGTATCGGTCGCCACAACGCGCGATCCGGCAAGTTTCGCATCAGCCGCGGCCGCGATCGACCCCACGATCGTCGCCAAGACACTCGAGGAAGCCGTCAAGGCAGACATCATCTTCCTGGCCGTCCCCCTACGAGGCGCATCAGGACGTCGCGAAGGCGCTTTCTAACTGGGCAGGGAAAACGATCATAGACGTGACCAACGCATATGGCGTGCCACCCGAGGACTTGGGAGGACAGCCTTCTTCGAAGTTCGTTTCCCAGGCATTCACTGGCGGAAGGCTCGTCAAAGGCTTTAACCACTTGGGTGCGACGGTGCTTGGCCATGATCCGGCTGTGAATGGCGGCAGAAGGGTTGTGTTCCTGGCAAGCGACGACGACAGCGCGGCGGCTGAAATCGGTGCGCTCGCGGAGAAGCTCGGTTTTTCTGCCGTTGCACTCGGGGGGCTTTCCGAAGGTGGCCTGCTTGTCCAGGCGCGCGGAAAAAGCTGGGGCCGACTGATCTTCAAGGACTTGGTCAAGTTCGACTGATTGGTGGTGATCGCCATACCAATGTGGTCCGTCTCACCTCTGAAACCGCAGGGTGTCTCACGGTTTGGACACCCTGCGGCCTGGACAAAAAGGACAAATGACATGAACATCGAAGCGAACACTCAGATCGTGAAGGACTTTTCGTGGCGGTCGGGAAGCACGACGAGCAACATCTTCTGTCATTGGTCGCCGAGGATATCGAGTGGATCATATCGGGTGAGGGGTGGCCGTTAGCAGGCACGCACCGCGGGCACGAGGAGCTGGCTGCCGTGCTTCAAAGATTTCCCCGCTGCGGATCGCCGAGTTTGACATCGGGGTCGACACGACCTCCTGATAACGACCGGTATCAAGGTTCGCGGTCGTTGGACATATCTCTATCGGGCCATCGACAGCAACGGATGCACAGTCGAGTTCTGGCTCAGCGAGCATCGTGACCTTTCTGCCGCCAAACGCTTCTTCAAAAAGGCGTTCGCTCGGCATGGCCGGCCGGAACGCGTCGTTATCGACGGCAGCTAGACCAACCGTGAAGCGATCATTTCCTGTGACACCATCAGCCGCCTCCAGGATCGTTCGCGCCGCCGGCTTGAACCCGTCCGCATCCGACAAAGTCAGTATCTGAACAACGGCATCGAGCAGGATCACCGGCGGATCAAGCGACGCGTCAAACTGATGCTCGGCTTTAAGTCTTTCAGATCCGCAGTTGCAACATTGTCTGGCATCGAGATGATCCACATGCTGCGCAATCACACTGCCAGCTTGTCGATCGCCAAACAGTTCGAAACCCTCGTCGCCGCGATCTGAGCAGCCGCAGAAATCGCCAAGCCTCGCGGATAACTCAAATTTTGCAACAGAACCCATCGCGTCCCACGATCACACGGCGACCATTGGCGCTGACAACCTCCATAAGCCCACTTTGTGCCGTCGAAGAATTGGTCGGCGCAACAACCGGCACGCCTGGCTCCGGGACCAACAGTGCAGGAATAAACCCTTCACTCCCCCGGCCATTGCCGAGCCGTCCCTCAAGAGCTGCTTTACGCCAATCGTTCAACTGAAAGCGTGTGATCCCATGGCGACGTGCTGTTGCCGTGACCTGACGCGGGGCGGAATAACTCTCCGCCACGATCGCAAGTTTGGCCTCGTTGCTGAAACGGCGACGCCGCCCGCTATCGACAATCTCCATACGGCTAACTTGCGGCCGCTTCTCTATCGTTAAATCCACGGTTCTCACTCTGTCTATATTGACGTCCATATAGACAGAGCATCCAGTTCGCCTCACTTGTTAGCAAGGCGGCCCTCCTCGGATGCGTGCGGTAAGGAGATGCGGCGGGTGCCTAGAGCAGGTTATTCAGGAAACCGCGTATTCCCTCACCAGACAACCTGCAAACACTCTCCGCTGTGGTGGGCAATGCGATTTCCACTCCCTCTAAATTTTGCGTATCTGCAGCCCCATTTCACGATGGGATTCCATCGCCGACTGGTGAATGGCGATGATGTTGCGGGCGGGCCAAGGGCGGTGTCCAAGGACGGAATTCGCATCAAACGACGTGACCTCATACAGCGCAGTCTGAAGGGGGTGGTAATAGAAGAACCGATACCCGTATGTGGCAAGCTTCGCGTACCACGGTAGGGACCCCAGGCCGAGGAGCATGACCAGCACATCTGCGCCGCCGCCACGGAGAAAAGCATCTGCGCCCTCGATCACCTGTGGTTCGAATCCTGCAACATTAATCTTGAGAACGGAGACACGATTCAATCCGAGGCGCTGAAAGTCAGTGGTTAACGTGCGAACCGACACGGGTTCCGTGCCGCTTTCACTCAGCCCGCTCAACCAAGTGCTTGCTGTCGTTTGAAAATAAGCTTCAGATTCAGTGTTCGAATAGGCGACCCTGTGCACTTCCACCCTATCGCGCACGCCATTACGGTCGATGTTGCGCACCAATGCCGCCACGTTTGCCGAACTCGGCTCAAATGCATGGACCTTTGCGGACGGTAATGTTGCAGCAAACAGGGTAAACTGCCCAATTGCGGCACCAACGTCTGCAACGATCCAGCCCGGTCGATATGTTTTGCGGAGAAACGCAAACTCGGGATCGATGAAATCTCCAAACGTCAGGAGAGCTGTCGGAACTTGACTTGGGAACGCGAATTCAAGGATCTGGCCAGATCGCAACTGAACTTCACTTTTGCTAGGCCGGCGCGCGTACAGGTATCCCAGTCTGACTGCGCCTCTCGTGGTTGCGCCTACGCCCACCACTCTTGCCCCCCACAGCATCTTGTCACCAAAATTGTGGGCTTTGCGGAGAAGTGAGCGGACTGAGGTCATCGTGAGGGCACATCCATCAAAGGAGGTTTGTCTGAAGGATCCAAGTTAGCAGGTGTACGGCTACTTCAAAACTCGGGAGCAAGATGTAGCAGAGGCACATCAAACTGTTCGCCGTACATCTATCGGATTAGCTATCTCGCGTAGGCTACGCGGGGATCCGTCCAATGCACAAGAGGGGCAGCAATTCGACCAGTTTGACGCACGCAAGATTTTCCTGCTGGGTTACGTCATAGCGCCGGCGCGCGAGCGTGGATTTAACAGCCACATATTCGGACCGGCTAGACGGGTGGAGTGGCGCAGATGATGAGAGCCCCGGCTCGACCAAGGGTCAGTTCGTTTCACGTTCGCCCGACGGCAAACACCAGTCGTTCAAGGACGGTATCTCCACAGAAGGAGGTTGTTCCCACGACGCAGCGAACGAAGCTCCCCCTGTTTGCCTCGGCTTTCCTGGTGTGCGTGTTTATTCCTTGGCTATGGACTGTTGGGTCGCTGGTGCTCACCCCTTACCGTGTCGTCCTCCTGGTTGGCTTTGTGCCGTGCATGTACCTGTGGCTCTCTGGAAAAGCCGGCAAAGTTAGCGCTGCCGATATTCTGATTATTCTTTACTGCCTATGGTCTGCCCTCAGCCTGTGCATGGTGCATGGCGCGCAAACTGCAGTTCAATCGGGCGGAGTAATAATATTAGAAACTGCGGGCGCGTATTTTTTCGGACGTTGTTTTATTCGCGGGCCTGACCAATTTTACGGCATGGTGCGATTATTCCTGGTGATCGTCGCGATCATGTTTCCCTTTACGCTTTTTGAAACTCTATCGAACCAAAACATAACCCTCGAATTGTTTTCTAAGCTTTTTGCAGTTCCTCCGGAAGCCTTCAAGGAAGCAAGATGGGGGCTTCGGCGGGTCCAGGGCGTCTTCGAGCACCCGATACTTTTTGGCGTTTCCTGTGGCGCCATGCTTTCGCTCGTGCACATGGTCTACGGCTTTGAACAGACGACGGCGAGACGATGGTTTGCTTCCACCCTCGTATTTACAACGGCTTTCCTGTCTTTGTCGTCAGGTCCAATTACGGCGCTCATAGCCCAAACATCGCTTATTTTCTGGAACTGGTTCCTTGCTAAGGACCCACGGCGTTGGCAATATTTGTGGATCTTCTCCCTGTCGATTTATGCGTTCATTGCCCTTGCATCCAATCAATCTGTGTTTCAGTTTCTGCTTTCTCGCTTTTCGTTTGAACCGGTATCCGCCTATTACCGCGTTCTGATATGGGAATTTGGTACCCACTCCGTGGTGAATCATCCGCTTTTCGGAGTTGGCTATGGGAGGTGGGACCGGCCGGAGTGGATGCCCCCGAGCATCGATATGTTCTGGCTTTATCACGCGATACTGTTCGGACTGCCGGCTGCAATATTCATGATGGGCGGTTTTCTGACCATGTTTATGAAAATCGCTTTCAAAAAGGAAAGTGACACGCTGCGCCTCCGCTATCGGATCGCCTATCTTATTATGATGACGGGATATTTTCTCGTCGGATGGACAGTTCACTTTTGGAACGCGACATACGTACTTTTCCTGTTTCTACTCGGGAGCGGAAGTTGGCTGTTGGATGGTCGGGATAGCGAAACGCGATCAAAGCTGCGCGGCCTTGAGCCGTCTTTGCGAATACAAGCGAGAAAGACCATGGCGCGAACATTTTAACGACGTGCACGAAGGAAAGACATCGCAGCAGGCGTGCAAGTCTAGCTATGGGTTCCCATCAGCTATCTGCTCTCAAGCCGAATCTGGCAAACCTGGTCGATTCCTGGTCGCCCAGACCGATTTAGTTGCAGGTTCGGTATTGGTAAACCCCCGTCACTCCTTCTGAGTTTCAAAATGTTCATAGCGACACTTCAAAGATAGTTTGCGAACGGTTATTCGGTGCGCGGGTACGAGTGGTTGCTCATACGGCCACTTTCACTGATGCATGAGGCTCTGGAATAGACCGTGACTTCACATTTGCTATTGCAGATCGCGACACTTCTTGGGGCCAATGTGGTGACGCTGGTCGTCATGCAGCTCGTCACTTTCTTTCTAATGAACATAAAGAAACCTGATGACATCGCGCGCTCAGTGCTCCGCCGCGAAGCCTCCCACGATGAAATCTTGATGTTCGAAACCGGACCGAGGGTTCGTGACGCCACCGGCCCCATTCGGGGACTACTCATGCGGGCCTGGAAAATTCTGTCTCGGATCAAGAGGTGGGCATTACTGCGTCGATGAAGACCAGACGCTCAGGATCGGGGTCGAGTTGGCTCGCGAACCAAGCTTGGGTTAAATCCACTCTCGCTGCCCCCGGCGCTTTGGCGGCTGAGCGTATGTCTGCGGATGCATTGGGATCAATCTGAAGATGGCGTTGCCGTCGGGCAGCGTGGTGAATGGCTTTCCGTCAAACTTGGGAGGAACAGGGGGCAACATTGCCTTATGCGACAGTCATCCGCGGCCGTCACCCATCGCGCAAATGGAGTTCGGGGCGGTACATCAAAGTCCGTCGCTCCGCGACCGGACAACCGAGGTGGACGGGTTTCCCGTAGGACGATGATCGCTTTGAGCTGGTTTAATATCGATCACGCCGTTCGTCGCTATGTGACTGATAAGTAGCACGGTAAGTGGCACGGGCGAAAATAGCTCTTGCTCGAATGATAACGAATATCTCTATTGAGGTGGTTCCCACCTCTGAGAACCATAAATCGGCTATTTGACATATGAGGCGGCTTTGGCCAGTTCCATCAATCTGAGTGTGTACAGCGATGTAATGGTGGTTCTGGCGACCGCAGGCGTGATCGTACCGGTAGTCAGCAGG
Organism: Pararhizobium sp. PWRC1-1; assembly: GCF_049897905.1. Classification (NCBI taxonomy): domain Bacteria; kingdom Pseudomonadati; phylum Pseudomonadota; class Alphaproteobacteria; order Hyphomicrobiales; family Rhizobiaceae; genus Pararhizobium; species Pararhizobium sp. PWRC1-1. The sequence goes on along the minus strand of NZ_JAFCXE010000004.1, from coordinate 211,850 downwards.
CTGGGCGCGAGTCCGATTATTAGCTATCTCGTGTTAGGTGCACTATTTGGCCCGTTGGGCCTTGGCTCAGCTATGGATCAGATACCGTTTCTCTATTGGATCACGATCGTAGAGCCGACGAACGTCGCTGGCATCGCCGAATTCGGCGTTGTGTTTCTGCTTTTTTTGATTGGGCTCCAACTGTCGTTCTCCCGGCTTCTAGCCTTGCGTCGGCTCGTATTCGGGCTTGGAGTCCTGCAGGTTGTGATCACGGCGGCAACCCTGACGTTCATAGCGGTTTTGTTAGGCGTCGATACACAGCAGGCATTGGTGGTCGGTTTAAGCTTGGCCCTTTCCTCGACCGCCACTGTGGTTGAATTGCTTTCTACCAAGCGGCGGATGTCAACGACGACAGGACGCGCCACTTTCTCGGTGCTTCTCGCTCAAGATCTAGCCGTGGTGCCGCTGCTGCTGCTCGTGGGAATCCTTGCTTCAGGCACCAGCGCTAATGTTGCCACCAATGTCGGAATAGCCTTACTGCAAGCCGCTGCAGCCCTCGGAACGATTGTTTTATTTGGCAGAGTCTTTCTGAGATCGCTTTTCCAACTCGTGGGGTCATTGGATTCTACAGAGGTTTTCTTGGCAGCAGTTTTGTTCATCGTCGTAGGTGCCAGCTTTGCGACCGCAATGTTTGGGCTGCCTATGGCATTGGGTGCTTTCGTTGCGGGGATACTCCTCTCGGAAACGGAGTATCGCAAGGCCGTCGAGGCAATCGTTGAACCTTTCAAAGGCCTGCTTCTCGGTGTCTTCTTCTTCACCGTCGGCATGTCAATCGACATCGTCGAATTCATTGTGACACCAGGCTTGATCCTTTTGCTCGTGTCCCTGCTGATAATAGTCAAGATTATCGTGCTGGCGCCATTGGCGCAGCTATTCGGATTTTCCCTGCCAAAGGCGATTGAAATGGCGATGCTATTGGCCGCCGGTGGAGAATTTGCCTTCGTCGGCATTGGAGCCGGTGTTGCCGCCGGAATCGTATCGCCTCGTGTGTCCGGTTTGATTTTAACGGTAGTGGCAATCAGCATGGCCCTAACGCCACTCTTAGCCATATTGGGTGAAAAATTGGCGAAAGTGATTTCCAAAACCGAGCATGGACCCGAGTTGGACGAAATACCTGATGCAATGACGGGGCATGCTGTTGTCATCGGCTACGGACGCGTCGGTAAAGTGGTAGCCGGTATGCTTGAACGCCACGGATTGGCGTATGTGACGGTTGATTCTGATCCGACACTGGTTTCCCGTGAAAGGCGCAAGGGCAACGCGGTGTTTTTTGGCGATGGGGCTAACAACAATTTCCTAAGGGCATGTGGCCTTTCTGAAGCCAGTTCGCTCATTATTACCATTCAAGATGATCATGCGACGGACCGGATGATCGAAATTGTACGGGCATCAAGACCCGACCTGCCAATCGTTGCCCGCGCCAGAGATGCCACCCATGCTCGGCATCTTTACGCCATGGGCGTATCAAACGCTGTACCTGAAACAATTGAGGCGAGTCTCCAATTGTCGGAAGCAACTTTGATCAGCATGGGCATCCCGATGGGTAAGGTTATTGCCAGCATCCACGAGCGGCGGGACGAGTTCCGGAAGGAGTTGAAATAGACGCCTGATTGTAATCGAGCAATCGGATCGACTCTGGCTCGCCCGGGTTGCTTCCTTGCAAAACACGCGACGACCCCATCAGGCCAAGTGGCCAAGCAGCGCTCCTCGCCCTGCTTCTTTGCTTGTGACGGCAGTTGAAAAGAGGCGGATTGTTGAGGAGCCAGGCTTCCTGGGAATGCTGTCGCAGACGTTGCCCGTTGACGTGGTGAAGTCGAAATCAACGGTGCAGGTCCACAAGACGACTTTCCGTGCGGCAGGCCAAGGCAATCCGCCACGCGCGCTATCTCCCAAGGGGTACTCGACGTCACGCTTATAACGCCCCGCTCACGTTCTACCTAGCGTACGATTTTCGAGCAAATCTTGTTCCGACTCCAGCACTGAAAGTAGGATCAGTGCCTCTGTTCCAGAGCGAGCGTCGCGCAGAGCCGAAAGCAACTTCTTGGAGCGAAACAGACGACACTGTTGGGCAAGTCCGGGCAAGAAACTCTCCTGTTGGTCGTGCGGCCATATAACCGCGAGGAAAACATCGACAGGCTGGTCATCCGGCGCGTTGAACTCAATAGCTGCGCGCAAGGTGACAAGAACCTTGGCTGGTGAAGCAAGGTTCGGCACAAGCGCATGCGGCAAGGCAAAACCAGCACCGAAACCTGTAGATCCGAGGGCCTCCCGGTCCATCAGGTCGGCGAAAATGGCCCTCGGGTCGAGTCCCGTCATGTCAGCCAGATGAGACGCGATTGCCTGAAAGACCGACCGTGTATCTTGGGCAGGTATTCCCAGGATCACATTCTTGTCCCAGCAGAGGTCATTGTCTTGCATTGCTCCCCTCCCATGTGTTGCTTGGCATCCGAAAAATGTTTTTTCGTCTCCTTTGCGTCTCAAACGAGTTAGTGTGTTTCCTGCCAGTGTGCATCGGAAAAGCGTTCCTTACAAAAAGTTCCTTGAATCGAACTGGCGTGTTCCGGCGGCGTTTCAAGCAACACGGCCAGCAATAGCTCGCTTGTTCGAAAAAATTCGCGGCGGTTCGCAGCAAGCAGGCCGCCTCCAAAAAGATCGCTCTCATTCGCGGGCGGATTTTCGTTGGAGCGAGAAACAGCGATGCCGCGCGTTAGTCGGGATTAAAAAGCGGGATCGGGTGGACCTTGCCGCCGCACGCTCTATGCCAAACAGTGAGAGCGACAACAGGCCGAACATATGCACGCAAGCGATCCGATCAAAATCACTGCCAAAACCTTGCGAGGAGGGGGTCGTCCACATATGCGCCACCGCGAAGCGGGGATCAATTACGAATCTTGTGGCGAGCCACAAGATGAGCGGTCGGTGCGCGCCGCAACCGAACTACAGGCTCTCTCCACTTTCCCTGTCGAACACATAGACAAGGTTGTGGTCGATGCCAGCGCGAAACGGCGTGCCGTGACGGGCGGGATGATCGCCGTCGACCACGGCGGTCATTGCTGCCCGGCGAATTCGAACAGCACATGCGTCTGCGCGCCCGTCGGTTCCACCAGCAGCGTCTGCCGCCGATGCTGTCGCTACCGCCGGCCGTCAGGTGCTCGGGGCGCAGCCCGATCTTGACGCTCTGGCCGCGGCGCACCTTGCGATCGGGCGAGATGGCGATGGCAGCGCCTTCAGCCAACCGCACCACGGGATTGTCGGTCTCGCCATCGACCGTTCCGTCGATCAGGTTCATTGCGGGCGAACCGATAAAGCCCGCGACGAACAGGTTGGCCGGGGTTCTGTAAAGCTCCATCGCGTGCCCGCCTGCTCAATGCGGCCGGCATTCAGGACGACGATGCGGTCGGCCAGCGTCATGGCCTCGATCTGGTCATGCGTCACGTAAATGGAGGTTGTGCCGACCTTTTGGTGCAGCGACTTGATTTCGGTGCGCATCTGCACCCGCAGCTTGGCATCGAGGTTAGACAGCGGTTCGTCGAACAGGAAGACGGCCGGATCGCGTATGATGGCGCGGCCCATGGCGACGCGCTGGCGCTGCCCGCCCGACAGCTGGCTGGGCTTGCGGTCAAGCAAGTCTTCGAGCGCCAGCATGCGGGCGGCTTCGCCGACACGGCTGGCGATCTCTGGCTTGGCGACGCCGGCGAGCTTCAGGTTGAAGCCCATATTCTCGCCAACCGTCATATGTGGATAGAGCGCGTAGGACTGGAAAACCATGGCAATGTTGCGCTCGCGCGGCGTCATGGCGTTGACCACTGTGCCGCCGATCGTCACCTTGCCGTCGGTGATGTCCTCCAGGCCGGCAATCATCCGCAGAAGCGTCGACTTGCCGCAGCCGGAAGGGCCGACCAGCGCGATGAATTCGCCGTCGTCGACGGAGAGCGACACGTCGTGTACCACTTGCAGTGCGCCGTAGCTTTTGCGGATGCGTCGAAGACCGACCGATGCCATGATGCTTGCTCATTGGAGATCAGGACTTGACGGTGCCAGCCGTCAAACCTGCAATGATATGTTTCTGAGCGAGGAAGAACACGATGACCGTCGGCAGTATGGTCAGCGTGATGAATGCCAGCACCAGCTGCCAGTCGGTGCCGAACTCGCCACGATAGACCATAATGCCGAGCGGCCAGGGTATTTGCTTTCGGTGTTCAGCATGATCAGCGGCAGGATGTAGCTGTTCCAGCTGCTGACGAATGTGACGATGCCAACGGGCGACGCAGACGTGTCTCGGCCTTCAGCGCGCAACTTCGCAGTTGCTGTCGACTTCGCGATCAGCTCGGCAATGCTTAGTTCGCTACGAAAGAAATAGATCGATTGTGCATCTACAGTTAGCCCTCGCAGGGTTAGAACTCCGTCAGCAACGAAGGTCTGCAACCGTTTGATATCTCAATCTCTTTCATCCCGCGGCGTGCACTTAAGCTCATTTTTTGTCTGTCTGCTGGTCGCGTATTGCTACCAGCAACAAGTAGGGATTCGCGGCCAAGCCTACGATTGCTTCTTTGCCCGATTTCCTGATATTGTTAGCTATTATCGGTATGGTTGGAAAGATGACTGGAAAAGTTCTCGTAATCGATCCCCTAGAGCGGCAGGACATCATCAGGGGACTGGCCAGCGAGGTCCGTGTCAATATTCTGAGGATTCTGCGTTCAGGCGCAAAGAACGTCAACACGATTGCCAGTGAACTGAACCTGCCGCAGTCGACGGTGTCGGCAAACCTTCAGATCCTTGAGGATGTCGGGCTCATCACCACCCAAGGTCAGAAAGCGAAAAAAGGTAGCCAGAAAGTCTGCCAATCCGCGTTCAAGGAAATCCTTGTGGCATTTCGCGAGGACGTTGCGGCAGCCAAAGATGATTCTATTGAGGTCTCGATGCCAATTGGTCTTTACGGCCAGTTCGAGATCATGGGGCCATGCGGTCTCTGTTCCAAGGAAGGGGTAATCGGCCTGCTCGACGTACCAGACACCTTTCTGGATCCGGACCGAATGAAGGCAGGTCTGTTATGGTTTACGTGCGGTTTCGTTGAATATCAGTTCCCGAACAATACGCTTCTGACTAAGGCAAAGCCTCGAGCTCTCGAATTCTCCATGGAACTCAGCTCCGAAGTCCCTGGCACGGCCGTAGACTGGCCGTCTGATATTTTTATGGAGGTCAACGGGGTGGAAATAGGCCGATGGACATCCCCTGGGGATTTCGGTGACAAGCGCGGCGTTTATACACCTGGTTGGTGGAAACTGGCCGGATCACAATACGGCAAGCTGAAGAATTGGCGCATCAACCAGGAGGGCAGCTTTATTGACGGCATCAAGATCTCCAACATCACTTTGGAGGACGTCGCACTCGAAAAGCATCGCTCGATCCGCTTGCGGATTGGTGTGAAGGAAAATGCCGAGCATCCAGGGGGGATTAACATCTTTGGTCGCGGCTTCGGGAATTACGACCAGGACATCGTCTTGCGCATCCTGGTGTAATGCCGTTTGCGATACCCTCTTGACGAATGCGACCTCTCGGCGCTTACTGTACCGTATTGACGGATAAGAACCGGATATTCTGGTACAAATAACCGATGGGGTGAGCATGGAGGCTCGGGTAACAGCGCACGCGCGCTATACGATCGCGGATATCGACAAAAGGCTCTACGGATCGTTCCTCGAACATCTGGGTCGCGCAGTCTATACGGGCATCTACGAGCCCGGCCATCCCACGGCCGATGAAAACGGCATGCGTCGCGACGTTCTCGATCTGGTTCGCGGACTGGACACGCCGGTCTGCCGCTATCCCGGCGGCAATTTCGTTTCCGCCTATAATTGGGAAGATGGGATCGGCCCAAAGAGCGAGCGGCCCACCCGTCTCGATCTGGCCTGGCGCACCGCCGAATCTAATCAAGTCGGCATCCATGAATTCGCGGACTGGGCGAAGGCTGCCGGCACGGAAATGATGCTCGCGGTCAATCTCGGCTCCCGTGGGTTGGATGCTGCCCGAAACTTCGTCGAATATGTCAACCATCCGGGTGGAAGCTACTGGTCGGACCTCCGCCGCAAGAACGGCCAAGCCGACCCGTGGAATGTCAAGCTCTGGTGCCTCGGCAATGAGATGGATGGGCCTTGGCAGGTCGGCCACAAGAGCGCGGGTGAATATGGCCATCTGGCGAACGAGACGGCCAAGGCATTGCGTGCCTTTGATGACAGTCTGGAACTCGTGGTATGCGGCTCGTCGCACTCCGACATGCCGACCTATCCGCAGTGGGAGGCGACGGTACCTCAGCTGCTGTCGGCGAGGCGCCCGATATCATGACTTACCACGCCAGTCGCATTCCGCTAGCGGTCAAGCAGGGCATTCTTCAAGAAATTGCCGCCGACGATTGGACTAAGATGGGTCTCTCAAAGGACTCCTATGCCGATGCCACCTGGGGCGCTGTATCCGTTGACAACAAGCAATATGCAGTTCCTTTCGATACCCACCCGATCGTTCTCTATTACAACAAGGATGCGCTCGCCAAAGCGGGACTGCTGACAGAGGATGGAAAGCCGAAAGGGCTAGACAGCCGCGAGAGTTTCGAGGCGACCCTGAAAGGACTAAAGGACGCAGGCGTGAAGTACCCGTTGGGATCGGTTACGGCCGACGGCAACTTCATGTTCCGGACGATCTACTCTTTCATGGGCCAGCAGGATGGGGAGCTTTTAACCGACGGTGAATTCCTCGCTGGCGACAACGGGGAAAAGCTGCAGAACGTGCTCGCGCTCCTCCAGGGATGGACCAAGGACGGGTTGCAATCCACCTACACCGATTATCCCGCGACAGTAGCACTGTTTACCTCCGGCGAAGCGGCCATGATGATCAACGGTGTCTGGGAAGTGCCGACCATGGTCGATCTTCACAAGCAGGGCAAACTCTTCGAGTGGGGTGCCGTGGAACTGCCAGTCCTCTTCGATCATGCCTCAACCTATGCGGACAGCCATGCCTTTGCCATTCCCGCAAACAAGGGCAAGGAAATGACCGCCGAGAAAAGAGCAGCCGTGCTGGAAGTCATTTCCTGGCTCTCAAAGAACTCGCTCAATTGGGCCAGTGCCGGTCACATTCCTGCCTATGGCCCGGTGACTGCCTCTGCCGAATACAAGGCCATGGAGCCTAACGCGACCTACTCCCCGCTGACGGCCAACATGATCTTCGATCCCAAGACGCCGCTAGCAGGCGTTGCCGGGCCGATCTTCGACATCATGTCTACCTATTTCGTACCCACGCTCAACAATGAGATGGAGCCGGCCAAAGCCGTCGAAGAGATCAAGGTGGAACTGAACGAGCTGTGATCTTTCCGTGACTGGCCGGGGCGAAATGCCGTAGCCAGTCGTGCCGCGCTATCGGAATGACGGGAGATTACGAACGCTATGCTCAGGAACAAGCGAAGTGAAGCCTGGATCGCCGCTACGCTGGTGGCGCCCTTTTTGGCGATATACGGTCTGGTCTTCATCTATCCGACGATAAAGCTCTTCATGATCAGCTTCACTGATGCGCCGCTGATCGGTAGCGGCGCCTTTGTCGGGTTTGAAAACTATGCCCGTCTTTGGGGGGAACGACGGTTCAATGTCGCTCTGTGGAACACTACCTATTTCGTCATCCTGACGGTCGTGCCGGGTACGTTCGCGGCCTTCGCAATGGCGCTCGGCATCAATCGCCTTGCCGGCCGGCTGCAGACTTTCGTGCTGGCGCTGTTCTTCCTGCCCTATATCCTGCCCGTGTCGGTCGTGTACCTTATCTGGGACTGGACACTCAATTTTCAGTTCGGCATCGCAATGCATTTCTTTGACACACTGGGTATAAACCGCGTGCCGGTGTTCAAGTCGACGACCTGGTTCATGCCGGCCGTCGCGTTCATCACGATTTGGTGGACTGCAGGCTTCTCCATCCTTCTCTTTCTTGCGGGCCTGCGTGCGATCCCCTTCGAGATCTATGAAGCCGCCGCACTCGACAGCGCAGGGCGCTGGGCCACGTTCCGGCGGATCACCTGGCCCTTGATGTGGCCGATCACGGCTCTAGTGTTGACCATCCAGTTGATCCTGCAACTGAAGATATTCGACCAGGTCTACCTGTTCTCGACTGGGGGAAGGCCCAATGACAACCTCGTTCTCGTCTACTATGTCTTTCAGCGCGCCTTTCAATCCGACCAGGGGGGCCGAGCGGCTGCAGCGGCAGTTGTGCTGTTCCTGATCGTAATTGTCGTTTCGGCGATTAACTTCCAGCTCACACGGCTGTCAAAAGGAGGTGCGCGATGACTCCAGCGACAGTCAAAGGGCTGAACCTGGCAGGCCTCGCCATTACGCTCACAACGGTTTTTGTCGCGGTACTTTGGGCATTTCCCCTTTACTGGGGCGTTGTCTCTTCGTTGAAGCCGGAAGACGAAGTGGTCCGTCCATATATCGAATTATGGCCTGACACTTTCACGATTTCTCACTATGTCTTTGCCCTGACGCAAACGCAGATCGGTACCTGGTACTTGAACTCGATCGTAACCGCACTCGCGATCACCGTGCTTACCGTCGCATCCTCGCTCCTTTGCGGCTATGCAATCTCGCAGCTCCAATTCCGATTCCGGCGACCACTCTGGTGGTTGATCCTGGCGAGCTTCATGGTCCCGATGCAGACCATGATTGTCAACCACTTTGAACTTGTCGCCAGCCTGGGGCTACTTAACACATGGGCCGGTATAGTGCTGCCGCAGTTGATCCATCCAGTGATCATCATCGTCTACAAGCAATTCTTCGACGGAGTTCCCAAAGACTTTCGCGAAGCCGCCGTAATGGACAATGCCTCGGAATGGCGCATTCTCACGCGAATTTACCTGCCGATGAACTGGGGAATTACCACAGCACTAGCGATCGTCACCTTCATCTGGTCCTGGAATGCCTTCCTCTGGCCATTCCTGGCCGTGACCCAGACCGACATGATGACGATCACAGTTGGCATCACCCAGGTCAACGATGCCTTCGGGGTCTACTACGCCCGCCAACTCTCCGCAGCCGTGCTCGCCGGCTTGCCGGTCGCTATAGCCTATCTCGTGTTCCAGAGGCGCGTTACCGAAGCGATTACATTGTCTGCCGGCATCAAAGGATGAAGTGGAGGGGCTTGCGGCAGGTTCTTACTTCTTCTTGACCTAGCCACTACAGCGTCACTGCACGTGATGCGCCTTACCCTCCTGATCGAATAGGTGGACAGCACTGGTGTCCAAGGCGATTGACACCGTTTCGCCTGGCTGGACCGCACAACGTCCGACATCCTGCGCGATCACCTCCGTGCCATCTTTCAAGGTGCAATAGAGCAGCGTACGGTCACCCAGCCGCTCGACCACACCGACCTTGGCCGGACTGCCCTGCGCGCTGGCGCCTTCACCTTCCAAGACTCTCACGGCTTCCGGCCTGATCCCAAGTTCGTAGCGTCCGGGGCCTGACGGCGGTGGAGCGATTTGCAATTCGGCCCCGTCTCCCAGTCGCAGGGTGCCCCCGGACAGCAGGTCTACGGGCAGGAAATTCATCGCCGGGCTGCCGACGAAACCGGCAACAAAACGCGAGGCTGGCTTGAGGTAGACCTCCATCGGCGTGCCGATCTGTTCTATCCTGCAGTTGTTGAGTACGACGATCCTGTCGGCGAGTGTCATCGCCTCAGTCTGGTCGTGGGTGACGTAGATCATCGTCGACTTCATTCGCTGGTGAAGCTCCGCCAGCTCGACGCGGGTGCGAACCCGAAGCGCCGCATCGAGATTGGAAAGGGGCTCATCAAAGAGAAACGCCTTGGGATCCTTGACGATGGCCCGGCCGATTGCAACGCGCTGGCGCTGCCCGCCCGAAAGTTGGGCAGGGCGCCGCGCAAGCAGTTCATCCATCTCCAGCATCTTCGCCGCTTCGGAAACGCGAGAGTCTATGTCCTTTTCCGGCATGCCGACATTTCGCAAGCCGAAAGCCATGTTCTCCTTGACCGTCATGTGCGGATAAAGGGCGTAGTTCTGGAAGACCATAGCCAAGCCGCGCTGACCCGGTGCGAGCGTTTCGCTGCGTACCCCGTCGATACTCAATGCGCCGCTGGTGATTTCCTCAAGCCCGGCAATCATCCGCAGCAGGGTCGATTTGCCGGAACCCGATGGGCCAAGAAAGACCATGAACTCACCGGATCTGACTGTCAGCGATATGTCCTCGATGACTTTGACGCTGCCAAAGTTTTTAAAAACGTTCTCAAGCTTGATCTCTGCCACGCAATCCTCCCCGACTTTTAAACCATTCTTTCTGGTATGTACCGGAAGTCAAGATACCAATGCACTGCGCTGTAGACGATAGCGCCGGAGCTCCAACTCCCTGAAAAGGAAATATCATGAAAACCATTACCTCCGCGGTCGCCTTCCGCCCTGAGCCTGGCGGTTGGTAACGCTTCTACAGCCGATCGGCCGGGCGTCGAACACAACATAGCAAAATTCTTGCAATCCCTTGAAGGCGGCAAGACGCTCGACACCATGACGCCTGTCGAGGCCCTGCGCCGCGTTGGCAGGTGCCCAGGCTGCGCCCGAAGTGGCCTTGCCGGACGCTGACGTCAGCGAGAAGACGATCCGCGTCAATGGCAGCGACTTGAAGCTGACGATTGCATTGCAGTCCTAGAGACGGCCACCCTTGGAATATCTTGGACTAGCTGGACAGGTCCACGATTGAAATCTGTTGGTGGGCCATAGCTCAGCCATTGCGACCGACATCAGCGTGGCGAGGTCAAGCCATCCAGTTTCCAGCCTTCCCCCCTCAGAGTCCTTGCAACATCCGGCTTCCTGCAAATGGGCAGTCAAGATGCAATTCGACCTAGGACCATCCGGCGAGGGCTAATCGATCAGAGCCCCGAGGTCGCGCAACGACCGCATCTGTTGTTCTGTATGCACACCATCGATGAACACGCGGAATGCTTTGCCTTGGGATCTCAGTTCTTGGGCCGTCTTCACCGCGTCAGGGTAAAGAAGCTTGGGTTCGTCACGGGTATCACGGCCATCAGGATCGAGCGAACTGAGTGAAATAACCTGGAATGTGGTAGCCATCATGCTTTTCCTTTGGGCGTCGTTCTGCAAAGAGGTTAGCCCTCGTTTCCATCTGATACGAAATTCTTCGGAACCGCTTCCCGCGCGTCTCGACGCGCATCTGCCGGATCCAGCCACTTCTTTTTGAGAACAGAGTAGATCGCGAAAGCAACGTCGTCTGTACTGAAGTCAGCATCTACCATGTCGAGTATGAGGGCCGTTAGTTTCTGGTCGACGATGTCATGCAGTTCCGCCACCTGAGGATTGTGTTCAATTTTCATTTGGAATGACCTTATCGCCTGAACGTCCGGATACCCGGATTGTGCCAAGTTGGCCGAATGGTATCGTGCCGGCGTCCGCCATCGATTTTCTCCTTGATGTTATCGCTCAGTGAAGAACGCCGCTAGCGCTGGAGAGTTTCATCGGAAGTGCGTGCGCTCGTGTTGACGCAAAGGTATCCCCACGGTGACGGCCGTCTTGTGATGTGAAGCACATTGGAAGTCCTAGGGTCGAGACTCAATCGGCCCACCATATGAAGATGGCGGCGATGTAGCATGTTGCCGTGAAGTTGGTAGCAAGCTTGGCGTATCGGGTTGCGACGCGTCTCCAATCCTTGAGGCGGCAGAAGGTTCGTTCGACGAAGTTTCTACGTTTGTACGCCACACGCTCGGACGCCACGACTGGAACTGAGCTTTCATATCGTCAGGATGCTGATCAACAACCTGTTGGTCGGCCCGCTCTGGCAACTGGTGGATCGCGTTTCCTCGTCGACTGAAGGTCGCCGTCCCTGCGATCAGGTATTCCTGATGGAGAGATGCGGTGGCGATGATCTGACATGCAGGCGCGCCGCGGATTCGGCCGCTTCGCTGTTGCGAGCCAGCAGCGTCGCGTTGACGATCTCCTTGTGTTCCTGGTTGGCGTCGGCGGCCCGCGTTCCCCGCGACAGCAGACTTGTCATTTCCCTGCCACCTCAGATTCGAAGACGGACAGGCGGTCTTGGTTCCTTCGTCATTCGATAAACGAGAGGGAACCAAACCGGTCGATAAACCTTTAGCGAAGGCGGCAATCCAAATGGAAGGTTGCAACTATTAGAGTTGAACTTCCACGGAAGAATTGTTGTGCCATGATTCTCGAATTGCAAAATGTCATTCTGGAAATGATCGCCAAGGGCGAGCCACTACAAGATACGATAGAGCGGCTGTGCCTGCATGTAGAGGCCATAGTCCCTTCCGCGGTATGCACCGTTGTCGCGATTGCAGGAAGCCGGCTCCATCCTCTGGCCGCCCCCTCTCTTCCGGACTATTATTCGGCAGCTCTCAACAATGTGAAAGTCGGTGCTTTAGCTGGCTCCTGTGGTACGGCGGCTCATTACGCGACCGCGGTCGCCGTAACCGATATCGAGCACGATCCACGATGGGCAGACTTCAAGCACTTAGCGATGCCCCTGGGTTTCAAAGCATGCTGGTCGACGCCGGTCTTTAGCGGAGATCGTGTTGTCGCAACATTCGCATTCTACTACCGGGAGAAAAGGGGTCCAAGCGCGCTCGAAAAGACGATCGTCGATGCCTGCGTCCATCTATGCGCGATCGCAATTGAGCGGGATGAACGTGTTCGCGAGCGCGAGCGCCTGACCTATACGGATGCGCTGACAGGCTTGCCGAACCGCGCCAAATTCAATCAGGCCCTCTCAAAATGCGCCTCCGGCGAGTATGATACCTGGGGTATCATACTCGCTGATATGGATAACCTGAAACTCGTCAACGACACATTTGGCCACTCTACGGGTGATGATCTCATCCAGATCGTAGCTCAGCGGATTGCGTCGGTAATGCCTCCTGAAAGAAGTTTCCGCATCGGCGGTGACGAGTTTGCGGTGTTGGTTCAAGATACATCATCGCTCAACATCTCTATCGAAGCTTGCAAGATAATCACGGCCTTGAAAGGGGCGGCACACTGTAATGGCCACGTCATTGTTCCCAGTATAACTCTTGGCGGATGTATTGCAGATCGCGGTGACAGCCCGGATCAGGTGCGCCAGTGCGCCGATGTTGCGCTCTATCACGCAAAAGATAGCCATCGAGGACAGTTTATTGAATACGCACCGGGGCTTGGCACGGTGTTTACCAGGCGATTTCGAGCGATCCGTGACGTCAGTCTGGCCTTGGCCGAAGACCGTATCGACGCATACTATCAGCCGATTATTCGGCTCGATACAGGCGAAGTGGTTGGCTTCGAGGCCCTTTGCCGCATGATGACCGCATCGGGAGACATCATCGCTGCTGCCAATTTCCACGAGGCGACCAAGGACGCGCATGTTGCGGCAGTTCTGACACAACGCATGCTCACAAGGGTCGCTGCCGACGCGCGCAGATGGCTCGATCTGGGGCTGCCTTTCCAACATGTCGGCATTAATCTGGCGGCCGCGGATTTTCATGCCGGCAATCTGCAAGAGCGGCTTTGCGGCGTGTTTTCGGATGCGGGAGTTCCTCTCAAACACATCATTCTTGAGGTGACTGAGTCCGTGTATCTCGGACAGCGTGATCATGTTGTGGCCGACGAAATCAAAGCGCTGAGAGAGCGGGGAATGCGTGTCGCCCTCGACGATTTCGGGACCGGATTCGCTTCACTGACTCACCTTCTGACCGTCCCGGTCGACATCATCAAGATTGACAAGTCGTTCGTCGAGCGGCTTGTACCGGGCGACGCCGCCGTAATCATCGTCGAAGGTGTGATGGGTATCGCAAATAAACTGGGGTTCCGTGTCGTAGCGGAAGGCATTGAAACCGGCGCGCAATTGGACCAGCTTCTGAAGTTTGGGTGTACGCTGGGGCAGGGCTACCTATTTTCTAAGGCTGTTGACCGAGACGCTGCCACATCTTTGTTAACGCGTTTTGGACAACGAACTGCAGGGGGTTACCAGCCTTTGCGCGCTTAAAACCAGACAGCCGACACCTGGACGCTCCACTCAGTCGCAAACACTACGCATTGCTTACTCCCGGCAATATAAGGCGTTTCAGAACGATCCAATTATTTTGGAGATTAGTAATACTTATGGGGGAAGGTCCGCCCATCCACGCTTGAGCACCCTGGGAGACAAGGATGAGGAAACGGATAAGGCTGCATCAAAGTCCGTATGGGCATGTACGTTGAGGAGCTTGAGGGCGCGGTAGTGGTGCCATCACGCATCGTTGGGCCCATCTTGTCTCCTGCTGATATCGACCTCATGATGAACAGCCGCGCGATGAGCGTCGTTATCGATACGCGGAAAGGGCTGGATGTCGATCAAGGTTCACGGGATGGCGTCGAGAGTGACTTTGTCAGCTATGCGTCCGATCTCAATTCAAGGTTCACTGCGGAGAAAATCCGGCTCGCAAGAGAGGCGATCCAGGATGTGCGACCTTGTATGAGAGATGTCCTCGTGGAGGCTCGCGCTCGAGGGAGCTTTCGTCTCGACGCGGCCGATAAGGCCGTAGAGCGGATCATGTTGGAGGCCATGACCAATGCCGGCGCAATGATCGCTGTGGCAAAACTCAGGGAGAAGGACGAGGGAACCTTTCTGCACTCCTTGGCCGTGAGTGCGCTCATGGTCACCTTTGGGCGAACTCTCGGGATGAGTGAGCAGGCGGTGCGGCTACTTGGCATAGGTGGGCTGGTTCACGATCTAGGTAAAACGGTGTTGCCAATCGAATTGTTGCGTATGGCTGGGAAGCTGACGGCCGACGAACTCGAGGTTATTCGGACCCACCCTACTCGAGGATATGAATTGGTGAAACAGATCGATGGTATGCCAGAACCTGTTCTCGACATATGTCTGTATCACCATGAGAAATTCGATGGCACAGGTTACCCTCACCAATTAACGGGACCGGCAATACCCCCGGCTGCACGCATTGCGCCGATCTGCGACGCCTACGACGCCCTGACGTCGGTTCGGCCTTATAAACGCGCCTGGTCGCAGGCCGAAGCCATCAAGACTATGACGCGGTCCCGGGGTCATTTTGATCCCGACCTGCTGAACGCGTTTATTTCGAAGATGGTGATCAACGGGACAATCCATTGAAAGCTCGCTTGGGGGAGCCTAAGACGGTGAATTTAAAGCAGCATTGATGGTTTGAGGTCTAGTACCGGGAGCGCAGCGCCTGAGACCAGCGAGTTGACGGCTTTAATTTCGGCCTAAATATAATGGTGGCAATTGGGCCATTGCCCCCTGGAGAAAACATGAAAATTGACATTCTGATAAATGAAAAACCTTGTGAAGAGGAGGTCTTGAGGATTTATAAAGCCAACGGCTGGTCATCTGCACAGAAACCCCAAAGCTTACTGGCTGCCCTACACAATTCGCACACTCTGATAACGGCGCGTTCCAATAATCTGTTGATCGGACTGGCAAATGCCATTTCCGACGGGCACCTCGTCGTCTACTTCCCCCATTTGTTGGTGCATCCTGACTATCAGAGACGCGGCATCGGTCGTAAATTGATGGTCGCTCTGCTCGAGAAATATGCTGACTTTCATCAGATAATGCTCACTGCGGACGGGAACTCCGTTCGCTTCTACGAGGGCCTTGGGTTTGCCAAAGCGGGCAGCACCGTTCCAATGTGGATCTATGCCGGTACAGACCATTAATCTAGCGCCCCTCCTGTTCGCGACCACGTTCAGTCCGTTGGCTTATAGTGCACTCGGACCCTAGTATCGCGGCGAGGGTCCTCATGAGATTGGCGAGCTGGCGAAGCGTTCTGGGCTGTCGGCCCAAACCATCCGCTACTGTGAGTGGATTGGGCTGCTTCCTTATGCACACAGGGTCAAAGAACCATGACGCAGCACCACCAGAACACTGACGGAAGCCGGCTGGAACCCGATAAACGGGCACTCGCTGACGCCAGGTCAGCCGGAATCGCGCGCGCCCACCAAGGTTGATCTCCCGATCGTGCCGTGTTTTGTATCGACATCCCCGCGAATAGAAAGCCTGACAGGATACGAAGGAGTATTCCCGTTCTTGGACTTTCAGTCACGGGCTCGCTGACGTCATGAGTGGGATGTTACGCTGAGCTTTGGTGATTACGGCATCCCCGTAATTTCGTTGTGCCCGGCAAGGTAGGTGCACGCCATTACCGCACAAAGTGAATGTGCGGCTTCGAATGATATGGCGAGCTTTCAACCCGCGCATCGACTGAGAACACGTCATGCAGCAAGCCCTGTGTGATCACCTTCTCCGGCGCTCCCGATGCTACGATCTTCCCGGTCTGCATCACGATCAGATCGTCGCAGAACATCGCTGCGTGATTGAGGTCATGGAGAGCGATGATGCTTGTGATCGGCAAGGTCGATACCAGCCGCATCAGGTTGATCTGGTGGTGGATGTCGAGATGGTTCGTCGGCTCGTCGAGGATCAGCTCCTGAGGCGATTGCGCCAACGCCCGCGCAAGGTGGGTGCGCTGCCTTTCTCCTCCTGAAAGGCTCTGCCACCGGTCGTTTCGCTTTGCCGTCATTTCGGTCCGCATTGCTCATGTTTCGGCATGCTGCGCTTTGCTGCGTAGTCGTCTTGAACGCTGGCGTTCCCTCGTGCTCCCGACAATCAACGGTCGCTCACCAAGAATCGACCGAGCTCACGCGTCATGTCGGTCCTCCGGCTTTTGTTGCCGCCCCGAAAGCCTGCATCCCATCGCGGCGAGTTGTCTTGCCGCTGCGCAGGTCCTCGTGCTCCACTTTCTCGGAGGCACGAGCGGCTTCCCACGCTGATGCAAATCGACTGAAACCGAGAAAAAGGCTGGTCGTGGCGCATCATATTGCAGGATCTGGCGATGCAGCACTTTGGTTGACGCGGTCGGCTGTGTTTCCGTGGACAGACTCCAGCCATTCCGCGGAAGCCTGGTTTCTCGAAACCCAGGAAGCAGAAGAGGGACCGGATTGCCGTCAGCGGAAGGTTATAGGTCGCAGGGCTGGCGTGGCGCTCGGAGTCCAGATCATCAAGGAATGCAACAACAGGCTCCCCATCGAAAGCCTCCAGTCGAAGATCAGACGGAAATTTGCCGATCCGAGGATGTGCGAACTTCACGAAAAGCGTGAACTGTGAAGCGCTGTCTGAGGGAACTAAAGCAGCTCGTCGGCATTTTTCACCTTTGGCAGGAGAGATTGCAGATGGCACCACGCGCGAACTGGAAAGGGTTTCTGAAGATTGGTGAGCTCACGTGCGCTGTCGCCCTCTACACCGCAGCTTCGACATCAGAGCGAATTGCCTTCCACACCCTCAGTCGCAAGACCGGAAATCGCGTCCGACGAGAGTTCGTTGACAGCGAGACCGGAAAGGTCGTGGAGCGGGATGACCAGGTGAAGGGTTATGAAGACGCCAACGGGCACTACATCGTCTTCGAGCCGGATGAAGTTGCCGCAGCGGTTCCGGACGCCGACAAAATGCTGGACGCGGACATGTTTATCAGTTGCGATGACATCGATGATGTCTATTTCGACAAGCCTTACTACCTTACCCCGGCCGACAAGCAGAGCCTCGAAGTCTTCACCCTGATCCGTGACGGCCTTGAAAAGAAGAAGGTAGCAGCAATTGCTGAGACCGTGCTGTTTCGCCGTGTCCGCAAGCTTTTGATCAGACCGCATGGAAAAGGGCTGGTGGCATCAACTCTCAATTTCGAATACGAGGTCCGCTCGGCCGAGGATGCTTTCAGCGAAACGCCGAAACTAAAAATCGAAAAGGAACTGCTCGATTTGGCCGATCACATTATCGGTGGCAAGATGGGCGAATTCGATCCCAGCAAGTTTGACGACCGTTATGAAGAAGCGCTGACGGACGTGGTGAAGGCCAAGCTAGAGGGACGGGAGATCAAGCCTCGCCCGGCTCCGGAACCCACGAAGGTCGTGGATCTGATGGATGCCTTGCGGCAGAGTGCGGGCCTCAACACTGCAGCGAAAAAGACGAGCAAGAAATCGGCGAAGACTGTTGACAGTCAACCGAAGAAAAAGGCTCCGACCCGGAAGGCGGGCTAACGACATAGGAAGTCATTTTTTCTTGGAGGCCTCCAGGCTCTTTTTGAGCGCGTCCATGATGTTTATGACGTTACTCGGACCCTTGCTCTCGGCCTTCGGGGCGGCCTTCTTCGATTTCCCCTTTTTCTTGGCAGCGATCATGCCCAGGATCCGGTCCTGGACCGGGTCATCAACGATTGAAGGGTCCCAAGGCGTCGAGCGCGCCTCGATGAACTTTTCCATAAGCTGCATGTAGTCGGATTCAGATTTCTTGAGCCCGATCGCTTTGAAGTATTCGTTCGGATCACGCACTTCGTCACCATATCGCAGGGTCCATAGAACGATGCCATTGTCGCGTGGCTCGAGCATGACAGCCCGTTCGCGCCGATACATGACAAGGCGAGCAATTCCGACCACACTCTTTGTTGCCATTGCCTCGCGAATGACGGCGAACGCTTCCTCTCCGACCTTGTCACTCGGTGTCAGATAGTGTGGCGTGTCGTACCATATCCATTCGATCGAATCCTTCGGGACGAAGGTCTCGATATCTATCGTACGGGTGCTTTCGAGGGCGACGGCGTCAATCTCATCGTCTTCAAGCATCACGTATTCGTCTTCGCCGCGCTGGTAACCCTTGACCTCGTCGTCTTCATCAACCTCGCGTCCGGTTACGGAATCAACATAGCGGCTGACGACGCGGTTTTCTGTGGCACGGTTCAGGGTGTGGAACCGTACTTTTTCACTTTCGGTTGTCGCTGGGACCATGGAGACCGCACAATTGACCAAAGATAGCTTGAGATAGCCTTTCCAGAACGATCGAGGTGCCATGCCAAATACTCCGTGGGAATTCTTCGTGAACGGTATGACGACGGGTTTGTTCCTCATCTGTGGCGCCTTTGGCTGAAGGCAAGCGGAAATTATGCAAGCGAAGGGTTTTTGACGCATCTTTTGCTGACGCCGCGCGTTATGGCCATCATCATCGCAGGTCTTCCGAGGTTCCGATGTCAGACGACAAGCTTTCCAAATACAAGGCGAAACGTGATTTTAAGCTGACGAAGGAGCCGAGCGGAGCAGTCAAGTCAAACGCCTCCGGCCGTCTGCGCTTTGTCATCCAAAAGCATGACGCCACGCGTTTGCATTATGACCTCCGACTTGAACTGGACGGCGTCTTCAAATCCTGGGCGGTAACGCGCGGACCGTCGCTCGATCCCCAGGATAAACGTCTTGCCGTCGAGGTTGAAGACCATCCCCTCGATTATGGCGACTTCGAGGGAACGATCCCTAAAGGACAATACGGCGGCGGAACCGTGATGCTCTGGGATCGCGGCTACTGGGAGCTCGAGGGAAAGAAGACCCCACAGCAGGCGTTGGAAGACGGCGACTTCAAATTCACGCTGGAGGGAAAGCGCCTCCACGGCAGCTTCGTCCTTGTCCGGATGAAACATGATCGCAATGGCGGCAAGCGCACCAATTGGCTGCTTATCAAGCATCACGACGAGCATTCGGTGGAAAGCAAGGGCGAAGCTATCCTTGACGATGCCACCTCCGTCGCCTCCGGGCGCACCATGGATGTCATCACCAGTGGCAAAGGCCGCCAGCCCAAGCCGTTCATGGTAACGGGTGACGCCGCCCCAGCCGATGCGGTTTGGGACAGCAGCCATGGGCTCGCCGCTGACGAACGGAAAGGCCGAGTGTCGAAACCGAGTCGGACGACATCACCAAAAAAGCCGGCCTCGACAATGCCTGAGTTCATCCAACCGCAACTCTGCGAGAGCGTGGCTCGCCCGCCCTCGGCCGATGGTTGGATTCACGAGATCAAGTTCGACGGTTACGCATCCAAGCGCGGATGGTCGACGGCGAGGTAACTCTGAAGACCCGTAAGGGACTGGATTGGACGGTAAAATATCCAGCGATCGCGAAATCTCTTGCAGCACTGCCCGACACGATCATTGATGGTGAAATTTGCGCACTCGACGAGCATGGCGCGCCGGACTTTGCCGCACTCCAGGCGGCAATGTCCGAGGGAAAGACAGACGATCTCGTCTATTTCGCCTTTGATCTGCTTTTCGAAGGAAACAAGGACTGGCGCGACAAGCCGCTAATCGATCGGAAACAACGCCTGCAGGAGGTCATGAAGGAAAGCGGCGACGATCCTCGTTTGCGATTTGTCGATCATTTCGAGACGGGCGGCGATGCGGTTCTCAAGTCGGCTTGCAAACTGTCTCTTGAAGGCATTCTTTCCAAGCGGGTCGATGCCCCGTACCGATCTGGCCGGACGAAAACCTGGGCCAAATCCAAGTGCCGCGCGGGCCACGAGGTCGTTATCGGCGGTTGGGCCAAAACCAACGGAAGGTTCCGTTCTTTGCTCGTCGGCGTCAACCGAGGTGACAGCTTCGTATATGTCGGCCGGGTGGGAACGGGGTATGGAGAGGCCAAGGTCGCGACGCTGGTGGCGAAGTTGAATGAGATCGAGGCGAAATCCTCGCCGTTTACCGGGCTCGGAGCCCCGAAGCGGGAACCCGACGTCGTTTGGGTTAGACCGGAGCTCGTCGCCGAGATCGAGTTCGAGGGATGGACCGCAGACGGAATGGTCCGGCAGGCTGCTTTCAAGGGGCTGCGGCAAGACAAACCTGCATCGGAAGTGGAGGCTGAGCAGCCGGCGAACCCGGAAACGACCGATATTCCTGAGCCGCAGAAGGATGCCAAATCGCCCGGCCGCCGCGGCTCGGGTGCTAGGGCGAGCGTAATGGGAGTGATGATTTCAAATCCTGCCAAGCCGCTCTGGCCGGATGCCAACGATGGGAAGCCCGTCACCAAACAGGACCTCGCCGAATATTTTGAAGCGGTTGGCCCCTGGTTGATAGATCACATCAAAGGCCGACCGTGCTCGATCATCCGCGCCCCCGACGGCATCGATGGCGAGCAGTTCTTCCAACGACACGCGATGATGGGGACGTCCAACCTTCTCGAACTCATCACGGTGTTTGGCGACAAAAAGCCTTATCTCCAGATTGATCGCGTCGAAGGATTAGCGGCAGTGGCTCAGGTGGCCGCGCTTGAGCTCCATCCCTGGAACTGTGAGCCAAAAAAGCCGGAAGTCCCAGGCCGCCTCGTATTCGACCTTGATCCCGGCCCTGACGTTCCATTTTCCACTGTGGTGGAAGCAGCCAAGCAAATGCGCGATCGTTTGGATGCCCTGGGGCTCGTAAGTTTCTGCAAGACGACAGGCGGGAAGGGGCTTCACGTCGTGACGCCCCTTGAGGTTGGAAAACGCAGCAAGCTGACCTGGCCGGAAGCCAAGGCGTTTGCCCACGACGTCTGCCTCCAGATGGCGCGCGACGAGCCGGACAACTACCTTGTGAAAATGGCGAAGAAACTTCGCAGCGGCAGAATATTCCTCGACTACCTTCGTAACGACCGCATGGCGACCGCCGTAGCGCCCTTGTCGCCACGAGCACGGCCTGGCGCAACTGTGTCCATGCCTTTGACATGGTCCCAGGTAAAATCCGATCTTGACCCAAAGCGGTTCACGGTGCGCACCGTGCCCGCGCTACTGAAGAACACGAGGGCATGGGAGGACTACTGCGAAGGCGAACGGCCGTTGGAGAAAGCGATCAAGCTTCTGGCGAAGTCAAACCGGGTGGCCGCATAATGTCGAAAGCGAGTGCACAAACGACGTCTTCCGTAATATTCGGACTTCCTATCGATATCGAACCAATGGAAGCTCGGTCGGCCGCGGCCCTTCCCTTTGATGGAGGATGGCAATACGAGCCCAAATGGGACGGGTTCAGATGTCTTGCGTTCAAGGAAGGTCCCAACGTCGATCTGCGCGCCAAATCGGGGAAGCCTCTCGCCAGGTACTTTCCGGAGGTCGTTGCATTCTTGGCGGGGCTCTCAGTTGAGCGATTTGTCGTCGATGGCGAGCTGGTGGTCGAAGAGGCAGGAAAACTGTCCTTCGATGCATTGCAGATGCGCCTTCATCCCGCCGAAACCCGCATTCAAAAGCTGTCAACCGAAACGCCAGCAAAGCTTGTGCTGTTCGATATGCTGATGACGCCGAAAGGAGACGACGTTAGGAACGACGCACTCTCCCGGCGGCGTTCGGGACTGGTAGCATTTGTCGGACCCGACATTGACCAAAGACGTCTAGCGTTATCCCCTTGTACGGATGATATCGAGCAAGCAAAACTCTGGCTGTCAGACGCCGGGAGCGGATCGACTGATGGTGTGGTTTGTAAGAGGATCGATGGGCCATATATTCCTGGCGAACGCGCGATGATGAAAGTGAAGCGATTGCGAACTGCCGACTGCGTCGTTGGAGGTTTCCGTTATGAAGCCGACAGCAAAAATGTCGGGTCGCTCCTTCTTGGATTGTACAACAGTGCCGGAAAGCTCGATCACGTCGGTTTCACCTCCGCGATCAGCAACGACGAGCGGGGCGACTTAACAAGGAAGCTGGAGCGATTGCGCAAGCCTCCGGGCTTCAATGGCAAGGCTCCTGGAGGACCCAGTCGCTGGAGCACCGAGCGCAGCGCCGAATGGGTGCCCCTGAAGCCAGAGCTTGTCGTGGAAGTGAGGTTTGATCACGTCACTGGCCATCGCTTCCGCCACGGCACTAAGCTGATGCGATGGAGGCCCGACAAAAAACCGTTGCAATGCACGTTCGAGCAGATCGAGGCTTCCCAGCCCGACGACCTCACAATCTGACGATAAGGCGGAGGATGCTCACCGGAAACTGCCCGTCGCGACCGGATACCTTGAGGCTGATATTTCAAAACGAGCCTGAAACGCGTCTCGCGCGCCGAGGTGCTTCCGCACCCGCTATAAGTCGAATTCTCGGTCAAGGCTCCCTTGCACTCCAGACTTTCAGCGCGAGGCGCTAGCGAACGGCTGGCGCAACGAGCGCGCCGGAACCAATGCTGCACCCAATAGTTCATACCTTTCATCGCTAACAGGGGCATTTGTTAAAAATGGTGACGAGGGTCGGATTGGTCACAGGAGCGGGTTCCGGAATTGGGCGGGCATCCGCTCTTGCGCTTGCTGCAGACGGATATGCAGTTGGAGCCTTGGGCCATGGCAGAGCTGAACTGGCCGACGTCGTCCGGTTGATCGAGGATGAAGGACACGACGCGTTGCTGCTGAACGCCGACATCTCCGATCAGGTGCAAATGCGCGCGGCCGTTACCACCCTCATCGAGCGTTATGGCCGTCTGGACGTTGTCGTTGCCAACGCCGGCATCAACGGTGTTTGGGCGCCGATCGACAACCTCACTCTTGAGGAGTGGAATAAAACGATCCTGGTCAATCTCACCGGAACCTTCCTGACAATTAAAACAACGGTCCCGCATTTGAAGGCGTCCGGTGGCGGCTCCATTATCGTGGTGTCGTCGATCAATGGGACCCGAACGTTCACAACCCCTGGAGCGACTGCATACACGGCCACTAAGGCCGGGCAGGTGGCCATGGTTCAGCAGCTCGCACTGGAACTTGCGCGCTACCATATCCGCATCAATGCAGTTTGCCCCGGCGAGATCGATACTCACATTGAGGCCAGCACGTCTCTTCGCTTTGAAGAGGAAACGGCAATACCCGTGATCTGGCCGGAAGGGCAAGTTCCGATTACAGGAGGCAGGCCCGGCCGCAGTGAGGACGTCGCCGACGTTATCGCGTTTCTAGCGTCAGACAAAGCTCGGCACATTACCGGGTCTCCGATCTGGATCGACGGCGGACAGGGGTTGCTGCGATGAGTGCCGATGTCACAACGTTTGGGCATCTATGCATAGCCACCGTGCAGGTTGGCTGCAGATGACCCGTTGGGCATCATCTACTGTGCGGGTGTACGCACCAAAACCGGAGCGGTAGCTTGGTAGACCCCTCTCCCGAAGCCGTAGCCGAGCGACGTGCACGACGGGCCGAGCGTCGGCAAAAGCAACGTGATGCAAACATCGGCCGTGCCGACAAGATGAATCTTGTCAGGCTCGCCGCTCGTCATGGCGAAGTGGGTTCAGACGGCCTGCGGGCGTTATCAGGCCGGACACATATAGGCTGTTCAGGCTGGTACTATTGGCACTGGAAGGGGCATTTCTATCCAGCCGATACGCCCTCAAACCAAATGTTCGACATCTACCAATCTACCTTCAAGACCGTAGAGCTCAATGCGCCGTTTTACTCCTGGCCGACCATCGCTGCCGTCAAGACTTGGGTGCGGCAAGCGGCGCCAGACTTTGTCTATACCGTCAAGGTTTGTGAACTCATTACCCACGTAAAGCGTTTCGAAGACACTGAAACCCTGGTGGAGGACTTCGGTTATATCGCCGATCTGCTCGGTCAACAAATGGGATGCTTCCTTTTTCAACTGCCGCCCAGCGTTCGGTATAGTGCCGAGATGTTGCATCGAATCCTGTCGCAACTGGACCCCTCACATCGAAACGTTGTCGAGTTTCGTCACAGGAGTTGGTGGAGTGAGGAGGTCTTCAATGCATTCAGAGCTGCCGGAGCAATCTTTTGTTCCTGCAGCGGCCCGCGATTGCCGGATGAACTGGTCCGGACCGCGGATGATATCTACGTGCGTTTTCACGGAACAACGCAATGGTATCGCCATGACTATAGCGACGAGGAGCTGCTGGTCTGGGCCGATCGGATCCGCGCGAGCGGTGCTAAGACGACCTGGGTATATTTCAACAACGACCGTGACGGCTATTCTATAAAAAATGCAAAGCGACTGGCACACCTGTTGGAGGGTTGACGCTTCGACCAGATGTCGTCGGACGGACCAGCAAGCCACGGCCTAAAGTTCGCAGTCCGACCCTCAATCATTCGTGGGTTCGCAGACGAACGTCTTCGCCACCAACAACTTTATCCGGGCGATCTGCGATCGCCTATCGCTCACTCGAAGATCGCCGTTGAGCCAGCCAATCCGGTTGATTAAGTTAAGTCGAGCAGGGCGATAGCAAAGCCCAGCGCACACTGGGTCCGTTCGTAAATCAATCGGACCGCCGTCATTCCAGCGAGTTTGACGACCGTGTTGCCGTCTTCCATCGGCCGGTAGCACATGTCTCTAAAAGAAGCTGCCTCAGGTGGAGGGGTACTCGATATTGAGGGTCAAGCCGACCTTCGCCGACACAATACCCGCGGCATTAACGACCTCCACCGTCATTGAAGCGCCAGGCGCAGGCGGGATCCCGTCGAGCGCCATTTCTGCAAGAACCCGTTTGGCTTCTTCAATAGCTTCAAACAGATCTGGGAATTCATACACTTCGTCCGGGGCGACATCCCCCACACGATCGGAAAAGCGGAATTGAAAACCCGACATTGAACCCTCCTTACTCGACCTGAGAACCAAGCCCTCATGTGATGGTCCCGTCCTCATTGAGAAAATCATCGCGCCGACGCATCTTTTTGGAATCTCATGCGTTTTATGGCGACACGCACAAAGGATCGAAACCATGGCCAGACGTGGATCTATCAACCCCGGGGCCCATAAACGCGGGTTCGCCGCACGAAGATGCTTCAAGGAATTGGTTGTTGTCGGCAAGTCCCTAGCAACAGATCGCCGGACGACGTCCACAACGGCGAAACCCGGCCGGCCATCAAGGCGATGGTCACCCATCGAAAGAGGAGTTCTGCCATGTTGTTGAGAAGAGCGCACATCCCGCAGGAGGAGGTCTTCCTCGTCGGTATCGAAGATGTTGTCGTCATTGACGACAGTGTCGCCACAGCTGCAGACCGAGCACGCCTTCAGCACGAACTGCTGCAAAAGGAACTCGATCTCCTGCGCGCAAGGCTGGAAATTGTCCGATCGCAAGTTGGCGTTGTGGCGAAATCAGGCGTGACTTGGGTCAATGCGAGCGCACGGTCGCAACTCGGCTCCTATCCGTGGGCGAAATTTGCCGCGCTTGCCGCAAGCTCGTTCCTCGTGACAACGGCCGTGCGGAAGCTTTCGTTCGGGTCTATTACCGCAGCAGCCATTCCTCTAGTGACTGCGGCTATGAAGAAGAGCATGCGTTGAGGTGCTTACACCTGACGGGCGGAGAGAGGTATTTGGCGATCAGCCGCGACGGTTTGCCCCTGGACTACAGGACCGAGATCATCAATCGCCTACGCCATGTTTCCTGTCGAGGCCGGTGCCTATCGTGTGACCTAGGGCCGGCGCGAAATCAGCGACGCAAGTGACGTCCGGTGACCTAGAAGTGAAACGACAATCGGGTAAACAGCCCGTGCTGCGTGGCATCGTAGCGGAAACCGTCGTCGCTGTAGTCGGTATAGAGCGCCCGGTAGCCGAAGGACGATGAGATCGTGTTGGTCCACTTGTAGCCAACCGTTACCGCTCCCTGTGCGGTGAAGTCCGAGGCGACGCCGAAGCCACCGACGTCGGCCATCACATCGAGGAACCATCGGTCATTGATGTCGTAGTGCAACGCCATGCCGACGATCGGGTCGACCCAGCTCTGCGACCCGCTTCGACTGGTTCCCGGAAAGAAAACCGGGTCGATGGAGAGGTCGACGCTGTAGTGCTGATAGCGCAGGCCGCCTGTGGCGTAGAGTTGCAGGTTCTGCACGTTAACCGGAAGTTCGTAGCCGACGAGTGCGGTGAATAGTATTTGCTCCTGTTCGAAGTCCACGTTTCCGCCGAATGGGCCGACATCGGCGTCAGCCGAGATTTTCGCCCACATGAAATCGGAGTAGAGCAGCCAACTGTCCCCCGTCGCCTGGAAAGACCCCGCGAATACGCCTTCGAGGTGTTGGAGCGCGTCGAGTGCCGATACGTTCACATCCGCCGCGGGAAGACCGCGCAAGCCGATACTGCCGTCCAGCGCGGTGAACCAACCGTCGAGCGACACCTGGTAGTTCCAGCCGCTGTCAATCGGAGGAGGGCCGTAGGTATCGGACGGGTCGGCAGCGGCGGCGGGTCCTGCCGCGAGCGTCATTGCAATTCCAAGGATTCTAAAACTTTGGACGGTCATGCAAAATCGCTCCGTGCTCCTAACGCCTCGATTCAGACGTCCTAATACTGCCATGATAGCACCCCCCTGAGAAAATGCATGTGTGTTCGGGTATCAGCTAGTTTGAAGGGTTGGCGGCATCGTGGCGGTCCACAAGCGCCATGCACCTCACCCGCGAATTCAAACTGCGGTGGCAAAAGGATGTCGAGTTCTTAATTGAACAGCATATCCACGTGATCTCCGTCTTTGCGATGTCGATGAGGCATCGCGATACGTCCAATGGTAGTATTGGATGTCGATCGCTGCAATTCGATTCGAATGCGACCAGAGAGTCTTGCCGCGTCAATTTCCAAGAGGCATGGGAGGCAAGTCTGGGGTAGCCAAGAGTGTGGCTCCATCGTCGCGCGGCTTCCGCATGCATAATGATTTCAGATGCTTAGGGGTCCCTGAAAAAGGTATGGAATAAATAGGCGAAGTTCGAAAAGGGAAGACGACAAAATTGAAACAGGGAGTAAGTCCTTGAATACATTGAAACGGCCTGAAAAGGTACGTGACAGAGATCATGACTATCTGTCGGATGAAAGACCGGAACAAGATGGGGTGGCCGCCCTCTCCAGACGGCATCGCAGCCTGCCAGAGTTGTGATCTTTAGAGACCGCGCAGCGGAGCGGACGGTATGAAGTATACAATGATCGGGGTTGATCTGGCACAACTCAACGGCGTGCATCGATGACGGGCGAGGTGCTGTTTCGCAAGAAGCTGTCGCGCGGCGAGTTTCTAAAGTTCATCGGACGTCATCCCGCCGCTCTTGTCGCCGCACAGGCATGTGGCAGCGCCCATCGTTGGGTGCGTGGGTTGATTGCGCCGGCCCGCAATACGTGCGTCCCTTTTTGAAACGCCGAACGAACGATGTCGGCGCCTCGATATAGGCAGACAAGCGCCACAAGGCCGAACACGACGTCAAGCCGGGCAAGGGCGACAAGAACGACCGCACGTCTAAATTTAGAATTTTCGATCGCCCGCCATTGCCGCTCTGCCTGCGACTGCGCCTTAGGCGCTTTCCCCCTTCGCGCCCCGTCGAATGGACGGGAGACCCAGGCCAGCAAATGCGGTTGTACGGCGACATGTCAGACGTTGTCGGTCCGAGTCCAGGCCCGGTCGTTTCGCGCAACGTGCCCGATGGAGGATGAGGTGGTTGACCTATGATCGGGCGATCCAGATACTGCCGTTTTGCCTTTAAGCTTCATGAGAGAGCCTGCCATGACGGTGGCTGCAAAACAGAACGCGGATGACTTCGTCTCCACGCCTTCGGCGCGAACGCTGTTTGCCGAACTTTTGCTGCTGTGCGCTCGTATCGGATATTCACCGCACCGGTCCGTTTGATCCCGTTTCACGGCAATCAGATATTCAAGGACACGGATCATGACCTTATCCAATCATAAATATTCCCTGCAGCAGTTGCAGGCGCTGGACGCCGCCCATCATCTCCATCCCTTCACCGACCACAAGGAGCTGCGATCCACCGGTTCGCGCATGATCGTGCGGGGTGAGGGACCTTTCATCTACGATAGCGAAGGCTTCGAGATTCTCGATGCAATGGCTGGTCTCTGGTGCGTCAATATCGGCTACGGACGCGACGAGCTTGCAGATGTTGCCGCCCAGCAGATGCGGGAACTGCCATTCTACAATTCGTTCTTCAAATGCACGACACCATCCCCGGTGCAGCTTTCCGCCAAACTTGCCGAACTTGCGCCACCCAATATGAACCAGGTTTTTTACGGTTCCTCCGGCTCCGAGGCGAACGATACAGCACTTCGCCTCGTGCGCCATTACTGGTCGCTTGAGGGCAAGCCTGACAAGAATATCGTCATCTCGCGCGACAATGCCTATCACGGCTCGACGGTCGCAGGCGCATCGCTGGGCGGCATGACACATATGCACAAGCAGATGGGCGGCGTGGTCCCCAATATCGTGCATGTCATGGCGCCCTATGCGTATGGTTTGTCGTTGCCCGGTGAGAGCGAGCATGAATTCGGCCTGCGGGCGGCCCGTGCCATCGAGGACGCCATCCTTGCGGCAGGGGCCGACAAGGTTGCAGCCCTTATCGGCGAGCCGATCATGGGGGCAGGCGGCGTCAAGATACCACCGGCAAGCTATTGGCCGGAGGTTCAGCGTATCTGCAAGAAATATGACGTGTTGCTGATGCTTGACGAGGTAATTACCGGTTATGGCCGCACCGGTGAATGGTTCGCTGCCACCACATTCGGGATCGAGGCCGACACGATCACCACTGCCAAGGCTCTGACATCAGGCTATCAGCCCCTGTCAGCGCTGCTGGTCGGGGATCGGATTGCCAGCACGTTGGTCGAGAAGGGCGGCGAATTCTACCATGGCTACACCTATTCCGGTCATCCGGTGTGCTGCGCCGTTGCGCTGAAAAATCTGGAAATCATTGAGAACGAAGGCCTTGTCGAGCGCGTTCGCGACGACACCGGCCCCTACCTCGCCGACCAATTGGCCAGGCGTCTGAACGGTCATCCGCTTGTCGGTGAAAGGCGATCCGTCGGCATGATGGCAGCCATCGAGATCGTCAGCGATAAAGCAGCGCGCAGCCGCTTTTTGCCTGCCGGCTCCGCCGCCGGCAAGGTCCGCGATCACGCCATTCGCAATGGCCTGATGGCGCGCGCCACCGATGACACCATCATCATGTCGCCGCCGCTGATCTGGACCCGCCACATGATCGACCTTGCATGCGACCGCCTTCTTACTGCCCTTGATCTGGCCGAAGCCGATCTCGCATCCCAACGCGCGTGATCCGAAGCGGTCGCTGCCGGATGGGTGGCGACCGCTATGATCGGTGGGCATCATGATGTCGCATCCTAGCCCTGCGTGCCGGCCTGGCGGCGTATCCGGCATTGTTTCATCACCGCAATCCTATTGGAAACAGTCATTTATCAGTCGGCGCGGGACTAACTCTGGTTTCCCGCCGAATACCTGTTGACAGAAATTGAATACCTCATATTCTGTTATAAGAACACATATAACATAATAGTGGAACAATTGGGAGCTCCAACTTGAAAACGATCACAGCGCTATTACTTGGAACGGCACTGACAGTCCTTCCGTCCAGCCTGTTTGCGCAGGAAAAAGGCGGCATCGTCAACGTCGCCACGATCGGGGAGCCGCCAACGCTCGACCCGATGTCGTCGACCGCTGATCTTGTCGGCATCGTCACGCAGCACATTTTCGAAACGCTCTACACATTCGACAAGAACTGGAAGGTCACTCCGCTTCTGGCCGAAAGCCTGCCGGAAATCAGCGCCGATGGCAAAACCTATACGATCAAGCTGCGCACCGGCATCAAGTTTCACGACAATACAGACATGACGTCCGACGATGTCGTCGCGTCCCTTCATCGCTGGGAAAAGATCGCGTCGCGCGGCAAGCAGGTAGCCGGTTTCATCACCTCTATCGAAGCCGTCGATCCTGCCACCGTTAAGATCACACTGACACAACCCTATGCGCCGCTGGCCTCGTTGCTCGCCTTCAACAATTCCGCCGCGATCATCATCCCGTCCGAAAAGCAGGATGATGTGATGAAGGACTTCATCGGCACCGGTCCCTATCTGCTGAAAGAGCGCAAGGCCGACCAGTATATCCAGCTCACCCGTTTTGATGGCTACACCTCGCGCGACGGCGAAAGCGATGGTTACGGCGGCGCCCGCCACCAGTATCTCGACGAAATCCGGTTCGTGCCGGTTCCTGATCCAAACACGCGCGTCGAAGCCGCGGTTTCCGGCCAATATGACTATGTCGATTCCATCCCGGTGGAATCCTTCGACAAGATCAAGGCCGCCGCCGCAACGCAGCCGATGATGCTGAAGCCGTTCGGTTATCCGGTCTTCGTCTTCAATACAGCTGAGGGCGTGAGCAAGAACGTCGCCGTGCGCAAGGCCATCCGCCAGGCGCTCAGCATGGAAGATATGATGGCGGCCGCTTTCGGTAGCCCGGATTTCTTCTCGCTGGACGGTGCGATCTATCCGGAGGCCTATTCCTGGCACACGGAAGCAGGCACCGACGGCGCCTATAATGTGGCCGACCCGGAAGGGGCAGCGGCCGCGCTGAAGGCCGCCGGTTACAATGGCGAGCCCCTGCGCATTCTCACCAGCCGCCAGTATGAGTTCCACTACAAGATGGCTCAGGTTGCTGCCGAATATTTGAAACTTGCCGGCTTCACCGTCGATATGCAGGTTGTCGATTGGGCGACGCTGACCCAGCGCCGTGCAGATCCGAAGCTGTGGGACATCTACATTACCCATAGCCCCTTTCTGCCAGAACCAGCGCTGATCGGTTCGCTCTCCACCAGCTCGCCGGGCTGGTGGGACACGCCAGCCCGCAAGGCGGCAGTGGATGCCTTTACGGCTGAAGTCGATCCCGGCAAGCGCGTTGCGCTCTTCGCCGACGTCCAGAAGGCCATCTATGACGATGTTGCCTTCATGAAGATCGGCAACTTCAATGCGGTCGCCGCCAAGTCGACCAAGCTCGATGGCGTCGATCCGGCTCCGTGGCCATACTTCTGGAATGCATCGATCGCGAAATGATCATCCGATAATCGAAGACACCGGCTCATCAGGGCCGGTGTCCGTTCCGGGCCTTCAGGGCTCCGGAGCATAAGGATCAGGCTTTCATGATACGGTATATTTTCCAGCGCCTCTTTGGCATGATCGTCGTGATGTTTCTCGTCGTCACGATCGTCTTCGTGATCGTGCGTGTCACACCCGGCGACCCGGCTGCAGTCATGCTCGGGCCGGACGCCACCGCCCAGGATATCGCCGACCTGCGCACCCAGCTCGGTCTCGACCGCTCGCTCGGCGTTCAATACCTCTACTACATGGGGCAGTTGCTAAGGGGTGATCTCGGCCAGTCGATCTTCCTCAACATGCCTGTGACGTCGGCACTGCTCGACCGGGCCGAACCGACCTTTTTCCTGACGCTGTTTTCGTTGCTGATCGCCAGCGCCATTGCCCTGCCGATCGGTATCTATGCGGCCTACCGGCGTGGCTCGATTTTCGATCAGGCTGCGACCGCGCTCGCAATGCTGGCCGCCAGCATCCCGAGCTTCTGGCTCGGCCTGATCATGATGCAGGTCTTTGCCGTCCGCTTCGATCTGTTTCCTGTGTCCGGCTATGGCGGGCCTGGATCGACCTTTGCGGATCGGATGTATCATCTGGCTTTGCCGGCGTTTGCACTCGGGATCGTCTCCTCGGCGCTTGTCTTGCGGTTTACACGTGCCTCGATACTCGATGTGCTCGGCGATGATTATATCCGCACCGCCCGGGCCAAGGGCCTGATCGAGCGCCGCGTCATCCTCAAGCACGCTCTGAAAAACGCGCTGATCCCGATCCTGACCGTGATCGGCCTGACGGCTGCGGTTTTGGTCTCTGGCGCTGTCGTCACCGAGACCGTTTTCGGCCTGCCGGGCGTCGGCAATCTGGTGGTATCCGCCGTGCTCCGGCGCGACTATCCAGTGATCCAGGGAGCATTGCTGGTCATCGCTGCGCTCTACGTCCTGATCAATTTTGCCATCGACATGCTCTATCTGCTGGTCGATCCGAGGGTGCGTTACTGATGACAGCAATCGTCTCCAAACCGGCGCTCAGCGAGCGCAACAAATTCATCCGGCGGCTCTTGAAACGCAAGACGGTGGCATTCGGGCTGATCGTTTTGACGATCTTCGTGCTCTTGGCCATCTTCGCGCCGCTGATCGCACCCTATTCGCCGTCGAAACTGTCAATCATCAACCGGTTGAAGCCGCCCAGCGGCACCTTCATCTTCGGCACGGATGAATTCGGCCGCGACGTGTTTTCGCGCACCATCTATTCGGCACGGCTGTCCTTGCTGGTCGGCGTTGCGGTGGTGACCCTATCGGCTGCGATCGGTGTGACGCTGGGGCTGGTCGCCGGGTTCTTCAAACAATTCGATGCGCCGATTGCCCGGTTGATCGACGCCATGATGGCCTTTCCTGACATTCTGCTCGCCATCGCGCTGGTGGCAGCCCTCGGGCCGTCGCTGACCACCGTCATTATCGCGCTCAGCATCGTTTATGCGCCGCGTCTGGCGCGTATCGTGCGCGCCTCTACGCTGGTGATCCGCGAACTACCCTACATCGAGGCGTCCCGTGCACTCGGCATTTCGACCCGGCATATCATGACCCGGCATGTGCTGCGCAACCTGTTGTCGCCAATCCTGGTGCAAGGCACGTTCCTGTTTGCAAGCGCCATGCTGGCGGAAGCGGGCCTCTCTTTCCTCGGCCTTGGCGTCAGCCCGGAAATCCCCACCTGGGGCACGATGATTTCCGCCGGCCGGCAATATATCGGCCAGGCCGACTGGATGACGCTGTTTCCGGGCTTTGCCATCATTCTCTCCGTGCTGTCGCTGCAGATGGTTGGCGACGGACTGCGTGATCTTCTCGATCCAAGACTTCGAAAGGACTTATGAATCATGTCTTTTGGATATGAGGCGAAGGGGCCCGTGCTTCTCGCCAACGTCAAACCCATGGCTTTCGGTGCCGGTGCACCCAACGGCATGATCGATATTCTCATCAATGCGGATGGCCGCATCGCCGAAACCGGTCCGTCGCTTGCTGTGTCTGCAGATGTCCAGCGCGTTGATGGCAAGGGGGCGTGGATTTCGCCCGGCTGGATCGATCTGCACGTCCACATCTGGCACGGCGGCACGGATATTTCGCTGCGCCCATCCGAATGCGGCGCCGAACGTGGCGTCACAACACTGGTCGATGCGGGCTCCGCCGGTGAAGCCAATTTTCATGGTTTCCGCGAATACATCATCGAGTCGTCGCGCGAGCGTATCAAGGCGTTCATCAATCTTGGTTCCATCGGCCTTGTTGCCTGCAATCGCGTGCCCGAACTCAGAAGCATCCAGGACATCAATCTCGACCGCATTCTGGAGGTCTATGCCGAAAACAGCGAACATATCGTCGGCATCAAGGTGCGGGCGAGCCATGTGATCACCGGTTCCTGGGGCGTGACACCGGTCAAGCTCGGCAAGAAGATCGCCAAGATCCTCAAGATACCAATGATGGTGCATGTCGGCGAACCGCCGGCGCTCTACGATGAAGTGCTCGAAATCCTCGGCCCTGGCGACATCGTCACCCATTGTTTCAACGGCAAGGCCGGCTCGAGCATCATGGAAGACGAGGATCTGTTCGACCTGGCCGAGCGATGCGCCGGCGACGGTATCCGGCTCGACATCGGCCATGGCGGCGCTTCCTTCTCGTTCAGGGTTGCGGAAGCGGCGATCAAGCGCGGCCTTCTGCCATTCTCGATCTCGACCGATCTGCATGATCATTCGATGAATTTTCCGGTCTGGGATCTGGCAACGACGATGTCGAAACTGCTGGTGGTCGGAATGCCGTTCGACAAGGTGGTGGAAGCCGTCACCCAGGCGCCGGCATCCGTCATCAAGCTGCCGATGGAAAATCGCCTCACGGTCGGCGAACGGGCCGATTTCACCATCTTCGATCTCGTCGATTCCGATATCGAGGCAACAGATTCGAACGGTGATGTCTCGGTGCTCACTCGTATTTTCGAGCCGCGCTATGCCGTCATCGGTGCCGAGGCGATCTCTGCCAGCCGCTACAATCCCCGCGCCCGCAAGCTGGTGCGCCACAGCCATGGCTATTCCTACCGGTAGCCGTGCCATTTCTTAAAGTCTTTGCAGGACACAGGAGTTCGCGTGAACAGTTCCCCAGCAACCGCCGACAGGACAGGCTCGCCCGCCGAGCGGCTGGCCTCGCTCGGCCTCACGTTGCCGCCGCCGCCGCCGCCGATCGCCAATTTTGTCACGCATGTACGCGAAGGCAATCTGATCTATCTCTCGGGCCAAGGGCCGCGCGAGGCGAACGGCTTCATGCATACCGGCAAAGTGGGCAATGGCGGCGTCAGTGTTGCCGATGCCTATGGCCACGCAAGGCTGACCGGCATCAATTTGCTGGCCGTGCTGCAGGACGCGCTGGGAGACCTCGCGCGGGTGCGGCGGGTGGTCAAGCTGCTGGGTATGGTCAATGCGGAACCCGATTTCGAGGATCATCCAAGCGTGATCAATGGTTGCTCCGACCTCTTCATCGAGATCTTTGCAGATGCCGGACATCATGCGCGCTCGGCCGTCGGCTTTGGGTCATTGCCGGGCAACATCACCGTCGAGATCGAAGCGATCATCGCCCTTCACGGCTAAGGAGCAACCCGGCATGTCAATGGCTGCGCCAGCCCATCAAGGTTTCGATCCGTTCCGCCGAAGCGCGGACATAGGAGGTGTAACGCGTCTCGTCGGAGAAAGCCTTCTGCTCAGGCAGGACAATGGAGATCGTGGCGACACACTGGCCTTCGCGGTCACAGATCGGCGAGGCAATGCAGGCAACGGCATAGTCGGATTCGCCAGCCTGAATGGAAAGCCGGACGTGCATGGCATCCGCCGCCGCGGCAGCCAAGGTTGCCGGATCCACATCGGCGCGGCCGGTGGGCGAAGAGCGGGCACAGCGCTTGAAAAGTTCGATGCGCTCATCATCGGGCAGGTGGCCGACCAGAAGGCGGCCAGACGCGGTCCAGTTCAATGGCACCCGGGTTCCCACCCGCGACGTGACTTGAAAATGACTTGGACCCGCCGCCATGGCCAGCACCAGCATATGATCGCCATCGCGGCCGCAGACCTGTACGGTTTCGCCGGCCTCACGGCACAGGTCATGCATCTCATGGGTGGAGACAGTCATGAAATCGAGCGATCGGGCATAGGCCAGGCCGTAGTGGTAAAGCCGAGCGCCGAGCCAGATCAAGCTGTCTGCATCCCGCGTCAGAAGGTTCTTTTCCACGAGATCGTCAATGATCACGTAGACAGTAGACAGCGGTGCCCCGATCGCCTTGGCGATGGCGTAAGCGCCGCACGGCGTCCCGGTCTCATAGAGGTAATCAAGCACCTGCAGGGCGCGATCGATGCCGCTAACGCGCGAGCGCTTTTCGCCTTTGGCGTTGTCCAGGACGGCGGTGGAAACGGGCTGGGTTTTGGTATCCAAGACAGAAGCTCACATTGCGATTTTGATACGCTATTACATTATTATGGCATAGTTGTCGACCGTTGGAAGACTGTGTCTTCCGATTGTGACAGCAAAATTTTCGGAGAAGACAATGCCCACTGAAGACATCCACACATCGCTTGGCCTGCGTCCGGTCATCAACGTTTCCGGCACGATGACCAGCCTTGGTGCCTCCATCGTGGTGCCGGAAGCTATTTCTGCGATGACATCGATCCTGCCGCAATTCGTCGAGATGAACGATCTGCAGCGCAAGGCAAGCGCTGTCATCGCGCGGCTGACCGGGGCGGAGGCAGGCTTCGTGACGGCGTCGTGCTCTTCGGGCATCAGTCTGGCCGTTGCTGGAACAATCACCGGCAATGATCTGCTGGCAATCGAGAAGCTACCGGATGTCAGCACAGAAAAGACAGAGATTCTGGTGCAGATGGGCCATGTCGTCAGCTATGGCGCGCCGGTCGATCAAGCTGTCCGGCTGGCAGGCGGCAAAACGGTGATGATCGGTCAGGCAACCTCATGCCACCGGTACCACATGGACAATGCGATCACCGAAAAGACGGCAGCGGCGCTCTATGTCGTCTCGCATCATGTCGTTCATTATGGCCTGTTGAGCCTCAAGGAATTCGCCGATATCGCCCACGCAAAGGGGGTGCCTGTCATCGTCGACGCCGCATCGGAATATGACTTGCGCGTTTTTCTCGAGCAGGGCGCCGATATCGTGCTCTATTCAGGCCACAAGTTCCTTGGTGGCCCGACATCCGGAATTGTGGCAGGCAAGAAGGAACCCGTTCGCAACGCCTTTCTCCAGAACATGGGGATCGGCCGGGGCATGAAGGTCGGCAAGGAGAGTGTCTTCGGCGTAATGGCGGCCCTCGACGCCTGGGAAACGCGCGATCACGACGGCATCCGCGCCCGCGAAACAAGCTATCTGCATCTGTGGCGCGACACGCTGGAAGGCCGTCCGGGTGTCCAGGCGCTGATCGAGCCTGATCCGACCAGCAACCCGCTTGACCGTATGCGCGTGATCATCTCGGCGCCGGACGCTCATATCACCGCCTGGGATCTTGCCGATGCGCTGGCGCGCGGCACGCCGCCGATCATCGTGCGCGATCATGAAGTCGAGCACCGCTATTTCTATCTCGACCCCTGCAACCTGCACCCTGGTCAAGAGACGATCGTTGCCAGCCGTCTTGCCGAGGAACTCGACAAGGCCAGGGCCTCGAACGAGATCATCGCCACGCCGCTGGAAAACCGCAGCAAGCACCGTTTCGACAGCGCCTTGCGCTGGCCGGATTGATCCGGCCGCTCTCGCTCTGAACGCAAAAAGGATCCCGCCATGGCCAGTTCACCCGCCCCAAAGATCGATCCCGCACGGCCCGTCCTGTCGGTGGAGAACCTGACGACATCGTTTATGGTCGACGGGGAGTGGAAACCGGTCGTGCGCGACGTCTCCTTCGCAGTCTCCCCGGGCGAAACGGTGGCGATCGTCGGTGAATCCGGCTCCGGCAAGAGCGTCACATCGCTGTCGATCATGCGGCTGCTGCAGGCCGATACCAGCCGTATCGAAGGCAGTGTCATGCTTGACGGGCGCGATATCCTGAAACTGCCGGAAACCGCGATGCGCAAGGTCCGTGGCAATGATGTCGCGATGATTTTCCAGGAGCCGATGACGAGCCTCAACCCGCTCTTCACCATCGGCGACCAGATCTCCGAGGCACTTCTCTGCCACTCGGCGATCAGCAAGCGCGATGCGAAGGCCGAAACCATCCGGCTTTTGGAGAAGGTGCGTATTCCCGCCGCTGCTTCCCGCTTTGACGAGTATCCGCACCGGTTTTCCGGCGGCATGCGCCAGCGCGTGATGATCGCCATGGCGCTTGCATCCCGGCCAAAGCTCCTGATTGCTGACGAGCCGACAACGGCGCTTGATGTCACCATCCAGGGGCAGATCCTCGACCTCATCAAGACCCTGCAGGAAGAGGAAGGCACCTCCGTTCTCTTCATCACGCATGATATGGGCGTCGTCGCCGAAATTGCCGACCGGACGGTGGTGATGTATCGCGGTGAACAGGTAGAAACCGGCCCGACAAGCGACATCTTCTTTCGTGCAAAGCATCCCTACACGCGGGCGCTCCTGTCCGCCGTCCCCGTTCTCGGCTCGATGAACGGCAAAGACCGGCCGCTGCGCTTTCCCATCGTCGATGCGGCAACCGGCGTGTCCGACGGTCCTGTCGAGACGGCCGATACGGTGGCTTCCGGCAAACGTCCGGTGCTGGAAGTGAGGAACCTCACCAAGCGTTTCGACATTCATTCCGGCCTGTTCGCCAGGGTGACCAGCCGTGTTCACGCCGTCGAAAACGTCTCCTTCGATCTGCACGCCGGCGAAACCCTGTCGTTGGTGGGCGAATCGGGCTGTGGAAAATCCACCACTGGCCGCGCCATCATGCGCCTCATCGAGCCGCAGGCCGGCTCCGTTCGGGTCGATGGTACGGACGTCCTGACGCTGGACAAGAACGGCATGCGCGCGATGCGCAAGACCGTCCAGATGATCTTCCAGGACCCCTTCGCGAGCCTCAATCCGCGGATGCGGATTGGCGCAGCGATTGCCGAGCCCTATCTCGAACACAAGATGGGAACAGACAAACAGGCGCGCGATCTGGTGGCCGATCTGCTGGTCAAGGTCGGGCTGACAGCTGACATGGCGTCGCGTTATCCGCACGAGTTTTCCGGGGGGCAGCGTCAGCGTATCTGCATCGCCCGCGCTCTGGCGCTCGATCCGAAGGTCATTGTTGCGGACGAAAGCGTCTCGGCTCTCGACGTCTCGATCAAGGCTCAGGTGATCAATCTGCTGCTCGACCTGCAGCAAAGCCTCAACCTCGCCTTCCTGTTCATTTCTCACGACATGGCCGTTGTCGAGCGCGTCAGCCATCGCGTCGCCGTCATGTATCTGGGTGAAATCGTCGAAATCGGCCCGCGCGCTTCAGTCTTCGGCAATCCGCAGCATGCCTATACGAAGAAACTGATCTCGGCGGTCCCGATCCCCAACCCGGACCGGCGCCGCGAAAAGGGTAAGATCAGCAATGAGGAAATCAAAAGCCCGCTGCGGCCGGCGGACTATCAGGTCGTGCCGATCGAGTATCGCGAAGTGTCGCCAGGCCATCTGGTGGCGAATACCTAATCTTCTCGAACGATAATGATGATGGCCGGGGAGCGATCGCACGCCCCCCGGCCATCATTGATATCATCGATCGCCCCCCGGCCGGCTGTTCATGCCTCGAAGCGAGCAATCTCGGTACCGGCCTGCAGGTAGCTGCCGGCTTCAGCCTTGATTCGGATCGTACCGGCGCGGGACGCCGTTACCTGGGTTTCCATCTTCATCGCTTCCATGACTGCGATCAGGTCGCCTGCCGCCACCTCCGCGCCGTCCTTCACCTTGAAGGCCT
Source organism: Pararhizobium sp. PWRC1-1 (assembly GCF_049897905.1). Classification (NCBI taxonomy): domain Bacteria; kingdom Pseudomonadati; phylum Pseudomonadota; class Alphaproteobacteria; order Hyphomicrobiales; family Rhizobiaceae; genus Pararhizobium; species Pararhizobium sp. PWRC1-1. The sequence continues at coordinate 172,265 of NZ_JAFCXE010000004.1, read as the reverse complement.
GCAAGGTACCGGAGATCGGGGCCGTGACACTCAGCACGTCCTCCACCGTGGCGGCAGTGGCCGTGCCGGCACCCGCGCTCGAAAGTCCACCGAGACCAGCGAGCAGTGAGGCGGGGATAGCGAGCTCGTGGCGCTTGCCGTCGATCTCCACATGGGTGCGGACCAGCGATGTATCCGCTGCCGGGGCGGGGCGGGCTTCCGCCTCAAGCCGGCTGGCAAAATCGGTCTCGATCCAGCGCGTATGGACCTTGAAGCCATTTTCGCCGGTGAAATCGTCCGTCTCTATCGCGGCGCGATGAAACGGCAGAACCGTGGCGATACCCTCGATCCTGAATTCCTTCAGGGCCCGCCGCGCCCGCTTCAACGCTTCCTCGCGGGTGGCGCCCGTGACAATCAACTTGGCCATCAGCGAATCGAAAGTGCCCGGTACCGTCGAGCCGGAAACGACGCCGCTGTCGAGGCGAATGCCAGGGCCTGAAGGTGCCTCGAATACCGTGATCGTGCCGGGGGTCGGCAGGAAGCCACGGCCTGGATCTTCGGCATTGATGCGGAACTCGATCGAGTGGCCCCTGGGTACCGGCGTTTCGGTGACGCGCAGCGGCAGGCCGTCGGCGATACGGAACTGTTCGATAACGAGGTCGATACCTGTCGTTTCTTCGGTCACCGGATGCTCGACCTGCAGGCGCGTGTTGACTTCGAGGAAGGAGATCGTGCCATCGACCCCCAGCAGGAACTCGACCGTGCCGGCACCGGAATAGCCGGCGGCGGCGCAGATCCTTTTCGCGGCGTCATGGATCGACTGGCGCTGGGCGTCACTGAGGAAGGGGGCAGGAGCCTCTTCGACGAGCTTCTGGTTGCGCCGCTGTAGCGAACAGTCACGCGTGCCGAGCACCAGGACGTTGCCATGCTTGTCGGCGATGACCTGCGCTTCGATATGGCGCGGACGGTCGAGAAATCGTTCGAGGAAGCATTCGCCACGCCCGAAGGCGGCCTTGGCCTCGCGCACGGCCGATTCGTAGAGTTCGGCGATCTCTTCCATTTTCCACGCGACCTTCAGTCCCCGCCCACCGCCGCCATGGGCAGCCTTGATCGCGACCGGCAGGCCGAATTCTTCTGCAAAGGCGATAACTTCCGCAGCCGTCCCGACCGGGCCGTCGCTGCCTGCAACCAACGGTGCACCGACGCTTTTGGCGATCCTGCGGGCCTCGACCTTATCGCCGAGCGCTTCGATGACGTGTGGATCGGGACCGATCCAGATCAGGCCGGCATCGATCACGGCGCGGGCAAATTCCGCCCGCTCGGAGAGGAAGCCATAGCCGGGATGAACCGCATCCGCACCGCAGCGCTTGGCGATGCCGATCAGTTTCTCGATGTCGAGATAGGTTTCTGCCGGCTGCGCGCCCGAAAGCCCATAGGCCTCGTCGGCGAGCTTGACGAACAGGGCGTCCATATCCGGATCGGCATAGACAGCAACGGATTGCAGGCCGTGGTCGCGGCAGGCGCGGATGATACGCACGGCGATTTCGCCGCGATTGGCGATCAGGACTTTTTGCATGAAGGTCTCCTCATTGTTTTCAGCGGCCCACGTCTGCGATTTCAGCCCTTCGACGGCTGGATATCGGCAAAGGTCGTGACTGGCCGGAAGCGTATGCGGGCATTGACCGGGATCTGCCCGGCCAGATCGAGATGGTATTCGGCCACTGTGCCGATGACGGGATAGCCGCCTGTCAGCGGATGGTCGGCGAGGAACAGCACCGGCTGGCCGCTATGCGGCACCTGGATTGCGCCAGTGGCGGTGCCTTCGCTCGGCAACTCCGCCTTGTCCTTGCGTTCAAGCGCGTGCTCACCAGCAAGGCGAATGCCGACGCGGTTTGATTGCGGCGTCACTGTCCAGAGCTGGTTGGACAGCGTCGCAAGCCCGGCCTGTGTAAACCAGTCGCTGCGTGGCCCCATGATCACATCGAGCGTAACGATCTCGCCAGAGGCAGGATGGGCGAAGGCCGGCGTTTCATCGAGCGAAACGGCCGACAGACCCTTGGTTTCGCCGTTGACCGCGAGCATTGCGCCCATGGTGACGGGATCGGGACCGACGACGGCGAGGGTGTCGGTGGATGTGCTGCCCAGCACCTGGCTGACGGCAAATCCGCCGCGCACGGCAAGATAGGTCCGCATACCGGCAGGCGCATGACCAAGCGTCACGACATCACCGGCTTCAAGCGCGGTCGAACGATAGGTCGTAGCGCTGACAGTGCGGCCGGACGCATCACGGATACTGACAGGGCAGGGGGCACCGGTGAGCGCGATGACCGCGCGGCCGGAGATCTCGAACGAGAAACCTCCGGGGATAATTTCCAGACATGCCATGCCCGTGGGGTTGCCGACCACGCGATTGGCGGCTTTTAGTGCTGCCTGATCAAGCGCACCGGAGGCGGAGACACCCTGGCCGGTTTGGCCGAAACGGCCGAGATCCTGAAACAGCGCCGGCATTGGAGCTGCAAGGACTTTCAGCGTCACAGAACCGGGGGCTTGATGCGTGGCCGGCACCTCCCGAATCTCGGGTCCTCGCTCGGTAACGGGCACAGTTTTCTTCGCCATGTCGAAGAAGCGCACGCGATAGCCCGGCTGGAAAAGGGCGGGTGGGTCTCGCGAAAGGTCCCACATCTTTTCCGGCGTCGTGCCGATGATCTGCCATCCGCCCGGACTTGCCTGGGGATAAACGCCGCTGAACGCGCCTGCCAGGGCAACAGAGCCGGCAGGGATCTTCGTGCGTGGGCTCTGGCGGCGCGGCACCTGAAGGTCCGGATCGCCGCCGACGAGGTAGCCGAATCCCGGTGCAAAGCCACAAAAGGCGACGGTAAATTCACTGTCGGTATGGCGGCGGATAACCTCTTCGACCGACAGGCCGGTCAGTCCCGCGACATCGGCCAGATCCTCGCCGTTATAAGTGACGGGGATTTCAACGAGTTTATCCGATGGCGCAATGCGGGCCGAGAGATCGCGGGTAACGATCTTGGCAGCCAGCGTTTCCGCTGTTAGCTTTTCCGGCCGGAAACCAATCATCAGCGTGCGGGCGGCAGGCACCATATCGGTGACGCCCTCGACGGGATCGGCTTCAAGCGACGCAAACAGCGCCAGCGTCTCATCGAGATCGGCGAGTTCGACGGTAAGGGTCGTCAGGCTGACGGGCAGAAATCGCATCGGAACCTCAGGCGTGGTATGCTGAATCGGGAATGTCGGTGATGAACATGTGCCCCGGCGCATGGGTAATGGCAAACGGGACGCCCGACGCCATGACGGCGGCCTGGGGCGTGACGCCACAGGCCCAGAACACCGGCACTTCGCCGGGCTCGATGCGAACGGCATCGCCGAACTCCGGCTTGGACAGATCCTCAATGCCAATCTCCTGCGGGGCTCCGACATGGACCGGAGCGCCGTGCACGGCCGGGAAACGGCCAGAGATCGTCGCAGCGTCGGCGACGCGTGAGGCGGGGATCGGCCGCATGGAAACGACCATATTGCCATGCAGGCGCCCGGCCGGACGGCACGGCGTATTGGTCAGATACATCGGCACATTGGACTTGTCGGTGATGTGGCGGATCTCGATGCCGGCTTCGGCCATCGGCGTTTCGAAGGTGAAGCTGCAGCCGATCAGGAAGCTGACGAGATCGGAGTGCTCGGCCCAGGCAGCGGTTGCATCCGCCGTCTCTTCGGAAAGCTTGCCATCGCGCCAGATGCGATAGAGCGGTAAGTCCTTGCGCAGGTCGGCACCCGGGGCGAGCATGGTCGCGTGCGAGCCCGGATCCGACACGTCAAGAACCGGGCAGGCCTTGGGGTTGCGCTGTGCGTAGAGCAGGAAATCGAAGGCCCAGTCGCGCGGCAAGACGATCATGTTGGCCTGAGTAAAACCCGGTGCGACGCCGGACGTCGGCTCGATACTGCCGGCACGATACCGTTCGCGGGCGATGCGGGCCGGTTCAGCGTTGACGTGGCGAAGATGGTCTATTGCGATCATGGTCTCTCTCCCGAAAACGTTGATCAAGCAGACAGGAACGAACGGATGGTAATGCCGTCCGCCTCGAAGGCGCGGCGGATTTCCTGGGCAATTGCGACAGCACCCGGGCTATCGCCATGCACGCAGATCGACTGGGCATCGATCTTGATGGTGGATCCGTCGATCGCCTCAAGCGTGCCTTCGCGGGCAAGCTGCAGCATACGGCGGGCGATCAGCTGGGTGTCGTGCAGGACGGCACCCGGGTCGCGGCGCGAGACCAACTGGCCATCCGGCGTATAGGCGCGGTCGGCAAAGGCTTCGGCGACAACCTTGAGGCCTGATTTACGGGCCAGTTCGAGGATCGGCGCATTGGCAAGCCCCATCAGCGTCAACGCGGGATCGATGGCCTTGATGCCGTCGATCACCGCCTGGCCCTGTTTCGGATCATTGGCGATGCGGTTGTACAGTGCACCGTGCGGCTTGACGTAGCCGACGGTCACGCCTGCCGCCGCCGCAATGCCTTTCAGCGCCCCGATCTGGTAGATGACGTCGGCGATAAGTTCGCCACTCGTCACATCCATGTCGCGCCGGCCAAAGCCGACGCGATCTGGATAGGAGACATGTGCCCCGATCGAAACACCCTTCTCGGCTGCCGCCTTGACGGTCTTCCAGATACCGGCGGGGTCGCCGGCGTGGAAGCCGCAGGCCACATTGGCGCTCGAGACGATGGCAAGCATCGTCTCGTCGTCGCCCATGCGCCATGCGCCATAGCTTTCGCCGAGATCGCTGTTCAGATCGATAGCAGTCATGTCAGGCTCCTTAGACGGCTGTCAACAGGGCGAAAATCGGGCCGATCGACTTGTAGCCCATATACCAGGTGAGCGCGCAAGCCAGCACGCCCAGCACCAGCAGCCAGCGCGGATAGCGATAGCCGGCCATGAGATCGGAACGCGCCCAGGCCGCGTAGATGAAGATCGAAAGGCCGATCGGTAGAATGAGGCCGTTCAGTCCGCCAACGAAGATCAGCATCTGTGCCGGTGGCGTCGTGATGACCACAAAGAAGAACAGCGAAACGGCGATGAAGATGACCGTCGCGATGTTGCGGGCGCGTTCGCTGATGTCCTTCTTGAAGACGGTGATGAAGGACACCGATGTATAGGCGGCGCCGATCACCGAAGTAATGGCGGCAAACCACAGGACGGCACCGAAGATGCGGTAGCCGACATCGCCTGCAGCGGCCTGGAAGGCCTGGGCGGCTGGGTTGGCGCCCTTGCCGGAAACATCGATGACCACGCCACTCGCGACCACGCCGAGAATGGCAAGGAACAGCACATAGCGCATCAGGCCGGTGACGGCGATGCCGGTCAGCGCTGCACGGTTGACAGCGCCGAGGTTCTCGATGCCGACGGTGCCCTTGTCGAGCAGACGGTGCGCACCGGAATAGGTGATGTAGCCGCCGACGGTGCCGCCAACGATGGTGGTGATCGTGGCAAAATCGATGGTGGACGGCAGGAAGGTCTGGAACAGCGCATCGCCGACCGGTGGGGCGGAGACGATCGCAACATACAGCGTCAGAAGGATCATCAGCACGCCGGCCACTACGATCAGCCGGTCAATGGCAACGCCGGCGCGCTTCGAACTGAAGATGCCGATGGCGATCAGGGCGCTGATTGCGCCGCCCCATTTCGGATCGAGACCGAGCATGGCGTTGAGGCCAAGGCCCGCGCCGCCGATATTGCCGATATTGAAGAACAGGCCACCGACGATGACGAGAACGGCCAAAAGGTAACCGGTGCCTGGAATGGCCGCGTTGGCAATGTCGGATGCGCGCATTTTGGTGAGCGTCACGATCCGCCAGATGTTTAGCTGGACGACGAAATCGATGAGAATGGAGGCGAGAATGGCGAAGGCGAAGGCCGACCCAAGCTTGCTTGTGAAAGTGGCGGTTTGTGTGATGAAGCCCGGGCCGATGGCCGAGGTTGCCATCAGGAAGATCGCGGCAATCAGCGCCGCACGGCGCGACTTGACCGACATTCCTCCCGGGTTACCGTTCCCGGCCGGTTTAATCTGCTGTTCCATGTCACCCTCTTTTCTGTTCCCAATTGCCTTGGGCTGAATTGATTATCAACCGGCTTAAAGTCGCCGTGTTTCACAATTCTGTCAACATTGTTCAACGATTTTATTCTATCGTTCTACTAAATTGTTCAAATGTTGGGCAATTTGACACTTCTACGGGCACAGAATCGCCATGTTGCCGACATTTTCTGTTGGACATTAAGGCGGCCGTTGCGTCTCCGACGTTCCGCTCACGCGCACCAAGGTGGTCCGTAATGTTGCTTTATGTCCGTGTCATGCGCCCGGTTTGCGAACGATGTTTGATAACGTTATGGTTTGCCTGCCACATTGTCTGTCTCTCGGTTCCCAAGGTCAGCGAACCGGTATATCGATGCGCACAGGACGCGGGTGGTTCATTCGCCTCCATGCATGAGGGGCTTTGATGGCTGAGCAGGATACCACATCGGCGCTGGCGCCACGACTGGCGGACGAGATACGCGACAAACTGATCGCGGGCGAACTGAAACCCGGTCAGCGATTGTCGGAGGCGGCGCTCAGCGACGGCCTGGACGTATCGCGCAATTCGCTGCGCGAAGCGTTTCGGCTTCTGACCAAGGAAGGCCTTTTGCGGCATGAGCCCAACCGCGGCGTCTTCGTCGCAACGCCCAGCATGTCGTCGATCATGGATATCTACCGGGTGCGTCGCATGCTCGAATGCCAGGCTGTTGCCAAGGCCTATCCCAATCATCCGGCAGTTGCCCGCATGCGCGCGGCCGTCACGCGCGCCAAGGTCGCACGTGACGCCAAGGCCTGGGGTACGGTTGGCAGCGAGAACATGATGTTTCATGCCGCTATCGTCGATCTTGCCGACAGCCAGCGGCTGAATGCTTTCTACGCTCAAATCGCCGCCGAACTGCGGCTGAGTTTTGGCTTGCTCGACGACCCGGAATTGTTGCACGCGCCTTATGTCGACCTGAATGCCGCGATCCTTGAAAAACTCGAAGCGGGGATGAACGCTGAGGCTGCTGCGGCTCTGGAAGCCTATCTCGCCCAGTCCGAGCGGACCGTCCTTGCCGCCTTCTCGCGCATCGATCCGGCGAACGGTGCAAAATAGCCGGCACGTCCCGTGCTTTCAGGGCTCGATGCTGAAGACTGCCCGTCACTTAAAGACGCCAGCGATCGCTCCTGCAGCGGCCGCCGGTGGAGAGCTGGCTTATCAGTGGTTTGCCAAGATCGGTTATCCCAAACGGTTCAAGGCCGACATGCTTCAAAGGCTGATGGGAGGAAGGCGCTGTCGAAGGCACGTGCACCGAAGGCAGACTGTCAAAGCGCCATGGATTGTCGATGCGGCTCCTGAACGAGGCTGCCGGAGCGGAAGAGATATCCAGCATGTTGCAATCTACGGCTCGCTCGAGCGCTGAGCGGTGCGACACTGGCAGGGCAGGCCGGTTGGCCAAAGCCCTGTCCTGTCGTCTTGGTTTCAGGGGCCTATCAAAATGGGTTGCATATGGAGATAGCGCGCGACCTTGCGCTTGGATTGAATGTCGCTCCAGACTGCCTCGACCTGAGCGGCTGAAAGTGACGTGGCCGCGCCGATCTCTGCCGCAGCAATGCCGTTTTCCAGGCCGTAGAGGCAGATATCCATCTTGGCATAGGGCAGCGCGAAGTAGAATTCCTCCTGCGTCTGGGCCAGCGAATAGGTGTCCGTGGTCGGTGGACGCGCGCGCACCTCGCCAGGCACGCCCAGATAGGCGGCAAGCTGGTAGACCTGCGATTTGTAGAGATGGGCAATCGGCTTGATGTCAGCGGCGCCATCGCCGTTTTTCACGAAGAAGCCTTGGTCATATTCAAGCCGGTTCGGCGTGCCGATCACCGCAAAGTTAAGCCGGTCGGCGTGATAGTATTCGAGCTGTTTGCGCGTGCGCTGCTTCATGTTGGTCGCAGCAACGATGCCGAGATAGACATGTGCCGGCAGACGGAGCTTGATCGTTTCGCCTTGCGGCGATTGGACGACCAGTGACGAAATATTGTAACCGCCCGTCGTCAGCGCGTTGTCGAAGACGATCTTGGATGCCCATCCGGGACCGTACTCGGGTACGACCTCGCGAATACAACCATCGCGCCGCGCGTAGCAGCCCATCGCGGCCAGGGACGGCCCGATATCTTCGACAACGCTCTCCAGGGCAAAGGTCTCGGCCACGCTCCTGCCCAGCCTCAGACTATCGGGATCGGAATCGTTTTCCGGCATGAACAGGCCGAAGACATTTTTCGGGCCAAGCGCACGTACAGCCAGAGCCGCGCAGACACTTGAATCGATCCCGCCGGATATTCCAAGCACCAGCCCGCGCTTGCGCAGGTCACCGCGCAGCTTTTCGCGGATCCCCTTGACGATGCGGTCGGTCTCAGTGGCGGCGTCGAGTTCAAGTGCAGTGACAGAAAAGGGAATGGTCACGGGGCTGATCCTGTTTGTTCGGACATCTCGGCAGCAAGTCTCGCGCTGAGCTTGCCAGTATCGGTTTTTGGAAGCGAGGCGTGGAATTCAACGGATTTCGGCACCATGAAGTCTTCAAGATGCCGCGCGCAGTGGCGGATAACGTCACGCTCTGTCAGGGCCGGATCGGTGGACACAACGAGCGCCTTGATGGCTTGACCCAGAATGGGGTCTGCGACGCCGAAGACGATGGCTTCGGCTATGCCGGGCAAACGGTGAAGAGCGGCTTCGACCTCTTTCGGCGCGACCTTTTCGCCGCGTGATTTGATAATGTCATCCTTGCGTCCAATAAAGGTGAGGAAGCCGTCAGCGTCGGCTTGAAACAGGTCGCCAGTATGGAGACGCAGTTCTCCTGTTTTCGGGTCCGGCCGCAAGACACGGCTCGTCGCCTGCGGGTTCTCCCAGTAACCGCGCATCAGATGCGGCCCGTAGACGACAAGCTCGCCCGTCACTCCGGGGCCGGCGTTGTCTCCGTCGTCATTGGCGACTGCGACCCGCGTGCCCGGGATGGCGATTCCGACAGAGCCGGGATGGCGGTCAAGTTCGTCTGGCGGCAGCCAGGTGGCGCGGGTGCACTCGGTCTGCCCATACATGGAATAAAACCGAGCGTGCGGCAACAATTCCCGAAGTCGCGCGAGATGGGTGACAGGCAAGGCCGCCGCGGCATTGGTCAGATAACGCAGACTGCTAAAAAGTGCTGGGTCAAGGTCATGCATCTGGAGCATCATGGCAACCATCGACGGCACCAGAGGGAAACCGGTGACCTTCTCGTCGCGGATGCGTTCGAAGATGGCGTAGGGAAAGGCGAAGGATTTTTCGATCACCAGCGTTGCACCGAGGCGCACGCTCATCAGCAACTGATAGAGCCCGTAGCCGAAAGCCATCGGCAGTACGGTGAGAATGATGTCTCCGGCCCTGCCATCCAGATAGGATATGATGGAACCGGCGGCAGCATCCATGCTGCGATGTGTCATCATCACGCCCTTTGGCTCCCCGGTCGAACCGGATGTGTAAATTATCATCGCCAGGTCATCAGCGGTTTGGCTAGCCGGAGCAACAGGCCCTGTATCGACCGCAAGCAACGTATTGAAATCCAGCACGCCCGGTGTTGGAACATAGGGTGGCGTCAGGGTGATTTTCGGCGATACAGCCATCCCCGCGACCGCTTCCGTTAAAACGCTCGCGAGCTTGCCTTGAGCGAGTACCGCGACAGGGCGGCAATTTCCGATGATGAACGCAAGGCGTCCAGACTTGGTCGAGGCATTGATCGGGCACAGTACGCCGCCGGCTTTCCACACCGCGAAGATCGAAACAGCTGCTTCCAGGCTGTTTTCCATGAAGACCAGCACCCGGTCGCCCTGCTTGACGCCGTCTTTCTGCAGGGATGCAGCAAGCCGATCGGAGAGACTGGAAAGTTCGCCATAGCTGACGCGCTTGCCCCCGGCAACAAGCGCGATCTTGCCGCCGTTCGTGACGCTGCTGTTGCGAAGATAGTCATCGATCCGCATCGCCGGATACCCCTGGGCGTGTCAACTTGCCTGTTTGCGAGCGACAAAGGCGGCAATCTTGCCGATTGTATCGAGATTGGCCGGAACGATATCGGCATCTGCGATCTTCACTGCAAAACGCTCTTCGAGAAAACCGACCAGCTCGAGAATGCCGGTGGAATCCACCAGGTCATTGTCGATCAGCGACATGTCGTCCGGTAGCGGCTGGCTGTCATCACCGAACAGGAAACTCTCGATGATGAAAGTGCGGATATCGGCATTAATACCGTCGGTCATGGGTAGAGGTCCTCTTGTTGTTTCGTTTGGGCGGTTGCGGGAAACTCTGCTAGCCAGAGTTGTGTTGATAGAATGCCCATGAAGGCGGTGTTGTCGCGGAAGCTTGTCGCCTGCCCACCCAGAACCTTGTCTTTCAGCTTGCAAACAGTTGCCGGATTGAACAGACCGCCCTGCGAAAGCGCGTGTGGTGAGAGTGCGCTGTCCAGATAGGCAGGGACCGGGCGGGTTGCGAACGACTGGGCGTCCGGCGCCCGGTAGGGTTGTTTGGCACGGTCGATCACCGCTTCCGGAATGAGGCCACGCGCTGCCTCCTTCAGGATATGCTTTTCCCGAAGGCCCTGCAGCTTCAAGTCTGGCGGAAGACGGGAGGCAAAGCTGACAACGCGGTGATCGAGAAAGGGAAAACGGCCCTCGACGCTGTTTGCCATCATCACCCGGTCGCCTTGGCTGGAGAGAATGTAACCGGGCAACAGAAATGTGGTTTCCAGATATTGAGCCTGGTGAAGCGGGTGCCAGCGTTTGAAATCGGCCGGTAGCTGCGCGGCAAGGTCGGCCGCTGCATCATAGTCACCCAGCATTGCCTTCAGGTCGCCGGAGTAGAAGATTTTGGCTGCCGCTGTAGACCGGAAACGAGGGCGATGCGAAAACAGCGGATCATCCACCGCATCGGCACCTGTACCAAAGAACCGCGCAAGATATTCCGGTGTCTGCTGTTGCAGACCGGGCAAGTATGGATAGAGGCGCTGGAACAGCTTCGGACGCCGCACCGATTGAGGCTGGCGGCCGCAGAAGCGACGAACTTTGGCCTCGCGGAAAATATCATAGCCGGCAAAAAGCTCGTCGGCGCCTTCTCCTGTCAGGACCACTTTCATTCCGCGGTCATGTACCAGCTTCGACAGCATCTGAAGCGGTGCGGGTGCCGCGCGTAGCACGGGCTGTTCGATGTGCCGGACAACATCCGGAAAAAGACTGGCAATGTCGCCCTGGCTGCATCGGATGGCAGAATGCGTCACCCCCAGGGACTTGGCCATCAGTGTCTGCCAGTTGCTTTCGTCGTGCTCGTCGGTCTCGAAAGTCACCGAAAATGTCTGCAAGCGATCGGGGACCGCACGGGCGGCAAGGGCCGAGATCAGCGACGAATCCAGCCCGCCCGACAGATAGGAGCCGACGGGGACATCGGCCCGTAACCGCAGACGCGTGGCGTCATCAAGCAACGAACGCAACTCTCCGGCCGGTTCGGCAGGGGCCTCCTCGGTGCCGCGATCGGCAAATTGCAGTTTCCACCACGGCCGTATCGTCCGCTGACTGCCTTCGCACAGCATCATATGGCCCGGTGGAAGCTCGCGAATATTGCGGAAAGCCGTCCGCGGCGGGATCGGCGTCCAGAGGGTGAAAATCTGATCGAGGGCAATCGGGTCGATTTCCGCCCGCACACCCGGCGCCTTCAACAGCGCCTTGACTTCTGACGCGAAGAATAGGGTCGTATTTTGCTCCGTGTAGAAGAGTGGCCGGACGCCCATGCGGTCGCGTGCCAGCATCAGCCGCTGCCTTCGGTTGTCCCACAGCGCGAAGGCGAAGTCGCCGTTGAGCTCATTGAGGCAATCGGGACCGAGTTCCTGATAAAGATGCAGGATCACTTCCGTATCGGACTCCGTGCGGAAATGCCGGCCCTGCGCAATCAGGGCGTCGCGAAGCTCCACATAGTTGAAGATTTCACCATTGTAGCAAATGACCAGCGCGCCATTGTCATGGCTCATCGGCTGCTGACCATCGGCAAGCCCGACGATGGAAAGGCGCTTGTGGGCTAACCCCACACCATCGGCTCTGTAGATGCCCTGTTCGTCCGGTCCGCGATGGGGCATTTCCCCGGCCATACGGCGCAGGAGAGTTGCCGCCTCATCCGGGTGCACGCCTGTTCCAAGATATCCTGCAATGCCACACATTCGCTCGCCCCGCCCTCAATCAAACCGGTCGCCGATAAGGCGCGTCCAGCCTTCACCGGCAAACCCGTTGAGGAAAGCATGACCGGAAGTGACCGCTTCGATCAGCTCCGGCCGGCGTGAATGAACCACGGTGGACGATGCGTGAACGAAGGCGAATTTCCGCCCGAGCATGGCTTCAAGCAAAGCCGGTTGGGTGCGCCCGCGCATTGCGGCCATGCCTCGCTCCTCAGCGTGTCTCAGCAACCGGTCGATGACTGTCGCTTCTTGTCCGGTCACGGCGATAATCTGCACGACGCGGCCAATCCGCCCGGGATCGCCGTAGTAGATGAAAAGGCCGATTGGTTTCCCCGACCCCGTCCGGACGATCCTCAACACCCGCTCACCGTGCACTGCCTTGGTGCGCGCGTGGAGCAGCATCGCTTCGAGCTGCTGCGGGGTCCATTGCGGCCGTAGCGCAAACGATGCAAGAAGGTTCGGTATCAAGGCGGCGACTTCCGTCTCGCTCGCCTGCGTGTCGGTAAAAGCGTCCGCCTTGCCGGCAAGCGGCACATAGTGAGACCATGTCTGACGAGCGCGTCTCGGCCTGCCTAACGTGTCGAAGGGCGATACAAGCGGTTTGAGATAGCGCAGGGCCGCAAAGTGGGCGGCTCCGACTTCAAGCAGGAACGAGGCTGGTCTCATGACGCGAAGCCATTCGAGGCTATAGGGCGCAGCGACAGTTGCCCGCATCTTGCGCCACATGGTGGTGGAGATATCATTGGATGTCTCGCTGAAGGATAGATCCTGAGGGCCAGACAGGACCTCCCGCAACAATCGGGCCCCGGCGAAGGGATCTTCTTCATGCGCCTCCACCATGAAGCTTCCGCAGATCGCCGCACGCACGGGCTCTCCGCGTAATTCCATTCGTAGCGGCAGGACGCCCATGAAACCGGATACACGCCCATCGCTGCGTACATGCACCTTGGAAGCAAGTTGCGGATCGAAGTAAGGCGCGTCCAGAAATATTGCCTTCAGATAGGAGGGAAGAGAAGGCGTTGCCGGGATGCTGTTCTTACGCAAAATCACCCGAAACATGTCGGCGATAGCGGGCAGATCATGTTCCTCAAGGGGCCGGATTTCCGACATTTCGCTCAATCCAAACAATAAAAATGTGTTTTCCCTGAAAACCGCGGGAAAAATCTATCTTTGGATAGGGCTAGCAAAAGAAGCACAAAAAAAAATAAACGGCGGGCCCGGACAAACCAAATTTCGACGTTTTGCTTGCGGGCGGCCAAAAACAGGGTTTCGACCGCCCGCGGGCAGCAAGGAGAGCTTAAAACCTCGCGCGGGAATGAACGCAAACCGTCTTTCGCGGCCATTTTCACCGGGCGCTGATATTGTCAGTGCGTCTAGAGGGACAGGAGTTTCATCAGGCTGCGAGATATTTCTTCAGGAAGGCCCGGGTGCGGTCCTGGGTCGGGGCGCGGAAGATTTCGCTCGGCGGGCCTTCCTCGACGACGACGCCGCCGTCCATGAACAGGACGCGGTCGGCGACTTCGCCGGCAAAGCGCATCTCATGGGTGACGATCAGCATCGTCATGTGCTCGGCAGCCAACTGCTTCATCACGGCGTTGACCTCGTCGACCAGCTCAGGGTCAAGCGCCGAGGTCGCCTCGTCGAACAGCATCACCTTCGGCTGCATGGCAAGCGCCCGGGCGATGGCAACGCGCTGTTTCTGGCCGCCGGACAGCCGCGACGGGTAGGCATCGACCTTCTCCGCCAGCCCGACCTTCGACAACAGCTCGATGGCAAGTTCGCGGGCCGCCTTCTTGGCCATGCCCTTGAGAATAACCGGGCCCATGGTGATGTTTTCAAGCACCGTCAGATGCGGGAACAGGTTGAAGTGCTGGAACACCATGCCCATCTGCTGGCGCACTGCGTTGATATGGCGCTCGAATGCCGCGCCACGCAAAGGCTGATTGACCTGTACGCCGTCAAGCCAGATCTCGCCGCCATTCAGCGTTTCAAGGTGGTTGATCGAGCGCAGAAGCGTGCTCTTGCCCGAACCGCTCGGGCCGATAATGGCGACGATCTGCCCGCGTGAGACGGATAGATCAATCCCCTTGAGAACTTCGAGCGCGCCATAGGCCTTGCGGGCGCCCTTTACCTCGACCATGGGCCGCTGGACGGTCATCGGGATACCTCCACTTGTTTTTCGACCTGCCGCAAACCGGTTTCGAGGACGAGATTAAGTATATAATACAGTGCTGCCACCGTGATGTAGAACTCGAATGGCCGGAACGTTTCGCTGATTGCCAGTTGGGCCGAATGCACGAGTTCGGCAATGCCGATGATCGAAACCAGCGACGATTCCTTCAACAGCACGATCAGGTTGTTACCGATCGAGGGCAGGGTGTTGCGCACGGCTTGAGGTATGACGACGTAGCGCAGCGTCTGGAACCGGCCAAAACCGATACTGCGCGCACCTTCCGTCTGTCCGACATCGACCGAGACGATGCCGGCGCGCATGACGTCTGCATTGTAGACGGCAAAGTGCAGTCCAAGACCAATGATGCCGGCGGCGAGCGCCGGGATGTTGATGCCGACCTGCGAGAGGCCGAAATAGATTAGGAACAGCTGCAAAAGCAGCGGCGTTCCCATGAACAGCCACATGAAGAAGCGGATCGGATAGGCAATCACCTTCGGTGCATGGAGCACCGCGACGGCAAAGAAGATGCCGAAGAAGTAGCTGATGATGGCTCCGGTGACCGTCAGGACCACCGTCCACCACACGCCTAAGAGAAGGATGTCGGTATAGGGCGTGACGACGCTGAAATCGAGACCTTGCATGTGCGCCCTCCCTCAGTTGATTGCGTAGCGGCGGTCGAGAACATCGACCGCGCGCGACACCGCATAAACGATGATCATGTAGAGCAGGGCGGCGATGCCGAAGATCTCGAACGGCTTGTAGGTGGAACCGATGAAGCGTTGCGCCGTATAGGTGAGTTCGACGACCGAGATCGTCGAGACCAGCGCCGACCCCTTGATCAGGCCAATGGCGTTGACGCCCAGTGGGCGGATCATCAGGCGCGCTGCCTGCGGCAGAACAACAAGACGCAGCGTCTGCAGCCGGCTGAAGCCGATGGTGCGTGCCGCCTCCACCTGGCCGCGATCGACGCCAAGAATGCCGCCGCGAATGGATTCAGCCATGTAAGCGCCGATATTCAGTCCAAGACCGATCACGCCGGCGGCAAAAGGATCGAGATTGATACCGACTTGAGGGCCGCCGAAATAAAGGACGAACAGCTGGATCAGGCACGGCGTGCCACGAAACACGCTCACATAGAAACGTCCGAATGTCCGCAAGACGAACGAGCCCGACATCTTCGCCGAAGCGATAACGGCTGCGACCGCAAGGCCGAGCAGCAACGAGAGCACCGATATCTGCACGGTGACCCATGCGGCTTCCACAAAGAAGGGGAAGACGCGCAGCATCAGCGGGAAATCCATGGGAAAAACTCCGGGAGAGGCCTGCGAACGGCATTTGGCCGGCTTGTCCTAGCCGGCCAAATGCGTCTGTTATCGATCGATCACCGGATGTCGCTGCCGACCCATTCCATGGCGATCTTCTCGTAGGAACCGTCCGCCATCATCTCGTCAAGCGCCTTCTGCATTGCAGCCTTCAGCTCCGGATTGTTCTTGCGGATGGCGATGCCGATGGAGACGCTGCCGCCTTCGATGTCAGGCGTTTCGAGACGGCGGACCTTTTCGCCGGTTTCCTTGACGGCAACCATCACCGGGATGTTGTCGACGACGATGGCGTCAACGCGGCCGGCCTTCAGTTCGAGCAGCAGCTCAGGCAGGCCCTTATAGGTGCGCACATCCCAGCCGCCCTGTTCGCGGGCCCATTTCTCATGCGTTTCGCCAAGCGTGACGCCGAGCGTCTTGCCCTTCAACTCGTCCAGCTTCTGGACCGCCGAGGCTTCGTTGACGAAAACCGCCCGGCCGGCGTGGTAGTACGGGCCGACGAAATCGACAACTTTCTCGCGCTCCGGCGTAATGGTCATCGAGCCGACGACCGTGTCGAACTTGTTGGCGAGCAGACCGGCAATGATGCCGTCCCAAGCGGTGGTCACAAGCGTTCCCTTGACGCCGACGCGTTCGGCGATCGCCGTTCCGATCGAGGCGTCGAAGCCGACGACTTCGTTCTTCTCGTTGACAAAGTTGAAGGGCGGATACTGGCCGGACATGGCGATGCGGATTTCACCGGAGGACTTGATCGCCTCGAGATCGTCGGCGCTGGCCGAAAAAGCGGTAAAGCTGGCTGCAAGGGCCAGGGTGGCGGCCAGAAGGCCTGAAATAAGTGTCTTCATGTTGCTGGTTTCCTCTGGATGAAAGCGCATTCTCTGTCGCTTGGGTTACGCGTGGACGCGCCTTCCGAATTTGATGATTGCCTTTGTGCTATTATTGCGCAAATAGATAATGTAAATAGAAGGCATAGATTTCAGGAATGATACCGCCGCGATCCGACAGGCTGGTCTGGGAACTCGACTGGAATCTCCTGCGAACCTTCGTGATTATCGCCGAAGTCAAAAGCATTACCCGCGCCGCCGAACAGCTCAACCTCAAGCAACCGAGCGTCAGTAATGCCCTGCGCCGGCTGGAAGACCGGGTTGGCCGGCGCCTGGTCGAGCGCGACGCCACCCGGTTTGAGCTGACCGATGTCGGCCAGCTGCTCTATGAGCAGAGCATCGAGGTCTTCGGCACGATTTCGCAACTTCCGCAGCTGGTGCGCGGCGTTGGCGACGATGTGACGGGCCATGTCACGATCGCGGTCGCCAGCCATGTTGTCTCGCCGATCTTCGACAAGGCGCTCACCGCGTTTCATCGCAGCCACCCGCGCGCGACGCTGACCATCGCGGTCGCAACCAGTGGCGACGTGACCCGGCAGGTCCGGGAAAAGAGGGCATCGCTGGGGTTGTGCCTTGTCAGCAACCGCGATGCCGCCCTCGATTACACCATGGTGTACCGGGAATTTTTCGGTTTCTTCTGCGGCCCAGATCACCGCTTCTTCGGACGGCAAGACTTGAAGCTCGCCGATTTGAAGGGCGAGCCTTCCGTCTCGTTCCACACGGACAATGTTGCGGATGTGCTACGGCCTGTGGCCCTTCTGCGCAGCGAGGCAAAGCTGGCCAGCAATGTGGTCGGTGTATCGTCAAGCCTTGAGGAGGTGCGGCGTATGATCGTGGCAGGGCTTGGTATCGGCCCACTCCCGGTTCACGTCGCCAAGCGCGATGTGCAAGATGGCTTGCTGTGGCGGCTGCCACCTTATGAGGCGCCGCCCGCGATCGACGTTTTCCTGCTGGTAAACCCGGAAAAGATCATCAACCGCGCGGAGAAGGCGCTCCTCACCGGTATCCAGACCGCAATCGCCGAAACGCCGCTGGATGAGCGCATCTACGGCGCTTAACCCGCACTGTTTTCGTTGGCCGCTGCCTCTCCCTGCAGCGCCTCGGCGCGCGTTCGTATGTCGGCGTCAATTGCAACGGCGACCCGCCCGACAAGGTCGAACCGGACGCTGACCGTTTTGTTGACGGCGTGAACCACACCGTCCAGCGAACTGGACATGACCTGCTCGAACGTCACCGAACTGCGGCCGGCCTTGATCACGCGAGAATGGATTGTCAGCAGCGCGCCAGCCTTTGTCTCATGCCTGTACTCGACCTCGGAGCGAACATCGGCCCACCCGCGGCTTGTGTCGGCGTGACCGTCTATACCAGCGATGTGGCCAAGAAGCTGGAAGCTGGCATCGTCGAACATCGCGGCATAGTGGCGAACATTCATATGCCCCATGATGTCGCACATCCACGGATGGACAACGCCGACAAAGGTGACAAGTGACTGACCGGACATCGTTTCCTCCACGCGTATCGCCGGACGGGCAGTTCCCCGCCGTTGGCGCGACGAAGGCTTAGCGTAACCGTTGGGTGCCTGCAACACGTCGCCATACGAGATATGGCCGCTGAGAGCGCCCTTTCCGACAAGAGCCGCAGCGGCCTGTATTACCAAATCTGCTCAGTTTATTCGCCGGGAATTGGTGCGGTGGGTGTTCGTCACCGGTGTGTGACCTCAAATCAGCTTCCGGTGATGAAGGACGATTGTCACACCTAAAGCCATGAACGCCAGAGAAAACCAGGTGATAGCGTAGACAAGATGGCTGTTGCGGAAGTGGATCAACGTCAGGCCGCCGACCGGAAAGCCGCCGGGATTGGGTGTCGCATCGGCGTCTATGAAATAAGGCGCGACTGAAGAGCCAAGGCCTTTGGCGAGCGCGATGGCAGAGACGTCGCGCGAGTACCAGCGGCCATTGACCGGATCGTTCGAACGCAGGAATGCCCCGCCGGGTTCGCTGATGCGCAGGAGGCCGGTAACCGTGACAGGCCCGGCGACGATTTCGCTCGCGGCGCGCGCAGCGGGCTCGCTTTGGCCAGCGGGCAGGAAGCCACGATTGACGAGGATCGTCGACGAATCCGCAAGATGCAGCGGTGTCAGCAGCCAGAAACCCGCACCGCGCTCGGTGACGGCCTGAACGAGGACCGACTTGCCATGCTCGAGGGTACCGGTCGCGGTGACGTGGCGGTATTCGTCTTTTTCCGTGTTGATTGTGCGCCATTCTGCCGGCGGTGGTGCCGGCACTGGGTCGGCGTGGATGCGGGTTTCCAAGCGGGCGATGAGGTCAAGCTTCCAGAACAACCGCTGAACTTGCCAGGTTCCAAGCCCGATGAAAACAGCAGTCAGCACCAGCATGGTGCTGACGAAAAGCAAACGGGCGCGGCGCGAATGGCCGCTGGCGTCCGTTGTCACGCAATATTCTGTGGTCACCGTTGTCACCCGTCAGGGCATATTCTTCATCATCTCCGGCGACATGGGCATCATGTTCGCATTGAGATGGTGCATAACCCAGAGCGAGCCGGCGAGCGTGATGCCGACGATGACGAGCGTGAAGAGCAGCGCCATCATCGTCCAGCCGCCTTCAGAGCGGGGGCTCATGTGCAGGAAGTAGACCATGTGGACGATGATCTGGACGACGGCAAGCGCCATCACCAGGAAAGCCGTGAGCAGTTTGCTGTCGAAGACCCCGGCCATGACGAGAATAAACGGGACGGCCGTCAGGATGACGGAAAGTCCGAAGCCGATCATGTAACCCTTCAGCGAGCCGTGGCCCGCCTCGTGGCCATGACTGTGAGCGTGGTGGGTGTTGGCTGCATCTTCATGAGCTGGGGCTTGCGGGTGTGAGCTCATCCGAGGACTCCCATCAGATAGACAAAGGAGAAGACGCCGATCCAGACAACGTCAAGGAAGTGCCAGAACATTGACAGACACATCAGCCGGCGGCGGTTTTCCGGGATCAGGCCATGTTTCGACACCTGGACCATCAGCGTGATCAGCCAGATGATGCCGAAGGTCACATGCAGGCCATGGGTACCAACCAGTGTGAAGAAGGATGACAGGAACGCGCTTCGGGTTGGCCCGGCACCTTCGTGGATCAGATGGGCAAACTCGTAGAGCTCAAGTCCGATAAAGGCTGCGCCGAACAGGCCGGTGACGGCAAGCCAGAACAGCGTTTCGGCCTTGGCGTTCCTCTCCATCTGCAGCATCGCAAAGCCATAAGTAATGGAGGAGAACAAAAGCATGGCCGTGTTGATCGCCACCAGCGATAGGTCGAACAGGTCGGCGGGCGAGGGGCCGGCCGCATAGTTGCGGCCGAGCACGCCATGGGTTGCGAACAGCACTGCGAAGATCAGGCAGTCGCTCATCAGGTAGAGCCAGAAGCCCAGATTGGTGCTGCCTTCTGGATGGTGATCTTCCGTCAGGTAGAAGACCGGCTTTTCACCCTCTTGCACTTGAATGTCGTTTGCCATGTCAGGTCCGCTCCGCGAGCAGCTTGGAGTGCGCATCTTCCGTTGCGGAAACGGTTTCCGCCGGAATGTAGAAGTCGCGGTTGTAGTTGAACGTATGGCCGATCGCGATGGCGACGAGACCGATGAAGGAGACGATTGCCAGCCACCAGATGTACCAGATCATCGCAAAGGCAAACGCGATGCTGATGGCAGCCAGAATGACGCCGGTGCCGGTGTTCTTTGGCATGTGGATCCGCTTGAAGCCGGTGAGTGGTCGCTCGTAGCCGCGGTTCTTCATGTCGTACCAGCTGTCATGGTCATGGACGACCGGCGTGAAGGCGAAATTGTAATCCGGCGGCGGCGACGACGTCGACCATTCGAGCGTGCGGCCATCCCAGGGGTCGCCGCTGCAGGCCAACTGGTCACGCCTAAGATAGCTGACGACGAGCTGGATGATGAAGGAAGCAATTCCGAGCGCGATCAGGACGGCGCCGAAGGCTGCGATGACGAACCAGATCTGCAACGATGGATCTTCAAACTGGGAAACGCGGCGCGTCACGCCCATCAGGCCGAGCACGTAGAGCGGCATGAAGGCGAAGAAGAAGCCGATCTGCCAGAACCAGAAGCTCATCTTGCCCCAGAAATCGTCGAGCTTGTAGCCGAAGGCCTTGGGCCACCAGTAGACGATGCCGGCCATCAGTCCGAACAGCACGCCGCCGATGATGACATTGTGGAAATGGGCGATGAGGAAGAGCGAATTGTGTAGCACGAAGTCTGCCGGCGGTACCGCGAGCAAAACGCCGGTCATGCCGCCGATCACGAAGGTGATCATGAAACCGATCGTCCAGTACATCGGCAGTTCGTAGCGAATGCGGCCGCGATACATCGTGAAGAGCCAGTTGAACATCTTGGCCCCGGTCGGGATCGAGATGATCATCGTGGTGATGCCGAAGAAGGCATTCACAGAAGCGCCCGAACCCATCGTGAAGAAGTGGTGCAGCCAGACGAGATAGGACAGGATCATGATCACGCAGGTCGCGTATACCATCGAGGCGTAGCCGAACAGGCGCTTGCCGCAGAAGGTCGCGACGACTTCTGAAAAGATGCCGAAGGCCGGAAGGACAAGGATGTAGACTTCCGGGTGGCCCCAGATCCAGATGAGGTTGATATACATCATCGGATTGCCGCCGAGGTCATTGGTGAAGAAGTTGGTGCCGGCGTAACGGTCGAGTGTCAGAAGTGCCAGCGTCGCGGTCAGGACCGGGAAGGTGGCAACGATCAGGATGTTGGTGCACAGCGAGGTCCATGTGAAGATCGGCATTTTCATGAAGGTCATGCCCGGCGCGCGCATCTTGACGATGGTGGCGATCAGGTTGATGCCCGACAATGTCGTTCCCACACCGGCGACCTGAAGCCCCCAGATATAATAGTCGACCCCGACGCCTGGACTGTAATCCGAGCCGGACAACGGCGGATAGGCGAGCCAGCCGGTCCGCGCGAATTCGCCGACGAACAGCGACATCATGATGATAACAGCGCCGGCCGTCGTCATCCAGAAAGAGAAGTTGTTGAGGAACGGGAACGACACGTCGCGCGCGCCGATCTGCAGCGGCACGACATAGTTCATGAAGCCCGTGACAAACGGCATCGCTACGAAGAAAATCATGATCACGCCATGGGCGGTAAAGATCTGGTCGTAGTGATGCGGATTGAGGTAACCCTCATTGCCGTTGAAGGCGATCGCCTGCTGGACACGCATCATGATCGCATCGGCAAAGCCGCGCAGCAGCATGATGATCGCCAGGATAATATACATAATGCCGATCTTCTTGTGATCGACGCTGGTGAACCATTCCGTCCAGAGATAACCCCAGAGTTTGAAACGGGTGATGAGCCCGACAACGGCGATGCCGCCCAGCGCCACGCCGAGGAACGTCACGACCAGGATGGGCTCGTGATAGGGGATGGCTTCCAAGGTCAGCCGCCCGAAGATGAATTCCGTCAAAGTATTATAGCCGAACATGGTTTTGTCCAAAATGTCGCGGGCGCGGCCTTACGGCTGCGTCGTGCTGTTGGTGTTCAGTTGCGCCGGAGCAGGGCTGTTCTGATCATTTTCGGGCATGGAGTGGCCCTCGTGCATGGAGTTGTTCATCGGCTCGCCGTCATCCACGCCTTCGGCGGGCTGATCGCTGCGCGCCGGATTGCCGGTTGCCGGAAATGTTGCAGCGGGAGCCTCATCGGTGCTGTGGCGATTGTCATAATCCAGCCGCGCCCGGTTTTCGGCGCTCTCGGCGCCGCCACCGCCCATCATGTCGATATGCATCATCTCGCTCATGCACATCTTGCCGGGATGAGCGCACATATTGAGCACGGCGTCGTAGAGCCCGTCGGCGACGGTTGCATAATAGCGCACCGGTTCCTTGGTGCTCGGCTTTTCGAGTTTGAGATAGGCGTCGCGGTTAAGTGCGGTACCCTGCGTCTTGACCCGCGCGAC
The DNA here is from genome assembly GCF_049897905.1 of Pararhizobium sp. PWRC1-1. Classification (NCBI taxonomy): domain Bacteria; kingdom Pseudomonadati; phylum Pseudomonadota; class Alphaproteobacteria; order Hyphomicrobiales; family Rhizobiaceae; genus Pararhizobium; species Pararhizobium sp. PWRC1-1. Next base: position 149,627 of record NZ_JAFCXE010000004.1, on the reverse strand, counting down.
CCACTGGTCGAAGCCCGCCTGCTGCAGGCCATGGAATTTGAAACGCATATGCGAAAAGCCGTCGCCGCTATAATTGGCGGACAGGCCGTCATACTCACCTTGCCTGTTGATCACGGCGTGAAGGCGCGTCTGCATGCCCGGCATGGCGTAGATCATCCCGGCAAGCGCCGGCACGTAAAAGGAGTTCATCACCGACGAGGAGGTGATTTTGAAATTGATCGGCACATCGACGGGTGCCGCCATCTCGTTGACTGTGGCGATGCCATAGTCCGGATAGAAGAACAGCCATTTCCAGTCCATCGCGACCACCTCGACGGTGATCGGCTTTGTCTCGGCAGGAATGGCGCGCTCGGCGTCGATCCGGTCCAGCGGGCGGTAGGGGTCGAGCTTATGGGTGCTGATCCAGGTCACCGCACCGAGCGCGATGATGATGATCAGCGGCGCCGACCAGATGACCACTTCGAGTGCAGTCGAGTGATGCCACTCGGGGTCATATTTGGCGCTGGTGTTGGAGCCGCGGTACCGCCAGGCGAAAAACACCGTCAGGAACAGCACCGGCACGATGATCAAAAGCATCAGCACCGTCGAGATGACGATGAGGTCCCGCTGTTGCATGGCGATATCGCCAGACGGGGCCATGACAACCATGTTGCACCCGGCCAGGACCAGGAGTGGCAATAGGGCGAGAAAGCGGCTGGCGGTTTTCCATTTGGACATAGCGGGCTCGAGTTTTTGCGTTCCGTCTGGTCCGCACTAACGAAGCACCTCCGATGACGGAATGAGGTGTGTCGTCGCAGTGCAGCAATTTGTCGCATTGCAAAAAGTATGGCTGCGATCGAAGTCGAATGTCTAGCTGAGCTAGGGTATAAACGGTCTTTGCTTGAGGTCAAAGCATCTGTGGCATTCCTGAACGGCACCATCGTTTATAGGATGGACCGCAGCGGTTTTGCACCATATTCTTGATCATGGTCCGGCCTGGGTTCACACTGTGAAGAAATCGGAATCCCGCGAGGAGAAAAGATTATGGGCGTAGTGGCAAATCCTTCGTCATCGGGGCTGGAGCAGGACGCCCGGCGGATGCATGGCGACAAGCCGCTTTCGGCAGGCAGCATTGCGCTTGGCGTGATCATCGGCCGCATGTCGGAGTTTTTCGATTTTTTCGTCTATGGTCTTGCCTCCGTCCTGGTCTTTCCGCGGCTGATCTTCTCGTTTGCGCCCAACCCGGTGGCGGCGACGATGATGTCCTTTGCGGTTTTCTCGCTGGCGTTCCTGGCGCGCCCGGTCGGCTCCTTCGTGTTCATGTGGATCGACCGCAATTATGGACGCGGCACGAAGCTGACCATCGCTCTCTTCATCCTGGGCGGTTCTACAGCCTCCATCGCCTTCCTGCCCGGCTATGAAACCGCCGGATACTGGTCGGTAGCGCTTCTGGCGCTGTTCCGGCTCGGCCAGGGATTTGCGCTCGGCGGCGCGTGGGACGGCCTTGCATCCCTTCTCAATCTCAATGCACCACCAAACCGCCGTGGCTGGTATGCCATGATCCCGCAACTCGGTGCGCCCATCGGATTTGCGCTGGCAAGCACCCTGTTCGGCTATTTCGTTGCCAATCTGTCCGACGCGGATTTCCTGTCGTGGGGATGGCGCTACCCGTTCTTCGTAGCATTCGCGATCAACGTCGTGGCGCTGTTTGCGCGCCTGCGCATCGTGGCCAGCCAGGAATTCGGTTCAGCGCTGGAAAACAATGAGCTGCAGGCCCGGCCGGTTTTCGAGATGCTGAGCAAGCACTCCTCCGACGTTCTGCTGGGAGCGTTCGCGCCGCTGGCGAGCTTTGCCATGTTCCACCTTGTCACGATCTTTCCTTTGAGCTGGGTAACGCTGTTCGGCGGCCAGTCGGCAGCACAATTCCTGTGGGTGCAGGTGGCGGGTGCAGCCGTCGGCTTTGTCGCCATAATCCTGTCCGGCGTCATCGCCGACCGTATCGGGCGCCGCAACCAGCTGATGATCGGCGCGATCATCATCGCCATCTTCTCCTTCTCGGCGCCGTTCCTGCTGGATGCCGGCCGGTCGGGTCAGGATGCCTTCATCATCATCGGCTTCGGTATCCTCGGCCTGTCCTTCGGCCAGGCATCCGGCGCCGTCTCGTCGCGGTTCGGCCAATATTACCGCTATACGGGTGCAGCACTGACCTCAGACCTTGCCTGGCTGATCGGCGCGGGCTTTGCGCCCCTGGTCGCACTCGGCCTCGCCAGCAATTTCGGCATCATCTTCATCGGCGGCTACCTGATATCCGGCGCGATCTGCACGATCGTGGCGCTGAGTGTCACCCGGGCGCTGGATATGAGCGGCGAACCGGATGCGAAACCCCAAGGACAATAAGCCTATCGAGGCCTCGTGCTGACCGCCTTGAATTATTTTAGGATCTCAGGTGTCATGCAAGCACCCTTTCACGGTCGTCGTCCTGGCGCTTTCGCCCTTGGCCGAATTCTTCCTCGACAGCCTTTCGCCATTTTGAGAGATCTGTGTTCAATGCAGAACGCCAATTAAGATCGTTGCGCACGATGGCGGGTCTTACCCGGCGGGCCACGCTAAGGCTTATGCCTGGGTCGCCCGCATTGAGCACTGTATCATCCGGCCCAGTGACCTGAACTTCGGCACTTCCGGACAAAATCAGTGCGTCGACGTCCCATTGTTCGGGTCGGCTCCAATCCGTCAATAGGTTTCCGCCGAGGATTTCCGTCGCCGCCGATTCCAACGTCAGTCCGTCCACGTCGAAGGTCAAGTTTCCCCTTTGAACTCCCGCCGGTTTGAGAGGCTCGCCGAGATGGGTGGAGGATAAGGACCAAAGCGCTGGCCATTCGCTCCACCGTGCTGGCGTCTCCGTCCCAAGGGTCAGCTTTGATGGTGCCGATGCTGCCTAGCAAGGCCAAGAAGTCGCGGCGAAGGGCTGGTGAGGCGTCGAGAGTCGCGCGCCAATCATTCCACGTAGCAAGCGTCGCTTGCAGGACATCCTGAGCGATGTGTCCAAGCCCGAAACATTTGCCGGCTACCTTGGTCTTCGAGAGCATAACATCCAGCTGGCGGACGAGGGACGCATCAATGGACTCACTGATGCAAAAACTGCCAACCTCGCAATAGGGATAACGTGACGAACTGGAGTGGGCGACAGGCGCAAACGGCAGCTTCCCCTGCCAGCTTGATTTCACGGCCGCGCCGACGCTCAAAGATATTTTCCCACCGCTTGCTCTGCTCAATCTGACATTGTTCCGGATGCATGGAACAAAAACCAAACTTGGCGCGTTAATTACTATGATCGAAGCGTCACGCGGTACGCTCTTTCTGGATTGACGTGCTTCACACCACGACGTCGAAGCACCATCCGCCGATCGGGACCCATTTCATGACTTTCATTAAAACAGCGGCAACCGCCGTGCTAGCCTGTGCTCTATTCAGCGCGCCTGTGCTTGCCGCATGCAACATCTCCGACGCCAAGCTCGAAGAAGCGATATTGCAGAAACCAGAGCTGCGTGATCCGAATAATCGCTACCTCGTACTTGACCTGCGGACCATGCGGGATGCAGCCTTTCTACTTTGGACCTATGGCCTCGAGGATGATTGTGAGCGTCTCCTTGGCAACATTCGCGAGTTGATCGCTGCGCCGTCCCTCGGCGAGCGTGCTACATCCGACGAGGATGCCGTCGATCAGCAGCAGGCCGCAGGTGAGCCCCTGCAGCAACGACTTGGCAAAATAAAGGGTAGCCGCGGCACTCTCAATGAAGGCCCTCTTGTGCCGATCAGCGCGCTGGATCCCGGCCTGCTTGTCAACGAAATTGTCGGGGCAGAAGTGCGGACCTCCGACGACCGCATCGTCGGTGAGGTCCGCAACGTCGTCATCGGAACGAAAGACCAGAAAGACTACGTGATTGTCGCCTCTGGCGGGTTTTTCGTGCCGGGGAAAGATAGTCTCGTGGTTCCGCTTTTGTCGCTGGTCATCGACCGCGCACGGACGAGCTTCTTCCTGCCGATTTCCAGCGCACAGGTGAAATCCGTGCCCCTGATGCCTGACCAGGACTACCTCTGGCTCGACGACAAGGCATGGCGCGCAAAGAACGATGCCATCTTTCAGAGCCTGATGTTGAAGACAGCGCGCCTTGACCAAAAGGCTACACCGAAGGCGGACAAGAAGTGAGTGCCCCGATCGGCATCGCACTGGTAGTCGAGGACGAGGCCCTGATTGCTCGCTTGCGACTTGCTCCATGACATGGGGGCTATCGTTTTTGAAGCGCGGACCTACAAGAAGGCGATGGCGTACCAGGATGTCATTGACCTCTACAATCGCGTTCCTGAAGTCGCTCGCATCGTCAAGCAGTGACAACTTGCCAATTGCATAAATTGGGGGGAGTACTTTTTCACAGGCAATATCTGTCTACACATCCCGTTGCGCACTCGCACTTTCACCACTATCGGCAGGGGATCGTTATTCGGCCGGTTTTGGCTGAATAAGAAAAATCGGCAGTGACCAGGCGTCTAGCCGTGCCTCCTTGCGCACGCGTAAGGGTGACCAGAACAATTCGACGGAGCGGCAGTTTCTGGCCTGGTCTCCCTATCCACTGCTGCCGTCGTTCAATCCGCTGGAGAACAGGGAATTCACGGAACGGATGACCGAGATTGTCGTCATTGTGGCTTTGATGGGCGCCGGTCTCAAAATCGACCGACCCATCGGGTGGCGACGCTGGAGAACGACCTGGCGCCTGCTGGGCATCGCGATGCTGCTCACGATTGGCGCCATCGCGTTTCTCGGGTTCTCGATACTTGGCCTTGGGCTCGCGTGTCCACTTTTGTTGGGTGCCGCACTTGCTCCGACAGATCCGGTTCTTGCCAGCGATATCCAGGTTGGACCACCAGGAAGCGGGATCGAAGATGAAGTTCGGTTTGCACTGACATCCGAGGCTGGCCTGAATGACGGATTGAGCTTTCCATTCGTCCATCTTGCCATCGCCATTGCGCTCGCCGCCAAGGACGGCTCGGCGGTTTTCCAGCACTGGGCTGCCGTCGATATCCTTTGGCGGCTTGGAGGATTGGGATGGGGGTCTGGAAAACTGTTCGGTTGGCTGGCGTTTAAGATTAGCGTGAGAAGTTTGTCGCGGACCAAAGACCGGTTTGTCGCGCTGGGAATACGTTCACGGCCTATGGACTTACTCAGCTCCTGGGCGGCTACCTCGCCGCCTTTCTGGCAGCAGTGGCTTTCCGTCAAGCCGAAAGGGAACACGACTTGGTGTGGCGGTCACACCGACCATGCGATGGATAGATCGAAAAATGGCGCACGCCCGCCGAGCAATACCTCGCCGGCAGGCCCTCGGAGCGAGTGAGAGAACTCAGGCTTTGCGGGCCTTGCGGTTTAAGGCCAGGCAATGTGCCTGACCTCGGTTGGTAATTTGCTTTCGTCAGTGCCACTACATCCGTGGTCAAGGGAAAGCAGATGCCGATTTAAGCAGCCTGAAGATTGCAGGCCGACATCTTGCCCGACTTGCTGTCGCGCTCCATGTCATAGCCAATCTTCTGGCCTTCGACGATTTCGCGCATTCCGGCGCGCTCGACGGCGGAGATGTGAACGAAGGCGTCAGCGCCGCCGTTGTCAGGCTGAATGAATCCGAAGCCTTTGGTGGAATTGAACCATTTAACTGTGCCAGTGGTCATGGTGAACCCTTTCATAGCAATAATAGACGACCGCGACGAGAAAGCGCTGCGGATGGTGATAGCGATTGTTTTAACGGGGAGGGTTCGTTCAAAGCGCGGTGCTAACGCGCGGTACCCAAAGCTCAGCAAGAAAATATCGATGGTGGATGAATTTCGATCTGCAACAGCAATGTCAACTTTTACTTTTGGAAAAAATGTGAAACGGGTTTGCAACACGACACACCGGGCGGCATAAACCTGTTGTATCATCGTACCGACAAACCCATTTCGTGACCATGACAACAGCGACGCCACCAACCTTTGTTCACCCTATCAAGATCTCTGTGGCCGAGATAGACGCTATGGGCCACGTCAACAATGCCGTCTATCTACAATGGGTGCAGGAAGCTGTCGTGCACTACTGGCAACACGCCTCTCCACCGCACGTCCAAACCCGCCTGCTCTGGGTCGCACTGAGACACGAGATCATCTATCGCATGCCGCTCTTCCTTGACGACAAGGTTTCGGCTCTTGTCACGGCGACTGGCACGCGCGGATCAAGGGCAACCTTCACAACGCTGTTCAAACGCGGGGAGGATCTGGCCACGGAAGTCCGCAGCTCCTGGTGTTGCGTGGACGCGACGACCCGAAAGCCACGCCGGATCTCTGACGACATAGCACGAGCATTTTTACCAATGTGACTGACGTGCGAGCGCATGCGGAACTACTGCGTCGGGTTCAACTTCAGTGGGATAAAATTGCCATGACGGACAAAATAGCGATCCGGCGCGCGACGTGACAAGGTTGGAAAAGAACCCCGACTGATGAACTATCCCGCTGACGACTCGGTCGCTTCCGACATCGTAGCGTTGCGTGCCGCACTCCCGACCTGGATTGTCAGCACATTCTAAAAGCAACGCTGGACGCCTCCATGATGAGGCGAACGCGGCTGCGGCCCAGCTCAACCTTTTTGACTAAAGTCTTTACGCGGCCAAACGCGTCGGGTCGACCAGCAGGGTCACGACAAGGCCGTCTTCTGCCCAATTGTAGTTGATCGTACCGCGCAGATGACCGGCGACACTACGCGCCACAAGCTTGCTTCCATAGCCCCCCATGCCCTCAGGCGCCTTGATCCTTGGGCCGCCACTCTCCGTCCAGACAAGGGTGACGGCTTCGTTATGCGCTGAACAGGAGACATCGAGCGTGCCCGTATCGACAGACAGTGCGCCATATTTGAGGGAGTTCGTTGCCAACTCGTGAACGATCAGCGCGACGATGGTCGTCGCGGCTTCCCCGACACTCATTCGAGGCACCGACACGCGGATACGACCGCTAAAGGCCCCCAGATCGTCATAAGGGGCAAGCAGCACGGTCAGCAAATCGCCGAGCAGCGCCGAGGGGGCTTCCGTCTGACCGGGTACAGGCCGGACGAGATCGTGAGCGCGCCCCAAAGCGGTCAGCCGAAGCGTCAATTCGCGCGCCATGTCGCCGACAGTCGTTGTCGATCGGGATGTGATCGCCGTTAGGCCGGAAGCGATAGTCAGGAGGTTTTTGACCCGATGGCTCATTTCGCCCGCGAGCAGTTCCCGGCCTTCCTCGGCTTGCTTGCGACCCGTGACATCAATGAAAATGCCAAACATGATGCGCCGGACCATTCCCACATCGTCACCTTGGCCCCGGGCGGAAATCCACTTGAGTTCGTCCCCGATCATAATCCGGAAATCGATTTCATACGCACCGATGATAGCACGCGTGGCCGTGAAGGCAGCCCGCACCCTGTCGCGATCGGCTGGATGTATGTGTGCGGAAAGATCTTCGAAGGTAACGTCGACGCCGCGTGGAATTCCCCAGAGGTCATACGAATGGTCATCCATCGCAAAGGCGTCGGTATCGACATTCCAGGACCATAGTGTGACGCCGGCCGCCTCGATAGCGCGGATGAGGTTTTTCGGTTCCCACAGAAGGGGTTTAAGGGTCTCGGGCGTCGTCGTCATTAAAGCTCCAGAATTTCGGTCATGGGTTTGCGAGATCGAAGACCGTCGGCACACCCTTTTCATGCTAGCGAACTGTATAACCAAAACTGGCTTCGTATGTCGAGATACACACATCAGGGTGGTGCCAACGCACTCCAGCGGATCGTGACCCTGCGCTCTTTGGCCGGCTGGTCTATTCCTGGTGCCGACAACGCTCAGCTGCGAGTGGACAAAAAGACGCCCTTCAAGGCATTATCCTAGTGGTGTCCAGTCCGATGACAAGCCCACATCAAGAACGCTCCACCGCTTGCAGACAAGCCGACCGGCGATATTAGCGGAAAAGTTGTTTGTATTTATTTCGGAATTTGTCGTAGGTCGGCAGGACGCGGTCAGACTATCCGCCTCGGAGAATACATTGGAACAAATCAGCACATTGAGAGTTGCAAAGTGTCAACGGCAGGCGAATACCAGGCCAGGCCCTCTCTAGGCGGGATTTTTGGTGGCGCAATCAGTCCCGTTCAGAAAACAGGTCGTCCTCGTGGTAGAAGATGAGCCGCTTTTGATGATGATGGCATTGATCTCGTCGAAGAAGCGGGGTTTCAAGCGGTAGAGGCAACAAACGCTTTTGAAGCTGTTCAGATCCTTGAAGCGAGAACTGATATCCGCATCGTTTTTACAGATATCGATATGCCGGGAAGTATGGATGGTATGACGCTCGCGGCTGCGGTGCGGGATCGTTGGCCGCCCATAGAAATCGTCATCGTATCGGGCCACAGACGTCCGAAAGAGGCTGACTTACCGCTCCGAAGCCACTTTTTCAGCAAGCCGTATGAGGCGCGAGACATCGTTGATACGCTTCGAAAGTTGGGCTTATAGCGGGAATACCTCGTGGCTGAGCCGAATTCATTCGCAATGGTAGGTCGCACCAGTCGCCCTACTGGTTGTCGAGACTGGAGGTGTTGGCAGATGAGACCTGCTTGATGATCCAGAGCCTTGCGTTTCTCTTAATGTGTTTTGCGTCAGACGTGTTATAGACTTTCTGTTGATCATGGCCGTTGGCCGGTTGGCAGTGCTGCCGAGTGATGACTTGCTTCGCGAGTCTCCGGCCCATGAGGGCCTATCCATGCCAAAACCGCCCATTGTAGCATTTAAGGCCGCAACAGCGTTTAACGGCGTGGCTAGCGAATGGGAGATTTCGAGCATCCGACCACATAATAGCGACATCAAGCAGTCGAAACAAACGAAACAACACCTAGTCGTCAACGCGCCAATTTTTGACGAGCTAAGTGGGAATGAGCCTTCGCGACCAGCTTTCGGATCGGCAGTTCGGAATGGATAAAGAACCATCCGGCAAACGGGCCGATGGCCAATCGCCCCCGAAGGGCGACGGCCGTGCAAGCGCAACCAAAATCGCGCATACTCCCCCTTCCGAAATTTCGAAGGTGCCCGTTATCGGGATCGGTGCATCGGCTGGCGGCATCAAAGCGCTTTGCCAGTTCTTCGACGCTACGCCTGCCCACAATGGCTGCGCCTTCATTGTGGTGCTGCATCTCGATGCCAAGCATGAAAGCGAACTTGCGCACGTTTTGAGCGCCCATACGGCTATGCCGGTCTTCCAGGTAACCGACGGGGTGGCGGTGGCCTGCGACCACGTCTACGTCATCGCTCCGAATACCGATCTGATCGTTCGAGACGGAAGGCTGCACATCGCCCAACCTTCGGCTTCGCATGGTCATCCGGTCGATGTACTCTTTAGCTCCCTTGCTCTGGATCAGGGTGAAAGGGCGATTGCGATCGTGCTTTCCGGAACCGGAAGCAACGGAACGGAAGGTCTCCGGGCCATACGGGCCGAAGGCGGAATGAGCCTGGTGCAGTCTCCGGAGACTGCTGAGTTTGACGGGATGCCTAGGAGCGCGATTTCTGCTGGCATGGCCGACCACATCCTCCCTCCCGAAAAAATGCCGGCTGCCCTGTTTGCGTTTGTAAAACATGGCTATGTCGCCCGTCCCGCCGAAACAGATACCGCTTTGCCGGGCAGCCGGGCTACCCTTGGCAATGTCCTGGAACTCCTTCGCGCGCGCGGCGAATACGATTTTCGTGGTTACAAGCATACGACACTCGGCCGGCGGGTCCATCGACGCCTCGGTCTGAAAAATATCGACACGCTGGACAGCTATGTCGATGAGCTCAGAACCAATCCGCATGAAGTTACGATGCTGGCTGGTGACCTGATGATCAGCGTTACAGGATTTTTCCGCGACCCCGATGCGTGGAAGGCGCTGGCCGAACTTGTCGTAGCCCCGATTATCACGGAACGGGAGACAGGCGCTTCGATCCGCATCTGGACACCGGCCTGCTCCACGGGGGAGGAAGCCTATTCTATTGCCATGCTGGTGACGGAGATGGCTGAAGCTGCGGACAAGCGTTTCGAACTAAAGGTGTTCGCCACCGATGCCCAGGACGATAATCTGAGAAAGGCGCGGGAAGGGATATACCCGTCTGCTGCACTAGCGGACTTTCCCGACGGCCGCGTCAACCGCTTTTTCGAAAAGCACGACAGCACGTATCAGGTCAGCAAGGAGCTACGCGACATGGTCGTGTTTGCGTCCCAGAATCTGTTACGCGATCCACCGTTCTCGCGTCTCGACCTGGTTACCTGCAGGAATGTCCTGATCTATCTCGACGCGGAGGCACAACAGCGGATCATTTCGCTTTGTCATTTCGCGCTGCGGCCAGGCGGGCATCTTTTTCTTGGCAATGCCGAAACGATCGGTCGGCATGACAACTTATTCGAAACGGACTCGAAGAAATGGCGTATCTACCGCAAGCGCGGTTCTACTCGGCATACCGCCATCGAGTATCCGTCGACGCGACCGCCAACGGGACCACTGACAATCATGGATAAATCCTCACCGTCAGCTCATGAGCCAGGTCTCCCAGCAGGAGAACTTGCGCGCCGTATACTTCTCGATCGCTACGCGCCAGCATCGGTGCTGATCGACGAGAAAGCCCATGTGGTATATTTTCATGGGCCGACAGGGGATTACCTGGAGCACCCTACCGGCGAGCCGACCAGAGATCTGCTCATGATGGCCCGCGAAGGGCTGGTCCCAACGCTTCGCGCCGCGATCCGGGAAGCAACCAAATCCAAAACCACAGTGACAATGGACGCTGTGCTGCGCGAGGGGCAGCCCGTTCTTTCCGTGACCATAATAGTGACACCCGTGCCTGATGCAGCGCCGGGTGGCAGCTTCCTTCTGATCAGTTTTACATCCGCTTCACCGCAGCACGATCTCCCTCGAATGCAGACCGGCGAACCCTTGCATGACGCCTCAGAGCGTGAACGGGCCCTGCTTGAAGAATTGCGGGCAACGCGCGGCGAGTTACAGAATACCATCGAGCACCAGGAAACCACCAACGAGGAACTGAAGGCATCCAACGAAAAAGCGACTTCCATGAATGAGGAGCTTCAATCCACCAACGAGGAACTTGAGACCTCAAAGGAGGAGTTGCAATCTTTCAACGAAGAACTGAACACCGTCAACAGCCAGCTCCAGTACAAGATCGGTGAACTGGAGAGTGCGACAAACGATCTCAACAATCTCCTGGAAGGGTCGGAAACAGCGACGGTCTTCCTCGATGAGGAGTTCCGCATCCGATGGTTTGCGCCAGCGAGCAGAGACCTGTTCGATCTGTCCCCTTCGGACATCGGCCGCCCGATTGCCGCGTTTGCGCAAAAATTCTCCGATGAAAACTTTCTAACGGACGCGGAAACGGTGTTGAAGAAACTGTCGCCGATCGAGGAGGAGGTCCCTAGCCATTCCGGGCGGTGGTACCTGCGGCGGATGCTGCCCTACCGCACCCAGGATAATCGCATTGCGGGCGTGGTGGTCACGTTCCACAACATCACCGACCGCAAGCGTGCCGCCGACGAAATCGACGACGCGCGGCTCTATGCGGAGACGATCGTGCGAACGGTCCAGCATCCCTTGCTGGTGCTGAACCGAGATTTGCATGTCCAGACCGCCAACACCGCCTTTCGCGAACTGTTTGCCGTATTCGACGAAGAGCCAAAAGGCCGCCTGATCTTCGAACTCGGGACAGGCGAGTGGAATAGCCCCCCGCTTCGAGGGCTCCTGGATAAAGTCCTTTCGGCCGGCGAAGAAATCCACAACTTCGAGATCGAACAGGAGTTCCGCCTAAGCGGGCAGCGTATAATGCTGCTCACCGCATGCCGATTACCCCAGGAAGGGGGCCGGGATGAATTGATACTGGTGGCGATCGAAGACATCACCGAGCGCAGGCGCGCAGAAGAACATCGGGAAATTCTCGTCGGCGAGCTCAATCATCGAGTCAAAAACACCCTGGCCGTCATCCAGTCGATCGCCAGCCAGACCCTTGGTCACGCTTCCACGATCGAGGGAGCGCGCACAGCGTTTAGCGCGCGTCTGATTAACCTTGCCAAGGCACATGATGTGCTTACCCGTGAGAATTGGGATGGGGCAGACCTCGTCAACGTCGTCACGGACACCGTCGGACCCCATGCGGAAGGGAATCGGTTCCAGATCGAGGGTGAACATGTTCGCCTTGGACCAAGCGCATCGCTGGCAATTTCCATGGCGGTACACGAGCTATGCACCAACGCGGCCAAATACGGAGCTTTATCCACAGAAGCAGGAAAGGTGTCCATCACCTGGCGGCTGGTCGGCAGTGGAGAAGACCGTCGTTTGAATCTGACCTGGTCGGAGAGCGGCGGGCCGCAGGTTGAGACTCCAAAGCGCAAGGGTTTCGGCTCCCGTCTGATTGAGCGTGCGCTGGCACAGGAACTTGGCGGCACGGTGAACGTTTCGTACGAGCCGTCCGGTGTCGTATGCACGATCGACGCGCCAATGCGTTGAGGGGAAAATGGAACAACAGGTGAGCGAACCGAAAGTGAAACGGATTCTTGTCGTCGAAGATGAGGTCTTGCTTGCAATGCAACTGGAGGACCTGCTCATCGAAATGGGCCACGAGGTCGTGGGGCCCGCCATCCGCATTCCCGAAGCGTTGGAATTCGCACGGCAGGCGCATTTCGATTTTGCGGTACTCGATATCAACGTGGCAGGCAGCCAGTCCTTTCCTATCGCCGATATTCTAAGTGCCCGAGCCATACCTTTTGTGTTCGCTACGGGGTATGGCGCAGAGGGTTTCCCTCCAGAATATTGCGACCATCCGACGCTGCAGAAACCCTATGAACCTCGCGAGCTGCAACAAGCAATCGAATCGGCGCTGGCCTTGTCAGTGTAAATGCTTCAGTTCGAATGCACGCGCCCATCGCGCTCCGCGACCACATGATTTGTCTCTGGCGTAAGCCAATCCTGTTCGACCAGATCGCGAAGCTTGTAAGCGCGATCCAGTGCCTGCTTGCTGGCCTCGTGCCATTGAGACGACTGGGCAGGCTCGGATCGATGGAAGAGCTCGGCCATCTGCAGGCAAAATTCGGCGCGCTCGTTCAAAAACCTCACGGCCGCGCGTATGACCTTCTCCATTTCTTCAAATTGGGCCGATTCCATGATCTCGGCCGTATAGGTATGTCCAATGTGGCAGCCAAATTTGATGATCGATCCGTGTTCGAATTTTTTAAGCGCCCCGCCGCAGTCCGGGCAGGTCACGGTAATTGGGCGATTGAATATTCCGCTGGCTACAATCTCTGGCTCTTGTTCGGTCTTGGCTGCAGCAAATTCATTCATCACCGCAGGCTCCTTTGCTGTTTTCCTTTCTACTAATTTTTGAAGCAATCCCGCTAACTCCGCCAACGGCAGGCAATAGTCCAGCGCAACATGGGCAGCTGCGCTAGTCGGCATGGCGGGATAGGCCGCATCATACGCGGCCTGGGCTATGGCAATCCCCCCGCGGCGTTTGATTTCGTAGAGACCAGCCGTCCCGTCATTCAAATTCCCCGTCAAGATCACACCGACCGCAGCAGGACCGTAGCTCTCAGCTACGCTCCGGAACAGCGGGTCCACAGCTGGTCGGGCACAGTTCTCCTTCGGACCACGCAGGAGACGGATCGATCCGTTGTTTACGATCATATGCCTATCCGGTGGTGCCAGGTAGATTTGACCGGGTGCGATCTTTTCACCGTCCTGGGCGTGCTTGGCCGGTATGGGACCTGAGGCGGTTAAAATCGCAGGTAACTCGCTTCGATGGGCACCGATGTGCAGCACTATCAAAATGGAGGCCGAGAATGACGCTGGTAGTTCCGAAACGAGGGAACGTAGGGCTCCAACACCGCCGGCCGACGCCCCAATTGCGACAACGTTAATGGGAGCCATAACAACCTCATCTTTGCGGATAGAGTAATCTTGTTCAACGCGGGAACTTGGCGAAAGTCGATACAACTCAAGGTCGTTTATGAAGTATCAGAGGTCTTACCACTGCCACTCCAAGTCGTCGAAGCCGTGTGCGAGTCCTCCTGCCTAACGCAATTTCTGCCGGCACGCTTAGCCTTGTAGAGGGCCCTGTCCGCACGGGCTAATGCTGTATCTATTGTCAGATCTTCACTTCTGATTTCAGCGACACCAAAGCTGGCAGTCACGGACACCACCCCGCCGTCGATCCTAACGACGCTATCCTCTACCGATTTGCGGAATGCCTCCGCGACGACGGCAGCGTCTATCGCACCGGTTTCTGGCAGTAGGATAATAAACTCCTCCCCTCCGAACCGAGCCATGACACCACTCTGCCGCAGACGTTCAAAGCAGCCACGGCTGATGGATTTCAGGACCTCATCCCCAGCCGGATGGCCGTGGGTGTCATTGACCGTTTTAAAGTGATCGACATCGATCATAACAAGTGAGGCCTTTGTATTAAACCTGCGCACTTTTTCGAGCTGGATGTTGGCCCTGTCCAGAAAATAGCGTCGATTGGGAAGCCCGGTCAACGGATCCGTATCCGCGAGCTTGGCGAGTTCAATTTCCAGAACCCGGCGACTGGTGATGTTCTCATGCGAAATGACCGCACCCCCGTCCGGCAAGTTCAGCGGGGTCACGCGACCCAAAAACCATCTGAAGGCTGTCGGCGAATGACACGGATACTCCAACTGAAAAAGCGGAGTTTTACGGTCAAGGACCGCTTGCACGCCAACTGCAAAGTCGTCTGCCTCTACAGCACCTGGCCCTGATGAGCTTCGACATATCTGCAGGTAATCCTCCCCGATGTCGGAATCCTCGGCCCCATGCGCGTTTTCGGAGCCAAACTTTCGCCAGGCCCGATTAACCGCCAGGATCACCCCTTGGCGATCCAAGACGCAAATGTGCGCCGAAAGGGCGTCGATCACGGCAACGGCAAAGCCTGTTTTATGTAGCGCTGAGGCGGTCATTCTGAAACCTCGGTATCAACCTGCGTCGCACGCCCTGGAGCTTGGGCGACTAGCAATGCCTCGATTGCTTCTGAATTTACTGGCTTGCTAAAATGGTACCCTTGAATTTCGTCGCACTGGTTTTCGCGCAGGAACGTCAATTGTTCATCCGTCTCGACGCCCTCAGCGATGACTTTCAAATTGAGCTTCTGCCCAAGCGAGATAACCGCGGCGGCGATCGTCCTGTCGTCTTCGTCCTGCGCCAAATTGCGAACGAACGACTGATCGATTTTAAGCCGGGAGACCGGCAAGTTCTTCAATGCACTTAAGCTGGAATAACCCGTTCCGAAGTCGTCGATGGCAAAAGCAATTCCGGCGACCTGAAGATCTTTCATGGTTGCTATCGCCCGTCCGACGTCACGCATGACAAGGCTCTCCGTCAGCTCCAGCTCTAGGTATTTTGGATCCAGTCCGGTCTCGGACAAAGCGCGCAGTACACGATCTGTCCAGTTCTCGTCCTGAAACTGGCGCGCCGACACGTTGACACAGACGGTGATGGGTACATGACCCTCATCCTGCCATTGCTTGTTCTGCCGGCACGCCTCATGCAGCACCCAATCCCCTAGCGGCACGATGAGCCCTGTCTCCTCAGCAAGGGGGATAAACTGGATTGGAGATATGACGCCGAGTGTCGGATGTTGCCAACGGACAAGAGCTTCGACAGCGAACATCTGCCCGGATTTCAGGTCAACCTGAGGCTGATAGACCAGATAGAATTCCGACCGCGCGATGCCCTGGCGGATACCGTCCTGCAGTGCCAACCGCTCATGTGCCCGCGTATTCATTGCGGCGGTAAAGAACTGGAAGCTGTCGCGGCCGGCATCCTTGGCCTTATACATGGCGGCGTCCGCATTCGCGATCAGCGTTTCCGCCTCGGTTCCGTCATGTGGAAACGTCGCGACGCCCATGCTGCAGGTGATGTGCAAGGCTTGGTCGTTTACACTGATCGGTTCTGCTATTGCCATCTTGATCTGATGCAGGGTCGCAGAAATTGCGTCCGTGTTTGCAGGCATGTCGGTCAGCAAGATGATGAACTCGTCACCGCCGAGGCGGACCACCGCGTCTGTTGAATGGACGCAATCCAACATGCGTTGGGCAACTGTTTTGAGGACTTTGTCGCCAGCGTTATGACCAAGGCTGTCGTTCACAAATTTGAAATTGTCGAGATCGACAAAAACAACTGAAACCCACGGATTATGGCGCTCTGTCTGCAGCATCGCTTGAGTAAGACGATCTGTGAGCAAACTACGGTTGGGAAGTCCGGTGAGCATGTCGTGATGAGCCATGAAGCTGATCCGAGCTTCCGCATGCTGCCGTTCGATCGCGATGGCAGCGATCCGCGTCGTCATTTGGAGAAGATTTTTCTCGGTTGTTCCGGGATGACGGACCACATCGGCGTAGATCGCGACGGTACCCAATACCCCACCCTGATGCGACATGATGGGGCTGGACCAGCAGGATCGCAGATTATGCCGTAGGGCCAGGGTTTGGAGATCCGTCCAGAGGGGGTCGTCAGCAATGTCCGATACCACGATCCTTTCGCGATGAGAGGCGATGGTCGCGCCAATTCCCGAGTCGATTTCGATACCGTCAATCGCTCGGCAGTATGCCAGCGGCAGCGTAGGTGCTGCTCCTTGTCTCAGATATTTACCGGCTTCGTCCAGTAACAAGATCGAGCCGAGAACACCGTCAAGCTGGCTTTCCATCAACAGAACGAGCCGGTTTAAAATTGCTTCCAGTGGCAAGTTTAATGCGATCATTTCAAGCACCGCCGCTTGTTCGTCCCTTAAGAGGTCATCCTTCTTCCGGGCGGTGATATCGCGGGAAATACCAACGAGGCCGACGACGTCATCGTTCTCGTCGCGCATGGGCACTTTTGTTGTCGAAAGCCATTTTTTTGCACCGGTGTTGGCATCGACGACAAGCTCTTCCATGTCGATCATCGCCCGTGTCGAATGAATCACATTTTGCTCGATGTCGAAAAATATCGCGGCGCTTTCGGCATCATGGAGATCGAAGTCATTCTTGCCGATCAACTGCTCCGGGGCGTCAAAGCCATGGATATGGACGACGGCTTGGTTGACCATGACAAAGCGGCCTTTGAGGTCCTTGACGAAAAGATAATCGGGCACTTGGTCGATCATGGCCTTGAGCAGCTTACGCTCGGCAAGCCAACCGCCTTCTACAGGCTGGAGCACCTCGGATTTTGACATTGGCTTATTATCCCTCCTCGGGCTGTGACACTGCAAGTCGTTCAGGCCAACTGTGGCAGCGCACAGGGAATGTGCGACTTCACTATCTGCGACGCAAAACAGGCGGGATCATCGGTTGATTCTCAACCGTTTGAAAAATTCCCATGCTGTTCGATCGTTTCGGCTCCCATAGCCACCAAAGGTATAAAAGCCTAACAGGTACAACGCAGGGTGAGGAAGAATGATCCATGAAAACGAAATAAACTTGAGCCCCCGCCGCTGCAGCGATTATCTTCCTCTTTTAAGGGCAGGGCAGCTCATGAGTGCGTGATAAAAACATACTCCTCGACACCAGCTACCAGTTTGCCAAATCGTCCGGCTCTAATCCTGCTTGCGTTCAGAGCGCGCGATAGCGCAAATCGGGTCGACGACGACGACGCTGAGCGTTACTCTGCTTTGAAAGCGAAAGATGGATGCAACGGTGACCGGTCAAATAAATCATATTCGGCATGGAAGGGCGCTGCTTGCGCTGAGACGTCCCGAGTTGGGAGCGCTCCCAAACTTTGCTTGCTGCCTTTCCGAGCTGTGTGAAGCCTACACGCTGGCGGTTATTCACCTTGCCAAGCTTCGCATCGGCCAGGAGGCTCCGGAAGCGATCGCAGAATATGAAGACGTCTGTTCAGGCATTGAAAATGAAGTTTACACTTACCTCTCAGACTATCGTAAATGAGTGAGGCGTATGAACACCCAGGCTTGGCTATGCCGACAAGAAGGGCCGGTTCCGGGCGGCCCTCCGATACCCCCCTGTTTGTGTGTCCGGCGTGTTTAAAGGGATTGGAACGGAAAACACCGGCCGCCACTTCAAAGTGAAATAGCCGGACTGTCGCTTGGCTGGACGTTTTTAGCCCGCGTCGACGATAAACATGCGAGCTTCCTGCTCGTCTTGGCGGGCGACCTTGATCGATAAAATGCCTTCGCATCGGCAAGGGTGGCGAATCCGAAAATGCCGGCGATAGGTAGTGGCGATGCATCTCCTTCCAGCATTTGGACCACCGGACCAAAGTGAAGGATACGGCCTCCCGCCGCATGCAGCGCTGCCTGAAAGCGAAGCGCCAATGCGGCTTGCTTGGCTGCATTCTTGATGCGCAGATTGACGTGAACATAGGCAGGCATGTGCAGCTCCCCGATAATACTGTATATGCATTATTCTGCGATTGGATTATTGTCGAGACCCGCAAATGACAGATGCTTCTGACTTCTATCGCCGCATGGAAAGCGATTGCCCAGCGTTTCAAGCGCGCATCACCGCAAGGGCGCTGACACGCTACTACAATGCTTGTTTTCGGACGCTAGGGATCACCGCAGAGCAGTTTAGCCTTTTGGTGGGGATTGGCGGTAGTTACGAGCCGACGCTTGCTGGATTGGCGGCACGTGCCGGGGTCGATGCTACTACTCTCAGCCGCAACGTAAAAAGCCTCGAACGGAGCAATTTCGTCCACAGCCACGGCGGGCGGGGCAGGGCCGGCAAACGGTTGATACTTACTGACGAGGGCAGCCAGTTGATGGAAGAGTCCATGGCCATCTGGGAGCTCGCCCGCATCCGCTTGGCTGAGGCTCTCGGGGAGAAGACATCAAGTGCTGTGGCGAGCGTCATGTCCCAGCTTGCTGTCGCCGCGAAAAATGCGACTTCGGCAAACAATGTCGCGATGCCCTGCAACGCTGCGGAATGACCGGGCTTTGGACGCTTGGTGCTGCTATGGCCGCTCATGCCGCCCCGTTTGAAGGTATTGATGTGGAGCCAACAGCAAAGCCCCGAAAAAGGCTAAGAATTCATAATAACCGGTGCAGAAACCTAGCCGACAAACTCCCCTGGTTCTCAGTTAATACGGAACCTGGGAATGAACATGCTAATCGGCTACATGTGCGTTTCAACCAGCGAGAAAAATCTCAATACGCTTTTCCGGATTTCGTCGAATGAGGGGAGTTGAGAGGCCTGCGCAATCCAGCGAACGCCGTTAACGAACATGGGTGAAATCCTGATGTCGGTTTTCTGCCCGTTGCTTCTCAAAACTAAGATGTTCGCGGTTCTGCCCGACCGTGAGGATCCAGAATGCTGGCTTAACGTGTGTGGTCAAAAATCGTTGCATCCGGCCTACGCGAGCTGGCGACCGAGAAGGCGCGTCCGAGGAGCGGGTATTCATCGGGAACTTTCCTGTGGGCGAAAGGTTTTAGGCAACGAGAATAACGCTGCTGTCAGCATAGGTGGATGTCATGCCTCTCAAAGCGATTGCTCTGAACGGAACCCTGAAAGCCTCGCACGCAAGCGAGAAATCCTCGACCTCCCATATGTTGACACTCATCGCGGATGCGCTGTCGGAACACGATGTTGATACCGAGTCGATCTGGCTTGCAGATCACAATATCAAGCCGGGAGTGACCTCTGATGAAGGCGAGGGTGACGAATGGCCGGCTATCAGGGGCAAGATTTTAAATGCGGATATCCTCCTGATGGGAACGCCCATCTGGATGGGCCAGCCAGGCAGTGTCTGTAAGCGCGCGCTGGAGCGCATGGATGCATTCCTTGACGAGACCGATGAACAGGGACGCATGGTCTCCTACGGGAAAGTGGCGGCGGTCGCGGTGGTGGGCAACGAAGACGGCGCGCATCATGTCTCGGCGGAACTGTTCCAGGCACTCAACGACGTCGGTTTCACGATCCCCGCCAATGCGGTGGCTTACTGGGTGGGCGAAGCGATGGGATCCATCAATTTTGTTGACCTCAGGGAAACGCCAGACACCGTTAAAACCATGATCTCCATGCTGGCGCGAAACACCGCGCACCTCGCCAACCTGCTGAAGTCCAACTCTTATCCAGGCGAGAAGAAATAGTCTCCAACGAGAGCTTGATTGAGGACCACACGCGTCTGGCAGAGACGAACGGAACGATCAACAATCAAATTTACTTTTGAGAGGCCGCATCATGAAAACCAAGGTGTTCGCAACGATCTTGTACATTGCTTCGCTGGCCGTCCAGTCACCAGCTGTGGCGCGTGACTTCTTTTCAGATCTTTCCGGCGGGGGCTTCGCGATAGACAGGAAAGAGAGCACGCGCAGAGCGGTCAAATTCCGACGCGACGACGACATCGTGATCGTGATTCATGAGGGCGGAGGATCGTTCGACGCCCGTTCGGACGCCAAGGGCGACGTCTTCGCGCTTGCAAGTTATCTGAACGGGAGCGGTTTTGAGAAGCTCTGACTGCTGTCGGCGACCTGGTCGCGTTCAGAGAACTGCACCTGTTTGGGAAAAACCTGTCGGCACGCAAACACTGGCTTCGAGTACTGACCGCTGGAATCACCGCAGACGGCCGTGGCGGGCGTCTGCGACCTGGATTTACCTCCGACAGGACCGGGCGTTGCCATGGCAGGTTGTCTCCGCGGCGATCGAAGCGGATCTATTGAGGGAGGGGCCGTACGGCTCCATGTGGGCAAAGCACGTCGATGAGGCTGGCTCCGTCATCGGCTGGGAAGAGCGCGGCCCGGACTGGCGCGGGTTTTCCACCGGCGGCGCCAAGGTTCTCTTTCGGTTTGGAATGAACGACGCTCGTCGGATCTGTGTGACGGAGGCAGTGATCGATGCGCTCAGCCTGGCCGCGATTGAGCAGACAAGACCGGACACGCTCCATGTCAGCACCGGAGGCGGTTGGTCGACGGCCACGCGCCCACCCCAGACGCTAAGTTTTCCAACGCGAGCGCGGTAAGCGATGGTCGATGCGTGTTGAAGATCGGCAGGCAGCACGGTCGCTGGCTGCCGATCGCACTTGACTTACTGTTTGCGCGGCCAGGTGTCCGCCAGACGGTAGCCTGCCGGCCAGGGGTCAGCTGGGTCGAGCATGACCTGATGAGTGCCGGTGACCCAGGCGCGGCCTGAAATTTCGGGCACGATCGCCTTTTGGCCGCCGACCTTCGTTTCGCCGACAATCTGGCAATCGAAATGCGAACCGATGATCGATTCGCCGCGGAACTTCTGTCCCAGCTTGATCTGACCGCGAGCATGCAGAACGGCCAAACGTGCCGAGCATCCGGTTCCCGTCGGTGAGCGGTCGAGTTTGGCTGGCTGAATCACGACCGTGTTACGCCCATGCAGCATGCCGTCGCGTTCTTCCACAGGCAGGGTCAGCTGGCAGAAGGAAATATGTTTCCACTCGGGGTTCTCCGGGTGGGAAAAACCGAGCTGCTCGTTGGCAGCGCGGGTGATTCTGATGCCGGTTTCTGCGAGCTCGCGGGCCTCGTCAGGGGTGACTGCAAATCCCAGGGCCCGGGCATCGGTAATCACGAAGCTGTCGCCGCCATAGGCCGTATCAACACTTAAAGTGCCAAGGCCTTCAACCTCAAGCTTGGCGTCGAGCTTTGACGCGAATGAAGGCACATTGGTAACGGTGATCCGTTCCGCCTTGCCGTTGCGGCAGGCGGCAACCACATTGACCAGCCCGCCCGGTGCTTCCAGCACCATTCTGGTTTCCGGTTCCTGCATCGGCACAATGCCGGTGTCGAGCAGAACGGTCGAGACGCAGATAGAGTTGGAACCGGACATCGGCGGCGTATCCTCCGGCTCCATAATGATGAAGCCCATCGTCGCGCGGGGGTCCTTCGGCGGCACTAGCAGATTGATATGCCGGAATACGCCACCGCGCGGTTCGTTGAGCACGAAGTTTCGCAGCGTCTGATCCTCGGCAATGAATTTCCGCTGTTCCCAAAGGGTCTTTCCGGGTGGAGGGGCCACGCCACCGACGATTACGTCGCCCACTTCACCCTCGGCGTGACAGGAAACGATGTGGATTACCTTGCTGGTGCGCATAGTCCTCTCCTTGTGATATCCGGCGCGTGCCCAGCGTAATGGCGTTTCCATCTGGCTGCCGGCAGTATTTCGATTTGATAAAAAAATTGGATCCAATATACAATATCAAATTCAGCTTACTCGAGATTTTCCGCTCAGTTGCCTGAATATCGAATTGCACCTATGACCCAAGGACAGGTGCTGACAGCGCGCACCGCGTACAAACAACGGGATTTGAATCAATGAAACTTGCCGCCGTCGATGTCAGGCAGGCCGCATCCGCAGCCGATATTGTCTATGACGCGCTGCGCAAGGCAATCATCGAGGGTGACCTGGCCGAGGGCAAAAATCTCAGGCAGGACCAGATCGCCCAGATGTTCAACACCAGCCGGATTCCGGTCCGTGAGGCTCTGGCGCGGCTGGAACAGCATGGGCTGATTACCAACGAGCGCTACAAAGGTGCCGTGGTCGCCGGGCTTTCGATCGAAGAGATCGATGAGATTTTCGAATTTCGTGCCTTTGTCGAGGCCGAGGTCATGCGGCTTGCCGTGCCCAATCTGGATCAGGACGCGCTGGCTGCTGCGCGCAGGTACTGCCAAGAGTTTGGCAACGAACCCGATTCCGCCCGCTGGGGCGAAATCAATCGGAGTTTCCACTACACGCTCTATGCTGCCTCCAGACGGCCCTATTATCTGCAGATCGTTCGAACATCTCTCGACCGGATCGATCGTTACCTGCGGGCGCAACTGACGCTGACGAATGGTGTCATGCGGGCGGATCGGGAGCATCAGGCAATCCTGGAAGCTTGTCTTAACGGAGACGCCGCCCTCGCATCCCGGCTGACAAGAGACCATGTGCTGGATGCAGGCCGGTCTCTGGTCGTCTTTCTCAAGAATCAGCGATCCTGATCGCGCCGTATCTGGCGGTTTTTGGCCTTGGAATGGCCGCACGGGCTGGTTGAAGCGCGCAAAAGCGCTTCGTCAGCAGGTTTATTGTAGCGTTTTCCGATAAGGACTGCGGAAACGGTTGATCCCGTTGACTGGGAAAAGTATTCCTTTTGTCGACAAAGGATTGATGACATGACAGATATCGACACCAGCCCCATTCCCGAACGCAAGCGCGGCTCCGGCGTCAAGATGGTCTACGACCTCTTGCGCGACGAGATTCTCGATCTGGTGTTACCGCCCGGCAGCCCGATCGACGAGGTGCAACTGGCCGAACGCTTTAAGATGTCGCGCACCCCGATCCGCGAGGCCTTAGTTCGGCTCGCCGGCGAGGGCTTGATCGACACGCTGCCAAACCGTTCAACGATGGTGGCAAATATCGACTTCCTCAACATGCACACGTTCTTCGACGCGCTTGTTTTGATGTACCGCGTCACGACGAAGCTGGCGGCGCAGTATCACCGGCCTGAAGACCTGGAGGTGATCCGCGCGCACCAGGCCGAATTCGCCGCTGCCGTGCAGGCGCAGGACGCACTGGCAATGATCGCCACCAACGCAGCATTTCACTCGGCTATCGCCGAGGCCGGACGCAATACCTATTTCACCGGGCTTTTCAACCGGCTGCTGGATGAAGGGCGCCGCATGCTGCGGCTCTATTACCAGTCCTACAACGACAGGCTGCCGCAGCGCTTCGTCGAGGAGCACGATGACATCATTGCCGTCATCGCCAGGCGCGATGTCGAAGAAGCCGATCGGCTGGCGAGATTGCATGCCGAGCAGATCGTCCATCAGATCCAGAAATTGTTTGCCCGCGAAGACAGGCTCGACATGGCGCTTTGACCGCTAAAATTCTTGTCGACAAATAATATACAACGTGCAATATGGCTCCAGAGGCACAGGATTGGGGCATCAAAGGTGCGCGCCGTTCTCTGCCTGTCCGGCAAGGTCAAAAGGAGTTTGTTATGACGGCCAAAATCTTTTCTGGCGTGATCCCCGCGCTGATGACCCCTTGCAAAGAAGACCGTACCCCGGACTTCGACGCGCTCGTGCGCAAGGGAAAAGAGTTGATTGCCCACGGAATGTCGGCCGTTGTTTATTGCGGCTCGATGGGTGACTGGCCGCTGCTGACGGACGCGCAGCGCATGGAAGGCGTTGAGCGCCTGGTGAAGGCTGGTGTCCCCGTGATCGTCGGCACCGGCGCTGTAAACAGCGCGCTGGCCGTCGCACATGCAGCCCATGCGCAGGCAGTTGGCGCACAGGGCCTCATGGTCATTCCGCGGGTTCTGTCGCGCGGCTCTTCGGTCGTTGCCCAGAAGGCGCATTTCAAGGCGATCCTCGCTGCCGCACCAGACCTTCCGGCCGTTATCTACAACAGCCCCTATTATGGCTTCGCCACCCGCGCCGACCTGTTCTTCGCTCTGCGCGCTGAACATCCGAACCTGATCGGCTTCAAGGAATTTGGCGGCGCAGCCGACATGCGCTATGCAGCCGAGCACATCACCAGCCAAGATGGCGTTTCGCTGATGATCGGCGTCGATACAGCCGTTTTCCACGGCTTCGTCAACTGTGGCGCGACCGGTGCCATCACCGGTATCGGTAACGTTCTCCCCAAGGAAGTCCTTCACCTTTGCAACCTGTCCCAGGCTGCTGCCGAAGGTGACGCCGATGCGCGTCTGCGCGCGCTCGAGCTGGAACAGGCGCTCGCCGTCCTGTCCTCGTTCGATGAAGGTGCGGATCTCGTCCTCTACTTCAAGCACATGATGGTGTTGAAGGGTGACAAGGAATACACGCTGCACTTCAATGCGACCGACGTGCTCACTGAAAGTCAGCGTGGATATGTCGAAGTCCAGTTCAAGCTGTTCAACAGCTGGTACGGCGAATGGAGCAAGCTTCCCGGAGCTGTCCAAAAGTACAAAGGATGAGCTGACGCTCTGTGAAATGACAAAGGCCCTCCGAATTTTGGAGGGCCTTTGCATATATAGGTCGGCTGCAGATGCGCAGGCCGGCGAAGAGGCGGATTAAACCGCATTCAGTCCGAGTGAATGAAGCCGCGCGAGCTGCTCCATTTCGGACGCTGTCAGCACGATACCGCCAGCCTCGGATTTTGCGCGAGCGGCATAGCGGCGCTGCGAGGGCAGGCGGGCGCCTTGTCCGAGCATTGCCTCGAACAGGATTTCGGCCCGGGCAAACGGATTGCCTGGACGATCAGCGCCAAAACCTTCCGGGGAGAAGGCGATGATCAACTCGCCATGCGCAGGCGCAAGAGCGGTCGAGCCAAGTGCTTCCAGCACTTCCGGACTGGTCAGGTCACCGATCATGATACCGGCGAGAAGTTCGATCATCGTCGAAATGGCCGAGCCCTTGTGTTCGCCGAACGGCAGCATTGCCCCTGCAAGGGCGGCTTCCGGGTCGGTGGTCGGCTGACCATTTGCATCAATCGCCCAGCCCTCCGGCAAGGCTTTTCCGGCGCGTCTGTGCAGCTCGATCTCGCCGCGCGCCGCAACCGATGTCGCGAAGTCGAAAACATAGGGCGGCTTGTCGGTGCGGGGCCAGCCAAAAGCCAACGGGTTGGTGCCAAGCAGCGGTTTCGTTCCACCACTTGGCGCGACCGTGGCATAGCTGGGGCACATGACGATGCCGGCAAGACCCAGCGCCGTCAGGGCCTCTGCTTCTGGCCAGAGCGCGGAGAAATGCGTGCAGTCGTTGATGGCAAGCGCTGCAATGCCGCTGGAACGGGCACGTTCCGCCAGCACCGGAAGGCCAAGTTCGAAGGCGGCATTGGCAAAGCCGCCCTTTGCATCGACCTTGACGACCGCGGACCGCAGCTGCGGAAGAAGTTCGGGCTTGGCAACGGGGTTGACCTTACCGGCCTTGACGGTGCGTAGTGCGCCTTCAATCCGGTAGATCCCGTGCGATTTGCAGGCATCCCGTTCTGCCGCAACGATCACCCGGGTGATGGCCGCGGCTTGTAGCGCGCTCAGCCCGCCCTTGAGGAAGATGGCTTTTACGCGCTCTTCCAGATCGGCAATGGTCAGGGTGTGGGTATCGCTCATGGTGTGCCCCTCCTTTTTTAGGCGCAGTAACATTCAAATGAGTTGATATCCTGCATACAAAAAGTATACAAGTTTGCCAAACATAATCCGGCACTCGGCACTGTTGCTGCGTGCCCGCGCGTTTGAGAAAAGGATCTAACCATGCCCTTCATCCCCAGCGGAAAACATCTTGTCGCAGGCGAATGGCTCGATGGCGCCGGCACTTTCTCGACTTCGCCGGCCAAAGGCCCGGTGCACCAGTTTGCCGTCGGCACCGAACAACTGGTAAACCGCGCCTGCGAGGCCGCCGAGGCTGCCTTCTGGAGTTTCAGTGCTTCCGATCGCTCTACACGCGCTGCCTTCCTGCGCGCCATCGCCGACGAGATTGACGCCCGTGCCGACGCGATCACAGAAATCGGCAGCCAGGAAACCGGCCTGCCCGAAGCGCGCCTGATCGGTGAGCGCGGCCGCACGACCGGACAGTTGCGGTTGTTTGCCAGCCATATCGAAAGCGGTGACTATCTCGACCGCCGCTTCGATGCGGCATTGCCGGACCGTCAGCCTGCGCCACGCACTGAAATTCGGCTGATGCAGCGGCCCGTCGGCCCGGTTGCTGTTTTCGGCGCGTCGAATTTCCCGCTAGCCTTCTCGACCGCGGGTGGCGATACCGCGGCTGCACTCGCAGCCGGTTGCCCGGTCGTTGTGAAAGGGCATTCCGCCCATCCGGGCACGGGTGAGATCGTTGCACAGGCGGTTGAAGCGGCCATCCAACGCACCGGTGTTCATCCGGGCGTCTTCTCCCTCATTCAGGGCGGCAACCGCGACGTCGGCCATGCACTGGTAAAGCACCCGCTGATCAAGGCGGTCGGCTTCACGGGCTCTCAGGCCGGTGGCCGGGCCCTGTTCAATCTTTGCGCCGCCCGGCCTGAGCCGATCCCGTTCTTCGGTGAACTCGGCTCGGTCAACCCGATGTTCCTGCTACCTTCGGCAATTGCCGAAAAGGCTGAAACGTTGGGGCAGGGCTGGGCAGGCTCGCTTGCCATGGGGGCTGGGCAGTTTTGCACCAATCCCGGTGTTGCCGTCGTTATCGACAATGAGGATGCCGACCGTTTTGCGGCGGCCGCTGTCGAGGCATTGGGCAAGGTTGCACCGCAGACCATGCTGACCGATGGAATTGCCAAGGCCTATCACGACGGACAAGCCGGTTTTGCTTCCCGCAACTCCGTCAAGCCGTTGTTGGTCACTGAATCGTCCGGCCGCTCCGCGTCCCCCAATCTGTTCGAGACAACCGGCGAACGGTTCTTGTCCGACCACGCTCTGAGCGAGGAGGTCTTTGGACCGCTTGGGCTTCTGGTACGCGTGCAGTCAGCAGAGGAAATGGAAAGCGTCGCGCGGGCGATCGAGGGGCAACTGACGGTGACGTTGCACATGAACGACACCGACATCGATGCGGCAAAACGCCTGCTTCCGTTGCTGGAGCGAAAGGCGGGGCGCATCCTCGTCAACGGCTTCCCGACGGGTGTCGAGGTTGTCGATTCCATGGTTCACGGCGGTCCTTACCCGGCCTCCACTAACTTCGGGGCAACCAGTGTCGGTACGATGTCGATCCGCCGCTTCCTTCGCCCGGTATCCTACCAGAACCTGCCGGATGCACTGCTCCCCAAGGACCTGCTTTCCTAATCGTGCGGTAAGGCAGGCGTTGCGTTGACGATTGTTGCGCGAAAGTTAGAAAATACGAATATTTGTGTACTTTTTGTATACTCTTTGTATTTTGTGATTGATTTGCGCGCGGGGAATCGAAATAGTGCGCCTGCCGCAGATCGGCACATCAATCTAGGGAGAGAGATTAAGATGAAACTTTCGGTCCTCGCGTTCAGCCTCTTGGCCGCAACCGCTCTGACCAGCCAGGCTCACGCCGACAAGCTGGACGACATTATCGCCTCGGGAACATTGCGTTGCGCCGTTGTGCTGGATTTCCCGCCAATGGGAGCGCGTGACGAAAGCAACAACGCCATCGGCTTCGACGTCGATTATTGCAACGATTTGGCCAAGGCCCTTGGCGTCACCGCCGAAATCGTTGAAACCCCATTCCCCGAGCGTATTCCTGCCCTGATGTCGGGCCGTGTCGATGTCGGCGTTGCCTCGACCTCCGACACGCTCGAGCGTGCCAAGACCGTCGGCATGACCATTCCTTACTTCGCCTTCGAAATGGCCGTAACTGCCAACGAAAAATCGGGCATCAAGTCGTTTGAAGACATGAAGGGCAAGGTCGTCGGCGCCACAGCCGGTACTTATGAAGCCATTGCGCTGGAAGAACAGGTCAAGGCCTGGGGCGCTGGCGAATTCCGTCCGTACCAGACACAGGCCGATGTGTTCCTGGCGCTGAGCCAGGGCCAGCTCGACGCGACCGTGTCGACCTCGACCGTGGCGCAGGCCAACGTCAAGACCGGCAAGTTCCCGGGCATCGCTGTCGTCGGAAAGGCGCCGTTCGACATCGACTATGTTTCGCTGTTCACCAACCGCGAGGAATATGGGCTCATCAACTTCCTCAACCTCTTCGTCAACCAGCAGGTTCGTACCGGCCGCTATGCGGAGCTGTATGAGAAGTGGGTCGGAGGAGAAGCTCCGAACCTCTCTGTCAACGGCGTCTACCGCTAATTAAATCGTTTCGCTGGCGGCGCGGGTAAACCCCGCGCCGCTGTCCTTCTTCAGGAGATGAAACGGCGATGTTGAACTATACTTTTCACTGGAATCAAGCGCTCAAGGCCCTGCCGCAGATGCTCGATGGCGCGGTGGTCACCCTGCAGATCGCGCTTCTGTCGATGGTCCTCGGGGTAGCGCTTGCCCTGACCCTGACTGCATTTCGCCTGTCCGGCAGTCGTATCCTCCGTGGATTTGCGACCACCTGGGTCGAGATTGCGCGCAATACGCCCGCCCTGTTCCAGATCTACATGGCCCATTTCGGGCTCGGCAATTTCGGCATTCATCTCAGCCCTTACACGGCGCTTCTGATCGGGATTGCCTTTAACAATGCGGGCTATCTGGCGGAAAACTTCCGCGGCGCACTCAAGGCTATTCCCGATACCCAGGCCCGCGCCGGGCGTTCACTTGGCATGACACCGATCCAGGCCTTCCGGCTGATCGTCCTGCCGCAAATGCTGCGCGTCGCCTTCCTGCCGGCCACCAACCAGATGGTCTGGGCCATCCTGATGACGTCGCTTGGCGTGACAGTCGGCATGAACACCGATCTTGCCGGCATCACGCAGGAACTCAACGCGCGATCCTTCCGCACCTTCGAATTCTTCGCCCTTGCTGCGGTGATCTACTACATCATCGCGAAACTCGTGACGCTGGCTGCCCGTCTGGTTGCCGCGCGCATGTTCAGATATTGAGAGAGGTGAGAGATGTTTGATACTGCCCTCACCTGGAGCGACCTCGCGTTTCTGGCGCAAGGCGCAGCGATGACCCTCGCGGTCACTGCTGTGTCTGTCACTGCCGGCACCGTGCTCGGAATTATCTTCGGTGTTCTGCGTGTTCAGTTGGGCGCCATCTGGTCGGCTCCGCTGACCTTCGTGCTCGACGTGTTCCGCTCCGTACCGCTGCTGATCCAGCTTGTTCTCGGCAATGCGCTGCAATCCATCGCCAAGCTAGGCTGGGCGCCGTTCACCACATCCTGCGTGGTGCTGTCGCTCTACACCGCAGCCTATTGCTCGGAAATTATCCGCGGCGGCATCGGTGCCGTCCCGGCGACAACGCGCCGTGCAGCCCGCTCGCTCGGCATGACCTGGTGGCAGGACATGCGCTATATCGTGGCACCTCTGGCCACCCGCGTTTCGCTTCCTGCCTGGATCGGCCTGACGCTCGGCGTCATGAAGGATTCCGCACTGGTGCTCTGGCTCGGCCTCATCGAGCTTCTGCGCGCCTCGCAGATTCTCGTCACGCGCCTGCAGGAGCCGCTGTTCATTCTGATGATCTGCGGCGTAATCTACTTCGTCATCAGCTTCCCCATCGCCCGGCTTGGCGGGTATCTCGAAAGACGGTGGTCCCCCAATGATTGAAATCAAAGATGTTCGCAAATCCTTCAGCACCCTGGAGGTTTTGAAGGGGATCAACCTCACCGTAAACAAGGGCGAGGTCGTCACCATTATCGGTGGGTCCGGATCGGGAAAATCGACGCTTTTGACCTGCATCAACGGGCTGGAGCCGATCAACGCGGGCCAGATCACCATCGACGGCACCGATGTCCACGGCAAGCAGACCGATCTCAACAAGCTGCGCCGCAAGGTCGGCATCGTCTTCCAGCAGTGGAACGCGTTCCCGCATCTGACGGTTCTTGAAAATGTCATGCTGGCGCCGCGAAAGGTGCTGGGCCTTGCCAAGGAAAAGGCCGAGGAGATTGCCGTCAAGCAGCTCACCCATGTCGGCCTGCGCGAAAAGCTGTCGGTCTATCCGAACCGCATGTCGGGTGGACAGCAGCAGCGCATGGCGATTGCCCGGGCGCTGGCCATGTCGCCTGAATATATGCTGTTCGATGAAGTCACCTCGGCGCTTGATCCGATGCTGGTCGGCGAAGTGCTCGACACGTTGAAAATGCTTGCGGAAGAGGGCATGACGATGATCTGCGTCACCCACGAAATGGCCTTCGCCCGCGATGTCTCGGACCGGGTCGCCTTCTTCCACCATGGTGTCATGGCGGAAATCGGCACGCCGGATCAGCTCTTCGGGGCGCCGCAGCATCCAGATACCCAGGCATTCCTGGCGAGCGTCCGCTAATGGCCCACCCGGACGTCATTGTCGTCGGTGCCGGGGTCGTTGGGCTCTCGGCGGCGATCGCCGCCCAGGCGCGCGGAATGACGGTTATGGTCGTGGATCGCGAAGGACCGGCAGCCGGCGCTTCCGCAGGCAATGCCGGCGCTTTCGCCTTTACGGATATCCTGCCGCTTGCCTCGCCGGGCATCCTGAAAAAGGCGCCGAAATGGCTGCTTGATCCGCTTGGGCCGCTGTCGGTGCCGCCGGCCTATGCGTTCAAGATCGCCCCTTGGATGTTCCGCTTCTGGCGGGCCTGCTCGCCCGAACAGGTCGCAAGATCCACGACCGTGCAAACCGCGTTGATGGACCTTTCGAAGGCGGAGCTTGAACCTTTCCTGCAGCGTACGGGCACTTTTCCAATGCTGCGCAAGGACGGCAATCTCCAGGTCTATGAAAGCGCCGCTGAACTGAAGGCCTCGCTGCCCGGATGGAAGGTCCGCGAAGCGCATGGCATCGAATTCGACCATATGGACGCTTCCGGCATGGCCGGCATCCAGCCGGGGCTTGACGCGCGCTTCACCCATGGCACCTTCACGCCGGGATGGTACTCGATCGCCGACCCGAAACTCTATACGCTCGCGCTGGCGGATTATTTCCGCAGCCAGGGCGGCATCCTGGAGCGCACCAACGTCACGGCGCTGCGGCCCGTCGAGGGTGGGGTCGAGGTCTTGAGCGAGGGCGGTGAAATCCGCCGTGGGCTGCAGGTCGTTCTCTCGGCAGGTGCCTTTTCCCACCGCATCGCCCGCAGCCTTGGTGAGCGCATTCCGCTGGAGACCGAGCGCGGCTACAACACGACGTTGCCGGCTGATGCGTTCGACCTGCGGACGCAGATCACCTTTGGCGGTCACGGCTTCGTCGTCACGCGCCTGTCGACGGGGATCCGCGTTGGCGGCGCCGTCGAGCTCGGCGGGCTGGAACTGCCGCCGAATTTCCGCCGCTCAGAGGCCATGTTGAAGAAAGCCAAGGATTTTCTGCCCGGGCTGAAGACGCAGGGCGGCACGCAGTGGTTTGGCTTCCGCCCCTCGCTGCCCGACAGCCTGCCGGCCATCGGCCGCGCCCGGGCAACGCCGCGGGTTATTCATGCCTTTGGCCACGGTCATCTCGGCCTGACGCAATCGGCCGGAACTGCCCGGTTGGTTGCCGATCTTTTGACTGGTAAAACACCGTCGATCGACATCGAATCTCTTTCGCCTCAACGCTTCTGACAAGGGTCCTTCCCCATGGCCACCTATACCT
The DNA here is from genome assembly GCF_049897905.1 of Pararhizobium sp. PWRC1-1. Taxonomy (NCBI): domain Bacteria; kingdom Pseudomonadati; phylum Pseudomonadota; class Alphaproteobacteria; order Hyphomicrobiales; family Rhizobiaceae; genus Pararhizobium; species Pararhizobium sp. PWRC1-1. The sequence continues at coordinate 117,535 of NZ_JAFCXE010000004.1, read as the reverse complement.
TCTCCTGCCTTGACGGGCATACCTGCGGAAACCCGGTCCGCCTTGTTTCCGGCGGCGGGCCGCGCCTCGAGGGCGCCAACATGCTGGAGAAGCGCGCCCATTTCCTGCGGGAATTCGACTGGATCCGCACAGGCCTGATGTTCGAGCCGCGCGGACATGACATGATGTCGGGCTCTATCCTCTATCCGCCGACCCGCCCCGACTGCGACGTGGCGGTCCTCTTCATCGAGACCTCCGGATGCCTGCCGATGTGCGGCCACGGCACTATCGGCACCATCACCATGGCGATCGAGAACGGCCTGATCATGCCGCGCGAGCCCGGCAAGCTGTCGATCGACGCACCCGCCGGCAAGGTCGATATCACCTATCGCCAGGAAGGCCGCTTCGTCGAGGAAGTCCGCCTGACCAACGTCCCCGGTTTCCTTTTTGCCGAAGGCCTGACGGCCGAAGTCGAGGGGCTGGGCGAGATCGTCGTCGATGTCGCCTATGGCGGCAATTTCTATGCGATCGTCGAGCCGCAGAAGAATTTCCGCGACATGGCCGATCACACGGCAGGCGAACTCATCGGCTGGAGCCCCAAGCTGCGGGCTGCGCTGAATGCGAAATACGAATTCGTTCATCCAGAACATCCCGAAATCCGGGGGCTGAGCCACATCCAATGGACGGGAAAGCCGACGGATGCCACCGCCCATGCCCGTAATGCCGTCTTCTACGGCGACAAGGCCATCGACCGCTCGCCCTGCGGCACCGGCACCTCGGCGCGCATGGCGCAGCTCGCTGCCAAGGGCAAGCTCGCCGTCGGCGATGAATTCATTCACGAGTCGATCATCGGCTCGCTGTTCAAGGGCCGGGTCGAGGCAGCCACCAAGGTTGCCGATCGCGATGCCATTATCCCCTCGATCGCCGGCTGGGCCCGGATGACCGGGATCAACACGATCTTCATCGATGACCGCGATCCGTTTGCCCATGGTTTCGTCGTCAAATGAGTGATCCGATCCACGCTTCCAGCATCCTCGGCGGCAATGCCGAGGGGCCGATCATCGCATCGGCCGAACCTCTGAGCTTCTGGGGCGGGGTCTCGCCCGCGACCGGTACCATCATCGATGTGCATCATCCCCTCCACGGCGTCTGTCTGACCGGCGGCATCCTGATGATGCCGTCGAGCCGGGGGTCCTGCACCGGATCGGGCGTGCTTCTCGATCTTATCCTGACCGGCCGGGCGCCGGCAGCACTGGTGTTCAGCGAAGCCGAAGATGTGCTGACGCTCGGCGCGCTGATCGCCGCCGAAATGTTCGGCAAGCCGCTTCCCGTTCTGCGCCTGGCGCCGGAGAGTTTTGCGAAACTGTCGCGAGCCAAAACCGCGCGGATCACTGCAGCATTGATCGAGGCGGACGGTGTCGTGCTTCCCGTCATGCCTCCACGTATTGCGACGCTTGATCTCAGCAGCGCCGATCGTGCAATGCTGGAGGGCGAGCAGGGGCTGGCGATCCAGCAGGCGATGCGGATCATCTGTGCCATGGCTGCCCAGCAAGGCGCCAGCTGTCTGGTCGACGTGACGCAGGGGCATATCGATGGCTGCATCTATGCCAGCCCGGCAAATCTGGTCTTTGCCGAAAGAATGGCAGACATGGGCGCGCAGGTTTGCGTGCCGACCACCATGAACGCGATCTCGGTCGATCTCGCCAACTGGCGCACACAGGGTGTGCCCAGCGCCTTCGGTGATCCGGCCGCAAGGCTCGCCGATGCCTATGTCCGCATGGGCTGCCGGCCGACCTTTACCTGTTCGCCCTATCTTCTGGCCAGCGCGCCGCAGGCAGGCGAAGCGATTGCCTGGGCGGAATCCAACGCCGTGATCTTCGCCAATACGGTGCTTGGCGCCCGCACGCCAAAACACCCGGATTTTCTCGACCTGTGCATTGCACTCACCGGGCGCGCGCCCTTGTCTGGGGTCTACTTGACGGAAAACCGCAGGGCGCTGTCGATCATCGATGTCGAATTGCCTGACAATGTTGATGACGCTTTTTGGCCGTTGCTCGGCTATCTCGCCGGTCGTGCCGCGCCGGACAGCATCCCTCTCTTGCGCGGTCTCGCTTCAGCGCGCCCTACCAAAGACGACCTCAAGGCGCTCTGCGCTGCTTTCGGCACCACGTCGGCCGCCCCGATGCTGCATGTCGAGGGCGTGACGCCTGAAGCCGAAGGTCCAGCCGCCGCAGGCGCTGAACAAAAAACCATCACCTGCGCTGAAATGGCCGACGCCTGGACACGGCTGAATGCCGGGCCGGACGAGGTCGAACTTGTCGCCATCGGCAGCCCGCATGCCTCGCTGACCGAATGCCGGGCACTGGCGGCAGCACTTGACGGGCGTAAACGCCACCCGGATGTCGCCGTTATCGTCACGGCGGGCCATCACGTCATCGCCGAGGCGCGTAACGACGGCACGCTCGAAAAGCTTGAGCAGAGCGGCGTGCGGATCGTGCCGGATCTCTGCTGGTGTTCGATCAGCGAACCGGTTTTTCCAACGCGCACCCGCACGCTGATCACCAATTCCGGCAAATACGCCCATTACGGCCCCGGCCTCAGCAACCGCGTCGTCCGCTTCGGCAGCCTTGCCGATTGCGTCGAAGCAGCGGTGTCCGGCGGCGTTCCCGCGCGGCTGCCCGTCTGGCTGCGGTCGGCGCCTTCGCGGCTCAAGCCTGGCGCCAGCCGCATGCTGCCAGGCTAAATCGCCGCGTCCGCGCTATTGTTGACGGTCAGCACCGTCAGGCGATGGCGCCGCTCATCGCGCGCGGTCCACTCGATCGACTGTCCTTCCGACAGACCGATCAATGCCGTGCCGATCGGCGTCAAAATCGAGATCTTGCCCTGGGCGATATCGGCTTCGCCGGGATAAACGAGGGTGACCTGACGTGAATGGCCGTCTTCGGAACTGTATTCCAGCTCTGATCCCATGCGTACGGCATTGGAGGGCATGGCATGCTGCTTGACGATTTTTGCCCTCTCAAGTTCGGCCAGAAGCTCGTCCGCCAATGCCGGCATCCGGCCGGCCACTGCGACGGCAAGGCTATTCAACCGCTTTTCATCGACATCGCTGACGATGATCTTGGGTTTGTTGCGGCGAGCATTTGATACATTTGTTGTCATTGGCGTTCCTGACCCACCGCGCGCACTGTGGCGCGACCGGCGCGGTCTATTTCCATGCGAAGGGATGGTTCGATCGATCTGCCGCGGTCTTATAATCGCGATCGAAAACACGGCATTTCGGCGGTTTGTGATTTGCACGTCACCCCCGCGCACGGAGGTTTTTCTGCCGGGCCGGGGGCTACAATCCTGCGATCGGGAAAACCCGATTGGCAAGGTTGAGCAGACGAGGGGCGGGCAGTGGTTTCATGGCCACCATGCTTGGCGTATTTGCTGTTGTTGTCAAGTGGAGGAGATGCCGCTCGGCTTGACTTCGAACAGGGTTTGGCTAAACCCAGCGGCATGATGTCGAATATCGTGATCCACCCTTGGCGAGAGTCTAAACTCTCGAAAACCGGCACCTAGCCCGGACGTTGAAGAAGCCCTGGCTTGACGTTCGGGACGGCCAGGTTTCCGATACCCTTCATTCGACAGCTGTCGTGCACCCGGTGCAGTTCTCCGGGTTTCAAATACCCGCAAAGTTTGATCCCGCCCGTAGAATGACGTGCGGATGCAGTTGTTGCGTCGTGGTTTGCACACTTCAGACAGCAAAGCTTCCGGAATATACCGCCGTGGCAAAACGTGCATCCGATAACAACGGCACCCGTGCAACCATCTGCCGTGCCATTTCCAAACTGGGCTACTGTTCCCGCACGCAAGCCGAAGCGCTTGTTGCCGAACGGCGCGTGACACTGGGTGGCCGGGTGGTCACTGACATTCTGACATGGGCTGACGTTCATTCGGATGCAATTGCGGTTGATGGCGTTCGGCTTGTCGCGCAATCCAGTATCTATCTGGCGCTGAACAAGCCTCGTGGCATGGTCACCACACGTGTCGATCCGCAAGGGCGCCCAACGGTCTTCAATTGTCTGGCGCATATGGATAATCCGTTCCTGTCGCCGGTTGGGCGGCTGGACAAGGCGAGCGAGGGACTGCTGCTGTTTACCAATGATACGGTGCTTGCGCAGCGCCTGCTCGACCCCGTCACCAATATCGGCAAGATCTACCATGTGCAGGTTAAAGGCACGCCGCCTGAGGAAGTGCTCGTCCGGATGCGCGGTGGTCTTTGCGACAATGGCGAGATGTTGAAAGCGTCGGTTGTCCGGGTGTTGCGTTCGGGCGAAAGAAACGCCTGGCTTGAGGTCGAGCTTAGGGAGGGCCGTTACCGGCAGATCAGAAGAATGCTTGAGGCAGTGGATACGGAATGTCTGCGGCTCGTCCGTGTCGCGATCGACGCCATAAAGCTGGGCGACCTGCCGAAGGGGGCGGTCCGTTCTCTGACGCAGCGGGAGGTCGAGACATTGCGCCTACGGACCAGGATGGCCTGAGTGCATCGACTTGGCCAACGCGATGAAACGCCGGGCGCGATATTTGCTCACCTGAGAGCGCTTCTCTCGCCATGATGTGCGGTTCGCTCTAATTCATCTCGCGTCAACCGCTCGCAGCAGATATGCTTTCCGGTATGGATTCGCGTCACAAGCCCGCACCGTCAATTCCCATCCAGACACCTCAGGTGCCCGGTTGGGCGACCCTGCGCGGCGCGCCGAGCGATGGCGATGCGGCTTTCCTGGCCGGCGCAGCCCTGAATTCCCTCGATAGCCTGGTGCGTTCGGAGGCTGTCTGGGCCGGGGCATGGCGTCAGCGCCTGGGGCTTCGTTCGGCTCTTGCCGCACTGCGATTGATGGGTCGCTCGGAAGAGGAAGGCGCGTTGCGCGATGCTGTTTTGTTGCCGGCGCCAGGCGGCGATCCAGGCCCGGCCGGAAATGTGCTTGTCGCCTATAAAAAGCTATCCAGCCGTATGATCTCCATCAACACTAAGACGCTGCATGAAATCGCAGATCTTTTCGCGCTGCGCCGGGACGATGCGTTGGAACAGGTGCCGGGCGTGATCGATGACGTACTGCGGGACGGCCGGACAGCGCCCTTTGCCGTCGCCAGGCTGGTGACGGCAGTCTGCGAACTGCGCCCCGACGCGGAAATACTCGCCTGGTGGCTTGCTGACTGGATATTGGCCAAGAAACTGGGTTGGCAGTATCCAGTCCCCCTGTTGATGGCCGAGCGTTATGGGGCCGTGTTCCGGACCGGAACGGGCAAGGGCAGAGTGCGGCCCGGTGACGAAACCTTTGAGCGGACTGTCTGCCTGGCCCTGGTCCAGGGCGTATCGGAAGCGCTGCGTCAGGCCACCGAAACGCGCCGCCGGGCCGAACAGCTTCTTGCGGTGGCAGCGAAGGTGCGAACCAAGGGCGCTGAAACAGTCATTCGTCAGTTACTGAACGAGGATGCACTATCCGCCTCTGCGCCAGGAACCAAGCTCTCCCGCTGGGCTAGCCGGCGGCTGTTCGAGAGGCTGGAAACGCTGGGCGCGGTGCGCGAACTGTCCGGGCGCTCGACGTTCCGGATCTACGGGTTGTGAAATGGCAGGACAAAGCATAGCCAAGTCGCAAGGGCGCGCAAAGAGGACGGCGAAAGGAGACGAATCCGGTTTCGATCGCGAACTGGAAGATCTGCCCGCGGACCTGCGTTGGCGCGAGTGGATGATGCGTGCCGAAGCGGTGATATTTGCGTCCGCCGTGCCGGTCGACCGCGACGCCTTGGCGCGTGTGGTCGGCAAGAACTGCAGCATCGACCTCCTGATCGACGATCTGCGAGAGGAATTGCGCGGCAGGCCCTACGAGCTGGTCTCGGTCGGCGGTGGCTGGCAGCATCGTACACGCTCTTCCTACGCCCGCATGATTCAGGCATCGGCGGCGCCGACACGCTCAGCTGCTTCCGCCTTATCGCAGCATGAGGCAATGGTGCTGATGGCGGTGGGATATTTCCAGCCGGTGACCCGTGGCGAACTGTCGGCAATGTTTGGCAAGGATGTCAGCCGCGATACGATTGCCGGGTTGCGCCATGCCCAGTTCATCGCGCCTGGCCCACGCAGTCCGACACCGGGCGCACCCTATACCTTTATTACAACCCCCTTTTTCCTCTCGGCTTTTGGCTTCGATACGTTGCGTGATCTTCCGGATATCGAAATGCTCGAGGATGCCGGCCTGTTGAACAGGAAGAGCGTTACGGCGGAGATGATGGGGATCGTGTCTGCTGATGATGACGAAGAGGACTGACCTGATCATGCTGCGTGACGCTATGGGATTTTTTCCGAAAGTCGGCGCGCGGTTGTGCGCTGTAATCGCTTGCCTTTCCGTATCCCCGGGTGTGGCGCAAGCAGACTGGCAGGCCACCGAAGTGGTGCAGCCCTATTCGATCAGCGGTAAGACCGGGCCGGAGCTCTATGCGTCGATTGGCGAGCGGGGGCCCAGTATTGGTGGCAAGGGCCGTGCGATCGCGCTCACCAATTTCAAGCTGACATGGACCCGCAAATATGAGCCGCAGGGCCATGCCTGCGTCCTCGTTTCGGCGAAGCCGAAATTGACGATCACTTACATCCTGCCGAAGCCGGCGCAGCGTTTGCCGCCCGCGATGGCTGAGGGCTGGGAAACGTTCATTAACGGCGTGCACAAACACGAGCTGGTGCATGGCGACCTCATCAAGGACATGGTGAGGAAGATCGAAGCGGTGTCTGTGGGGCTATCTGCCCCTGGCGATCCGAAGTGCCAGAAGGTCCGCGCGAACTTGACGGAACGCCTCGGCGAGCTTTCGCGCACACAGCGGCAGCAAAGCCGCGATTTCGACCGGGCCGAACTCAGCAACGGCGGCAACATTCACCAACTCGTTCTCGCTTTGATCAACGGACAATAGAGTAGCCTAACAAGAGCGGTCTGCAAAAACGCGACGCCTGTGCTGTGCGTGGAAATCCGACGGCACATTCAGCCTCGACACACGACGTGTCCCGCCGACGACGTTCTTCGGCAGGCCCCATGGATTTGGCCGCAACTCAGAGACGTCGAGCGTCCAGACATGGATTGTTTTCCTTGTTCAGCGGTGATGCCCATGGGGTTTTATGAAAATGAATTTCATAAAACTGACAATTTTGCGGATTCCGGTTGACGAGTTTGAAAATCTGCCTCAGTCTGAGAAAATAAATTACGACAATAAACGGGGAATACCAGAAGAATGAAAGTTGGCATTATCGGGCTCGGATTCCGTCTTGGCTATCTGGGTTATGTCTTCAAGGCCATGGACGAGAGCTTCGAGATCGCGGGTTACGTTGATCCGAATCCGGCTGGTTTGCCCGGCCTTCTGGAAAAAGGCATCTCTGCCGGTACCGCCTATGCGACCCCCGAGGACCTGATTGCCAACGAGAAGCTCGATCTTTTGATGATCGGCTCGCCCAATCACATGCATCTCGATCATATTCGCATCGGTCTGGAATCCGGCCTCAAGGTCTTCAGCGAAAAGCCCATCGTCTCGACGGTCGAAGAAAGTGTTGAACTCGCCCGCCTGATGGCGAAATACGGCCATGAAAGGCTGATGGTCGGCCTGGTCCTGCGATATGCGCCGATGTATCGCGACCTGCGAGCGGCACAGGCTGCCGGCACGCTCGGGCAGATCGTCTCGATCGAGGCGTCCGAGCATATCGAGCCCTATCACGGCGCTTTCTTCATGCGCGACTGGCGCCGCTACGAACGTTACTCCGGCAGCTTCATGCTGGAAAAATGCTGCCACGATCTCGATCTTTACAACGGCATTATCGGCGCACGGCCGGAGCGGGTCGCAAGCTTCGGCGGCCGCAAGAGCTTCGTTCCGGAGAATGATCCGGCCCGCGAAGGCATCAACGACCTTGAACTCTTCCATCGCAAGCCGAGTGGCTGGATGGGCTCCGACAAAGTGTTCGACAGTGATGGCGACATTATCGATTACCAGGTGGCGATCGTCGAATATGCCAACGGTGTCGGCATGAACTTCCATACCAATTTGAATGTGCCCGACCAGTTCCGCCGCTTCTGCATCATGGGTTCGCGCGGCATGGCCGAGGGCGATTTCATTCGCGGTTATTTCGACGTTCACGAAATGCTGACCGGCAAGAAGGTCGTCGAAAACAAATATGCCGCAACAGCGCTGTCACAGCACTACGGCGCCGACGAGCAGATGGCCACCGACATCATCGGCCATGTCCGCGATGGCCGCGCGCTGCCGGTGTCGACGATCGATGCGCTCGAAGCCGGCATTCTGGCGTTGTCGATGGATGAGGCGCGCCGCAAGCGCACTGTCGTCGATCTGCGGCCGGTCTGGGATCGCTTTGACGAGGCGCTCCACTCCCGTGCGGCATAAGGAGAGCGCAAGATGAACGTTCAGCGTAGCACTCTCATCTTCGCCTGGATGCTTCTGCTGCCAGCCGTTCTCTATGTCGTCGTGATCGTTGCCTATCCGCTTCTGGACACGTTCATCCTGTCATTCACCGACGCCTCGTTGAAGAAGACGACCAACTGGGTTGGCTGGATCAACTACGAGAAGATTTTCAACACGACCTTTGCCGAGGTCATCATCCGCACGTTCGTGTGGACCTTCTTCTCGGTGGCGATCAAGATGATCATCGGCGTCTTCGGTGCCTGCATGCTGAATGCGGCGGTTCCCGGCCGGGCGCTGTTTCGCGTCTTGACCATGCCACCGTGGATCGTGCCGATGGCTATCGGCATCTTCATGTGGGGCTGGATGTATAACGGCCAGTTCGGCATGATTTCCGGCGTCCTGCAGAACTGGGGTATCATCGATGGCCCCATCGCATTCCTTGCCCGCGGCTCGACTGCTTTCTGGGCGACGATCATTACCGACGTCTGGATCGGGGTGCCTATGGTGACACTCTATATGCTGGCGGCGATGCAGGCCGTGCCGCAGGACCTTTACGAGGCTGCTTGGACCGACGGGGCAGGGCGCTTCTACCGCTTCCGCCGCATCACCCTGCCGCTGCTGATTCCGTCAATGATCACCATGTCGATGTTGTCGCTGATCTCGACGTTCAATTCGTTTGATATCATCTGGATCCTGACTCAGGGCGGGCCGAACGGTGAAACGACGACGATGATCATCGACACCTACCGTACGGCAATCGGTTCGAAGAAATACGGCGAGGGTGCCGCCCGGGCAGTTCTGATCTGCATTTTCCTGTCGATTTTCTGCTTTGCCTATTTCCGGGTGACCAGCCGGCTTTCTGCGGGAGAAACCAACCGATGAGCACGCAACCCGCGATGATCAACCGCTACCGTTGGTATGAGCTGATCAGCATCTATGCCGGAATCTTCGTCTTCCTGACGTTCATCCTGGCGCCGTTCGTCGAAGGTTTTCTCGTCTCGCTGAAGCCGCTCGGACTGCTGTTTTCCTCGCCCTATAAGTTCTGGCCCGAAAACGGGTCGTTTACCGCCTACCGGACGATGTGGGTGAGCGTGCCTGGTTTTGCCCGCTATATCTTCAACTCGTTCTTCATCTCGATCATCGTCACCGCAATCGTGCTGATCCTGGTCGTACCGGCGTCCTACGCCTTCGCCCGGTTCAAATTTCGCGGTAGTGGACTTCTGCTTGGCGCGTTTCTCGCGGTGACAATGTTCTCGGGCGCAGTCCTGCTCATTCCGCTGTTTCGCCTGATGCGCACATTCGGTGTGCTGAACACCTATTTCGCCATGATCGTGCCGGGGGTTGCATTCCTCATTCCGTCGGCAATCTGGCTCTTGCGCACCTATATGATGCGCATCCCACGCGAGCTGGACGAAGCGGCCTTCGTCGATGGTGCCAGCCATTTCTATACGCTTCGCCGGGTCATCCTCCCCATCGCCATGCCCGGCATCACCGTCGTAGCAATCACGACCTTCATCGGATCCTACGCTCAGCAATTCATCTTCGCGCTGACCTTCAACTCGAAGACCGAATACATGCCGCTGCCGGTTGGGCTGTTTGCCTATTTCGGCCGGCAGGAAGTGATCTGGAACGAGTTGATGGCGGCGAGTTTCGTCGGCATCACCCCGGCCATCATCGTGATCTTCTTCCTACAGCGCTATCTCGTCAGCGGGCTGACCGCTGGCGCGGTGAAACAATAAAAGCAATCAACCACCAGAGAAACGGGAGCTTCAAACGTGTCAATTCAACTCAAGACGGGGTTACTTGCCCTCGCCCTGCTCGGCTCAACCGCGCTTAGCGCCATGAACGCCAAGGCGGCCGACCAGGAGATCAGCTGGATCTATTGCGGCGACGTGATGGACCAGGTTCACGAGAAATACATCAAGCAATGGGAAGAAAAGAACCCGGGCTGGAAGGTTACCCCCGAGGTTGTCGGCTGGGCGCAGTGCCAGGATAAGGCAACGACACTCGCTGTTGCCGGCACGCCGGTCGCCATGGCCTATGTTGGCTCGCGCACGCTCAAGGAATTCGCCCAGAACGATCTCATCGTTCCGGTGCCGATGACGGAAGACGAGAAGAAGAGCTACTATCCAAACATCACCGATACGGTCACGTTCGACGATAATCAGTGGGGCGTTCCCATCGCATTTTCGACCAAGGCGCTTTACTGGAACAAGGACCTGTTCAAGCAGGCAGGCCTTGATCCTGAAACGCCGCCGAAGACCTGGGCCGAAGAAATCGCCTTCGCCAAGCAGATCAAGGAAAAGACCGGTATCGCGGGTTACGGTCTGCCTGCCAAGACCTTCGACAACACCATGCACCAGTTCATGCATTGGGTTTACACCAATAATGGCAAGGTCATCGACGGCGACAAGATCGTCATGGACAGCCCGGAGGTTCTCGCAGCCCTTCAGGCCTACAAGGACATCACGCCTTATTCGGTCGAAGGTGCGACAGCTTACGAGCAAAACGAAATGCGCGCCATCTTCCTTGATGGCAAGGTCGGCATGCTCCAGTCCGGTTCGGGTGCCGCCGTTCGTCTCAAGGAAACCAAGGTCAACTGGGGCGTTGCCCCGCTGCCGCTCGGCCCGTCTGCCAAGGGCGAAGGCACTCTGCTGATCACCGACAGCCTGGCGATCTTCAAGGGCTCCGGCGTCGAGGAGAAGGCAATCGAATTTGCAAAGTTCATTACGTCGCCAGGACCGCAGGGCGAGTATGAGTTGCAGGGCGCCGCTGGCTTGACACCGCTGCGCCCATCGCCGCTGGTCGATGAGTTCGTCAAGAAGGACCTCTACTGGAAGCCATTCATCGATGGCATCACCTATGGTGGCCCCGAGCCGCTCTTCACCGACTATAAGGGCTTCCAGAACGTCATCATCGAAATGGTCCAGGCCGTCGTCACGGACAAGGCCGAACCCGCGGATGCCCTGAAGAAGGCTGCTGCCGACCTCGAGCAGTACAAGTAAGACCATCGGACCGCGAACCGGTCGCTGGTTCGCGGTCCACTCCTTTCCTGCTACGAACGGGTCGCTTTTCGCCGGCGGCCGGAGACAGTTTCTTGGGACAGCTCAATCTCAACAAGGTTCAGAAATTCTACGGGACGTTCGAAGTGCTGAAAGGCATCGAACTGGAGGTCCGCAACGGCGAGTTCGTCGTTTTCGTCGGCCCGTCCGGATGTGGCAAGTCGACATTGCTGCGCATGATCGCCGGTCTCGACGAGACCAGTACGGGCGACATCATGATTGACGGCAAACGTGTCAACGACCTGCCGCCCGTCAAGCGTGGCATCGCCATGGTATTCCAGAGCTATGCGCTCTATCCACATATGACTGTGTTCGAGAACATCGCCTTTCCGCTGCGCGTCGAAAAGATGCAGGAAGACAAGCTGAAGGCGAAAGTCGAGAATGCGGCGCGCATTCTTCATCTCGACCAGCGCCTCCAGCAAAAACCCGGAATGCTGTCCGGCGGCCAGCGCCAGCGCGTCGCTATCGGCCGGGCGATCGTGCGCGAGCCGAAGATTTTTCTATTCGACGAACCGCTGTCCAACCTTGATGCGGCGCTGCGCGCCGATATGCGCATCGAACTGGCGAAACTGCACAAGCAGCTGAAGGCGACGATGATCTACGTCACGCACGACCAGGTCGAGGCGATGACGATGGCGGACCGGATCGTTGTGCTCAATGCCGGTGAGATTTCTCAAACAGGAGCGCCGCTCGAACTCTATCACAAACCGGCCAACATGTTCGTTGCAGGTTTCATCGGCAATCCACGCATGAACATGCTGCCCGTCACCTGCAAGGCAGTCAGCGATGCCGGCGTCGAGATCGGATTCAAGGGGCAGTCGGCGACAATCCCTGTCACCGGCCGGGCCGATCTGCTCGGTCAGCCACTGACCCTCGGTATTCGTCCCGAGCATATCCAGTTCGGCAAGGCTGATCTGTCGATGAACCTGACACCATCAGTGATCGAGAGACTTGGCGCCCAGACTGTCGCCTATGCTTCGCTTGACGGCGAAAGCGAGAATTTCTGCGCGATGCTGCCCGGCAGCGCGCCGATCCGGACCGACGAGACGGTTCCCATCGGCATCGGTGCCGCTGATTGCCATCTGTTCGATGCTTCCGGCATCGCGCTTGAGCGACGGGTCGCACTGACCGATATCGATGTCGGCCTCTTGAAAATCGCCGGCGGCTGACGTCGCGACGATCCGCCAGGCTTCGTTGAATGCAAAAGGGACGCTGAAAATGCGTCCCTTTTGTTTATCCTGTCGGTCATGCTAGCCGCAGGACTTGAATCAGCAAACTCAAGCCGCTCCTGTGTCCAACCCATGCGGATTGTCCACCATCGGCCAGATATCACGCGGTGCCCGGCGGTACGGCGTGCGGGCCGGGTTGTTCGGATAAGGTGTACCGGCCGAGCAATAGAGGATTTCCGCCGCGATCACCGCGAAGGATGCGTAGAAGTGATTGGTCGACTTGATGACCAGTATCTTCTTCGATGTTGGGTCGATGCCCATCACCGAGAACAGACTAGGGTCGAAGCTCTGCGCCCGGGTAGAGTTGAGGATGATGTCTATGCCATCGAAACGGATATGCGCGGCGTCGCCGAAGGGCGCATAGCTTTCACCGAAGCGCATTTCCGCGTTGCGCACCAGCTTGACGACCTTGACGATGCCGTCGATCGGATTGCCGGTTCCCGGTGCCGATTTTGCGCCGAAACGCAGTTGGATCTCGGCGCCTTCGCCGGCGGCCACGCAGATCTGCACTGCCATCGGGTCCCAGATCGTCCCGACAGCCGTATCCTTGGCACCCTGTGCCAGAAGCTCGGCCAACAGAACCGTCGCATCACCCGCCGTGCCGCCGCCGGGATTGTCCCAGACGTCGGCGATCACCACGGGGCCGTCGGCTGCGGCGAGCGCCTGGGAAACGGCTTGCTTTTCATCAATCTGCGGCATGATGAACGTGCCACGCCTGGAAAAGAGTTCGAGGCCGAGTTCGCGCGAAAGCGCATCGCCCTTTTCCGGCTTGCCATCGGTGACGACGAGCACCTTGGTTCCCATTTCCGGGACATCTCCGGCCATGAAGCCGTGGATGACAGAAATGGACAGGATGTCCGGGTCTTCCGCTTCGATCCGTATGATCTTGTCGACGAACGAACGCATCGGATCGCGCGAGGTCGGATAAACATCAATCATCCGGCAATCGAACACCGCCATGACGGGTTTGATGCGCCCAGCCAGCGTCTCGAGCGCGATGCGCCACAGATCCTCGGCACGATCGACGAAGTCCGTATGCGGAAATTCCTTGAAGTAGACGAAGAAATCCGCCGCCGCCCGCCGCTTGGCCGTCAGGTGGCTGTGCGGGTCGAGTTCAGCACAGACAAGGATGTCGGGGCCGACAACGGTGCGGACACGCGTCAGGAAATCGCCCTCGGTATCCTCATAGCCATCGGCAACCATGGCGCCATGAAGACCGAGAACCACGGCGTCCACCGGCAGCGCTGCCCGCAGCTGGTCGAGGATTTCGTCGCGCAATCCCTCATAAGTCAGGCGATTGACGAGACCGGCCGGATCGGCCCAGGTAGCCGTGCCCTCGATCAGCTCGAAGCCCTTTTCCACAGCAAGCCGGCGGCCGACCGTAATCGGCGCTGAACAGAGCGTCGGTGTTTCCGGATGCTCGCCTGGCGGGGCATAAAGCGACGCCTCGAAGGCGCGGCGATCAACGCAGATCGGTGAGAAAGTGTTGGTCTCGGTCGCCAGGACGGCGGTGAAAATGCGCAATGCCTTTGCCTCGTTCTCGCCGCTCAGGCCGCGCCCATCGGATTGGGTAGATATCCCGTGAAGCCGCAGATTTTCCAGCGCCCCTGATGAAGACGGCAGTAATAGAGCGTCTGCCACTTGAGACTATCGACGCTGCCGTCCGACTTTTTCAGGCTGCCGTCAAACCTCTTGCGGACAAGGGCCATGTCGCCTTCGATCTCGATGTCTTCGAGTGTCGTGGTGGTGAAAATGGCATTGCGTGTATCGTCGGCAAACGACTGCTGGGCAAAATCCTCAGCTTGGCGCAGCCACTCGTCGCGATAGGCCGTCAGGCAAGGAAAGGCAAGGCGCCACTTGTCGGGGCTTGTTTCCCGCTTGGCGTCGATACCGATGAAGCCTTCCTCGACAAAATCACCGGCGACCTTCGACCAGTCGGCGGCTAGAAAGGCATCAATGTCACGCTCGACCAGCATCTGCCAGATCGCGTGACGGGCGGCATCGGAAGAAGGGAAAGGATTGCGGAAGGGATCGCGCACGAATGCTCCGTGTATTGAAATTCTTTTCATAAATGGCGTTTTTCTCTGGTCAAATTCCGCTTTCTATGGTCATTTGTCAACGGAGCAAGAAAATAATTTGCAAGGACGGACATATGTCCATTACACGTTATGGCACCGTACAAGTGGGTGCAGGCGGCAAAGCGCTGCCGTTTGCGCGCGCGGTAGAGGCGAATGGCTGGCTTTATGTGTCCGGCCAGGTTGCAATGGAAAATAGCGAAATCATCGAAGGCGGCATCATTCCGCAGACACACAAGACCATCGCCAATCTGCTGGCTATCCTGAAGGAGGCCAATTACAGACCTGAGCACATCGTGCGTGTCGGTGTTTGGCTGGATGATCCGCGCGATTTCTGGACCTTCAACAAGATCTATCAGGACTATTTTGGTGAACATCCACCGGCGCGGGCCTGCGTCCAGGCGTCGATGATGGTCGATTGCAAGGTCGAGATCGACTGCGTCGCCTATAAGGAAAAGACGTTCTAAGGGTCAGACGATACGGAAACGGGTGGACAGCACGTGAGAATCGTATGCCAGATCGCAGCCTTGCCGCGGTTTCAGGAAGCCTCCTTGAGGCGGCCTGGCGATTTCATTGAAGGTGCTCTCTGATGGATATTTTCTCGACACTTCAGGAAGAAAAGGGACGGCTTTCTCCGGCCGAAAGCCGCATCGCTGAAATATTACTGACTGATTTCGAATTTGCGGTGAATGCCTCGATTATCGAGCTCGCCGGCAAGGCCGATGTTTCCCCCCCGACCGTCACACGCTTCTGTCGCCGGCTCGGCTGCGACAGCTTTTCCGACTTCAAGGTGCAGCTGGCGCGCACGGCCTATGTCGGCATGCGCTACCTCAAGCCCGAGCCGAAGAGCCGGGAACCAGCCGATGTGGCGCAGGATATCGTCTCCAAGGCACAGAATGCGCTGTTCATGCTGCACCGCAGCCTCGATCTCGCCGCGATCGAACAGGCGACCGAAAAGCTGGCCGGCGCCAATATGATCTATGCGTTCGGCTCCGGCGGCAATTCCTCGATGATCGCCAGCGAATTGCAGAACCGCCTGTTTCGCCTGGGGCTGCGCATTACCGCAAGCTCCGATCACAGCATGCAGATGATGATGGCGGCTGCCGCCCGGCCGGGCGACGTTGTCATCGGGTCGTCGTTCTCCGGGCGCAACGCCGAACTGGTCCGATCCTTCACGCTCGCCCGCGACCAGAAAGTGACAACCATCGCACTGACGCAGAGCGGCAGCCCGGTTGCCCGCGCCGCCGATATCACGGTGCCTGTCGATTTGCCGGAAGGGACCAACATCTATCGCCCGACATCGACCCGCATCGCCTATCTTGCAGTCCTCGATATCCTTGCCAGTCTCGTTGCCTACCACATCCAACCCCAGGCAACCGTGACGTTGCGGCGCATCAAGCAACAGCTTGTCGCCCATCGCGACGGCGACGACCGCCAGCTTCTCGGGGATTGATTTCACCATGCTCATAAGGGACCCGTCATGACTTCATCGGTCGCAATCGTAACGGGCGCCGCAGGCGACATCGGCCAGGCCATCACCCGCCGCCTTGGCGAAGACCATGATGTCGTGCTGATGCCGGATCTGGATGGTGAAGCGGTTGAAAAAGCCGCCGCGTGCCTTGGCAATCCCGATAAGTTCGTTGCCCTGGCCTGCGATATCACTGATGTGGCAAGTGTCTCTGCGATGGCCGCCCGGGCGGCGGAACTCGGTCAGGTTCGGACGCTGGTCAACAATGCCGGTGCGGCGCGCGCCGTCAGCCTGCACGACACGACGCCGGAAATCTGGCGCATGGACAATGCCTTGAACCTGGAGGCTGCCTTCCTCTGCTTTCGCGCCGTCGAGGATGCGTTGAAACAAAGCCAGGGCTCGGTGATCAACATCGCCTCGGTCAACGGCACCAATGTCTTCGGTCATCCCGCCTACAGCGCCGCCAAGGCCGGTCTCCTGCACCTGACGAAGCTGATCGCCGTTGAATACGGCAAGTACGGTATTCGTGCCAATGCGGTCTCGCCCGGTACCGTGCGGACGCAGGCGTGGGAAGTCCGGGCCGCCGCCAATCCGAATGTGTTCGAAGACGTGCGCCGCTGGTATCCGCTGCAGCGGATCGCCAATCCAGACGATGTGGCCAATGCCGTTGGTTTTCTGGCAAGCCCGCTGGCCTCGGCCATCACCGGTGTTTGCCTGCCGGTCGACTGCGGTCTGACGGCAGGACAGGCCGAGCTTGCCCGCACCTTTTCCCAATCCGAAAACTATTAGACATCAAAGGAATGGACATGCAATCGGCGTCCTATCGTCTCGAAAGCGCGTGGCATCCGCAGGGCGGTCCGCACGGCCGCTTCGTTTTCAGCCTGTTCAACCTGTCGAACGAAGCCATTGAAGGCTTTACCGTCGTCTACACGTCGTTAACGCGGGTGATCGACAAGACGGCCTGCGAGAACGCTGTCTTCGTCAAGCGCAACGCCAACTATCACGAATTTGCACCCCCGGCAGGTTTTGTGCTTGCCCCCGGCGCATCCTGGACCTTCACCGTCAGCGGCCTGCATCGCAAGGCCGTGCACTGTACCGATGGAGCGAAATCCGCCTATCTGACGCTCGCCGATGGATGCCATGTGCCGGTCGCGGTCTCCGACCTTTTGCTGGAGGGCCGGACCAGTGAGCCGCCGCCGGTGCTGTTGCCGGAGGGCAAACTCGATCTGCCGTTTGCTCTGCAGCCCTGGCCGCGCCAGATCGATGTGGAGCCTGGCGATGGTTTCCCGGTTTGTCTCTATCCCGCGCCCGGCGCCTCGACGGAGGACCTCAAGGCGATCGATACGGTGATCGGTTTGTTCCGCCGCCTGTTCGAAGCGGACCACGCGCCACTCAGCCTGGCGGGGAACGGCCAGGGCAGGGTTCTACATCTGAAGCAAGATGCGTCGGTGGCAGCGGAAGGCTATGCGCTGGCCTTTTCGCCAGAGGCCGTCACGCTCAACTATGGCGGAGCCGCCGGCCGGCAATACGGCTTGACGTCGCTGGCGCAGCTCCTGAACGGCGCCCGCCGCGAGCCAGGGAAATTCCGCTTTCCGGTCTCCGGCACGATTTCGGATCAGCCGCGCTACGGCTGGCGCGGCTGCCATCTTGACGTTTCCCGCCAGTTCTATCCGGTTGCCGATGTGGCGCGGCTCATCGATATCCTCGCCTGGTTAAAGCTCAATATCTTCCACTGGCACCTGACCGATGATGAAGCCTGGCGGCTGGAGATCAAGGCCTATCCGGAACTGACCACGGTCGGCGTTGTCCGCAACCCGGATGGTCCGCTCCTGCCGCAACTCGGCAATGGGGCGGAGCCGGTCGGCGGGTTCTATAGCCAGGATGACGTTCGTACGCTGGTCGCGCACGCGCAGACGCTGAATGTCGAGATCATTCCGGAGATCGATGTTCCCGGCCACAACTCGGCAACACTGGTTGCGCTGCTCGACCTGTCCGATGGCCAGGAAGCGCCGGAAAGCTATCATTCCGTGCAGGGCTATCCGAACAACGCCCTCAACCCGGCCGTGGCGTTCACCTATGAGTTCCTTGGAAAGGTCTTCGATGAGATGATCGAGCTTTTCCCATCAGCCTACATCCATATCGGCGGGGATGAAGTGGCGAATGGGGCCTGGCTTGCCTCGCCGCTGGCCCGCAGGCTGATGGAAAAAGAAGGCATTGAAGGCACGTTCGCTCTGCAGTCCTATTTCCTGAAACAGGTCAAGGAGATGCTGACCAAGCGCGGCAAGAAACTTGCCGGCTGGAACGAGGTCGCCCACGGCGGCGGTGTCGATACAGTGGAAACCCTGCTGATGGCCTGGGAAAAGCCCGAAGTCGGCATCGAGCTTGCTCGCGAAGGCTACGACGTGGTGATGACGCCGGGACAGGCCTACTATCTCGACATGGTGCAGGGTGAGGAATGGCAAGAGCCTGGCGCCAGCTGGGCCGGTACCGTGCCGCCGGCCCACGCCTATGGCTATGAGGCGGAAGGTGATTTCCCGGAAGAACTGAAAGACCGGATGAAGGGCGTGCAGGCCTGCATCTGGTGCGAGCATTACCTGTCGCGTGGTTATTTCAACCGCCTGGTCTTCCCGCGTCTTCCGGCGATCGCCGAAGCTGCATGGACGCCGAAAAGTCAAAAAAACTGGCTCCGTTTCGCGGCCATCGTCCCGCTCAGTCCGAAGCTGTAACAGCTGATATCATGGGGAAAACAATGCGCATCGCCGTCGGTGGTATCCATACTGAATGCAGCACCTATTCGCCGGTCCTGATGACTGCCGAGGATTTTCGCGTGTTGCGCGATGCCGAACTGCTCGGCGCTGAGTATTTCAATTTCCTCGCTGCCGCCGGGATAGAACATGTGCCGTTGCTGCATGCCCGCGCCGTGCCGGGCGGTCCGGTTTCGCGTGCTGCCTATGAGTTGTTCAAGGCGGAGTTCCTTGAAAGACTGCAGGCGGCATTGCCGATCGACGGGGTTTATCTGGCCATGCATGGCGCCATCAATGTCGAGGGCATGGACGACGCCGAGGGCGATTGGATTTCCGCCGCCCGCGCGGTCGTCGGGCCGGCTTGCCCGATTGCGGCGAGCTACGATCTTCATGGCAATGTCAGCCAGAGGATCATCGATCAGCTCGATATCTTCGCCGCCTATCGCACCGCGCCGCATATCGATGTGCGCGAAACCATGGTGCGGGCTTGGTCCATGCTGGTGGAGACGCTGCGCACGGGCATTCGCCCGGGCGTAGCCTGGGCCAAGGTGCCGCTGCTTTTGCCCGGCGAATGTACCTCGACGGAGGATGAACCGGCCAAGTCGATCTATCTCGGCCTTCCCGCATTCGATGTGCAGCCGGGCGTTCTCGATGCCAACCTGATGATCGGCTATGTCTGGGCCGACGAGCCGCGGGCAACCGCCTGTGCCGTCGTGACCGGCACCGATAGGCAAGCGGCATCGAGGGCCGCCGAGGAAATTGCGCAACAATACTGGAACGCGCGTGAAAATTTCGGCTTCGGGCCGGTCACGGGACCGCTGGAGGAGATGCTCGATATTGCTGCTTCTGCCACGACATCCCCGGTCATCCTTGCCGATTCCGCCGACAATCCGACCGGTGGCGGGGTTGGCGACCGCGCCGATGTTTTGCGTGCGCTGATCGCCCGCAACTGGCATGGCGCGCTGCTCGCCGGGATCACCGACCGTCCGGCTGTCGAGGCCTGTTTCGCCGCTCGGGAGGGCACCTCGCTCTCCCTGCGGATCGGCGGCAGTCTCGATCCGGCCAGCGTTCCGGCGGAGGTGACCGCGAAGGTCCTGCGTCTGGACGACAGCGGTGCGGCAGCGGATCGTCAGGCCGTCGTCGAAGTTGATGGAGTTACGATCGTGCTGGCCGCGCGCCGGCGCCCCTATCACAATATCGAGGATTTTCGGCGGTTGGGGCTTGATCCAAAGGCCGTACGGTTGCTGGTGGTCAAGTCCGGCTATCTATCGCCGGAACTGGCGCCGATCGCCAATCCCAACCTGATGGCGTTGACGGGCGGCGTCGTCAATCAGGATATCGCCAATCTGGCGAGCCGTCGCAGGGCCAGGCCGGTCTTTCCCTTCGACCGCGATTTCGACTATGCGCCCGCAGCGGCATTCTCGGTGCGCTGGCGGGAGTGACGCCAGCTTAGTGCGCCCGGTGCGCGCATTTCTGTCCGGATTTCCGGGCAGCCTTTAACCTCATTTCCGGTGTTCTCATCATGACGTCAACGCTGTCGATCGCCTTCCGCCACCCCGTGGTCCGGCTGAGCATGATCGCGATCTTTATGTTCGGCTTCACCGGGGCTGCGACAGCGCCCTACCAATCGGTGATCGGCATCACCGAGCTCGGATTGAGCAATGGCTTCTATTCGATCCTGATTTTTGCGGCGGCGGCCGTCAACGTCATCGTCAGCCTCTGGGTCGGAGTTCTCGCCGACCGGATCGGCAATTACCGGATCCTCCTAATGACCGTCATGTCGTTCGGGGTATTCGGTTACGGTCTCGTTTATGCCGTCCCGGTTCCGGCCAGCTTCGTCTTCTGCACGCTGGTCATGCTGCCGGTCTATAATTCGATGACATCGCTGCTGTTCGCCAACGTCCGCGCCATCGCCAATGCCGAGGGTGGGCGCGACGCGGCGGCGATCAATTCCGGCGTGCGCGCGGCGATTTCGGTGTCCTGGGTTCTGGTGCCGGGACTTGTGGCTCTGGTACTGGTCGGGCGCGGCAGCATGCTGCCGGCCTATCTGCTTGCCTGTCTCGGCTGCATCGTCAATCTGACACTGGTCTTCTTCAAGTTGCCGGCGGCGAATGGTCCGCCACCGACAAAAAGTCACCGCCATTCATACCTTGCGTCCTTCGGCGAAGTTCTCGCGCCAGCTGTCTTCGTCCGCTTGATGGCGATCTCGCTGATCACCTCGACGCTTCATGTCAACGCGGCGGTCCAGCCGCTGATCATTACAGGTGCCGCTGGCGGAACCGTGACGGACATCGGCGTGGTCGTCGGCATTGTCGCGTTTCTCGAGGTTGTATTCATCTTCGTCTGGGCCCGCATCCAGGTTCACGTGCATGCGGTAACGGCGCTTGCAATCGGCGCGGGGCTTTATACGGTCTATCTCACGTTCCTAGGTCTCGCCTCCGCCCCCTGGCATGTCTATGCACTGACGCTTCTCAGCGCCTTTGCCGCAGCCGCGCTCATCAGTATCCCGATCACCTATATCCAGGACCTCATCGCCGACCGCCCGGGTCTCGGCAGTTCGCTCATCTCGGTGAACCTGTTTCTGAGCGGTGGGCTGAGCGCCATCCTTTTCGCAATCGGTACCCGCTATAGCGATTATTCGGGCACGTCGATGCTCGGTGCGCTCGCCGGAACGATTGGTCTTGGTCTGTTGCTCTATCTCGATAGTAGCGGGCGGGGCGCACGCCCCGATCCAAGGTGAGACGGGAAGCGACGGTGCCGCCTCCCGTCACTCAATCACCGGCCGCGAACGCGCAGCGGCTTGGAGTTCGCAGGTGCCGGGAATTTCCGTACTTATAAGTCAGGCACATTGTCATCCAGCACCAGCGGTTCCGACACCTTGCTGCCATCGCGGCGGACAAGCTGGAACGCGTGCCGCGGCGCCCACATTGCCGCCGAGTGATCAGCAGCGTGAGCAGCTTCGTGGTGATGGTCTGGCTGCGGAAACTGCCGATCTGGGTGGCACTTTGATAGCCGAATTTGTAGGAAAGCGTGCCGGTCACCTAGGGCCAGCGCATCGTTCCAATAGGCGCCATGGGTGAAACTGGGATGCCTTTTGCTTTCGTCGCGCCCAGGCGCTACCCATCTGCATGACAATTCTGATTTCGTGATGAAGAGGCGTGGTGATGATCAATTTTCGGCAGTTGGAAGTTCTCAAGACCCTGCTCGCGACGGGATCGACGATCGCGACGGCGAAAAGCATGGGGTTGAGCCAGTCCGGTGTCAGCCGACTGCTTGCGCAGCTGGAATCCGATCTGTCTCTCAATCTCTTCGCTCGCGACAAGGGGCGGCTGATACCGACACCGGAGGCGACCATTCTTGCCCGTGACGCCGAGAACATCCTGTTGGGGCTGAACCGGTTTTCCGGTCTGGCCGAAGACTTGCGCAGTGGTGCAACAGGTCCCGAGGTCGTCCGCATCGGACTGCCAAGCAGCATGTGGGAGGATTTCGCCCCGGCGATGCTGATGGATTACGCCCGGGAATTCCCCAGTGTTCGCATCGAGACTTTCTTCGAAACAACGACCGCGATCACGCGGCTGGTCGAACAACGAGTGATCGATTTCGGCTTTCTGCGCTACGAGGGCGAGGTGGGGCCGGCCATCGAGATGGAACCGGTGGCAAGCGGCGTCAGTGTCTGCGTCATTCCGGAAAACCACCCAATGGCGGAACTCAAGCAAATTACCCCGAAGGACCTGCGCGACATTCCGCTGATCCTGATCGGTCGGCAGCGGCCGACACTCATGCTGCTCGACCAGACGTTCAAGCGGGCGGGCGTGAAGCAGAACGTCAAGATCGAAACTCATACCAATAGTTCGGCCTGCGCCTATGCCGCCCACGGTCTGGGCATCGGCATCATCAGCAGCTTTTACGCCAATCTCTACCGGCACCTTCGAATCGTCCAGCGCCCGTTCATTCCTGTTTCCACGCAGGAATTTGGACTTGCCAAGCCTGCAGGCGTTCCGCCGTCGCTCGCGGCCCAAGCTTTAATGGATGCGCTCAAGCGTCAAATCGCGCTGTCGCAGGCACTGCGCTAACTGGGTTTGCCCGTTGCGCTTTCCGGATATCAGGCGCAGAGCGGACGGCACCGCAACTGCATAGGGCTATGACAAAATAGCATAATATTGCGCATATTTGGCAAAACCATCATAGTTCGATCACAAACAAGCCGGTCAACGGCAGCGATCCCGCATCCAAATCGTGTTCAGGGGAACCGATGCTCCGATTTATTCTAAACCGCCTGTTCATGGCGTTGCCGACCGTGGTGATCGTCTCCATCACCGTGTTCGCGCTGATCCGCTTCATTCCCGGTGACCCGGCAGCATTGATGCTCGGCGATATGGCGCAGCCTGAGCAGATCGCCGAAATGCGCTCCGAGCTCAGCCTCGACAAGTCGATGCCTGAGCAATTCCTGATCTGGGGCGGCAATGTGCTGACCGGTGATTTCGGCCGGTCGATCGCCAGCGGCGAGCCGGTTCGGCAGCTCGTCGTGTCGCATTTTGCCGTCAGTGCCCAGATCGTGCTTGTCGCCGTACTGCTGGCCAGCCTGATCGCCGTTCCGGCCGGCGTCATCGCCGCCTGGCGGCAAAACAGCCTGACCGATCTTGCACTTGTCGGCACCGCGACCGTGCTTTTGTCGATCCCGACATTCTGGCTCGGTCTATTGCTACTTCTTTTCTTCGGGCTGCAGCTCGGCTGGCTGCCGGTGCTCGGCTATGTCTCGATCGGCGACAATCTCGTCGGCGGGCTGCTTTATCTGGTCCTGCCGGTGATGACGCTGGTCATCCACGAGATGGGCGTGCTGATCCGCATGGCACGCGCCTCGACGCTGGAAGTGCTGAGGCTTGATTACATAACCCATGCACGGGCAAAGGGCCTGTCCGAAAGTGCTGTTCTTTGGAAGCACGCCTTCAAGAACGCTTTTGGTCCGACCTGGACGATGATCGGCCTGATCCTTGGCAATCTGCTGGGCGGCATCGCCGTCATCGAAACGGTCTTCACCATTCCGGGCCTTGGCCGGCTGATGGTCGATGCCATCTTCCAGCGCGATTACCCGGTCATCCAGGGCTGCCTGCTGTTTGTTGCGCTGTCCTACGTGCTCGTCAACCTGATCGTCGACCTGCTCTATCCCCTCTTCGATCCGCGCGTGGTAGCCGAATGAAAAACTATACTTTCAACGGCCTCATCGGCGGCGTTCTCATCGCACTCCTGCTTATTGTCGCAGTGCTCGGTCTCTTCTGGACGCCGTACGACCCGATGAAGCTGAGCTTCACCGCCCGCCTGGCAGCGCCCAGTGCGCAGCATTGGCTTGGAACCGACGAGTTCGGCCGCGACGTGCTGAGCCGCATCATCGTCGGCGCCCGCGCCAGTGTCTGGATCGGGGCCCTCACGGTCTCGCTTGCTGCGATTGCCGGCACGCTGATCGGTCTGGTCAGTGGTTATGCGCGTGGTTGGGTCGATGCGGTGATCATGGCGGTCAACAATGCGCTTCTGGCCTTTCCGGGAATTCTCTTAGCGCTCGGGCTGCTCGCCGTGTTCGGGGCAAACCAGTACGGCATTATC
This sequence comes from Pararhizobium sp. PWRC1-1, assembly GCF_049897905.1. NCBI lineage: Bacteria > Pseudomonadati > Pseudomonadota > Alphaproteobacteria > Hyphomicrobiales > Rhizobiaceae > Pararhizobium > Pararhizobium sp. PWRC1-1. Next base: position 92,947 of record NZ_JAFCXE010000004.1, on the reverse strand, counting down.
TTTGCACTCGGCATTGCCTACACGCCGTCGATGGCGCGTGTCGTTCGTGGCGCCGTGTTATCCCTGCGTGAACGCGAATTCATCGAAGCCTCGAAGATCATGGGCAACAGCGAAATCTTCACGATGCTGCGGCACATCCTGCCCAATTGCCTGGCGCCGATCACCGTCCTGTCGACGTCGATGTTCGGCTGGGCGATCCTGTCGGAGAGTGCCCTGAGTTTCCTTGGCCTTGGCGTGCCGCCACCGGCACCCACCTGGGGCAACATGCTGGCCGCTGGCCGGCCATTCATCGAGCAGGCCGTCTGGCTCGGTCTCTTCCCCGGTCTCTGCATCGCGCTGACGCTGCTTGGCATCAATCTTCTCGGCGACGCGCTCCGCGACAAGCTCGATCCCCGCATGCGAGGTCTAAAATGACACAGGAAAGACTTCTCAGCGTACGGGACCTCTCGCTCAAGGTCGCCCAGCGTGGCGTCGAGGTGGTGAAGAAGGTCAGCTTCGACATCGAGCCGGGTGAGATTTTCGGCATCGTCGGCGAAAGCGGTTCCGGCAAGTCACTGGCGACGCGCGCGATCATCTCGCTTCTTCCTCCGGCGATCAAAGTGACGGGCGGGCAGGTGACCTTCAAAGGGCGCGACGTCCTGTCGATGAGCGAGGCCGGACTTCGCGAATTGCGCGGCGCGGAAATCGGGTTGGTCTTCCAGGAGCCGATGACCTCGCTCAATCCATCGATGAGCATCGGCCGGCAGCTGGAAGAGGGGCTGACGCTCCACACCAACATGCCGCCCGCCACGCGGCTCGAGCGTATCCTCGCCATGCTCCTGCGTGTTGGCATCCGTGATCCCGAGGGCGCACTTTCCGCCTATCCGCACGAATTTTCCGGCGGCATGCGCCAGCGCATCATGCTTGCCTCCGTCATGCTCCTGAAGCCGGCGCTGCTGATTGCCGATGAACCGACGACAGCGCTCGACGCGGTCATCCAGCGCGACGTCATGGAACTGATGGTCGAATTGACCAAGGCGGAAGGCACGGCCGTGCTCCTGATCAGCCACGATCTGCCGATGGTGGCGCGCTATACCAGCCGGATTGTCGTGATGGAAAAGGGCGCGCTGGTCGAACAGGGAACGACCGAGCAGATCCTCGAAAAGCCGCAGCATCCCTATACGCGCAAGCTGCTTTCATCGCTGCCGATCCGCGGTGAAGTCCGCACTATCGATACCGTGTCTGCGCCGATGATTTCGGCGCGCAACATCGTGGTCGATTATCCCGGCCGCAAATCGTTGTTCAAAAAGGGCACGCCGAAGCGGGCGCTGCACGGCGTCAGCATCGATATCCATGCCGGCGAAGTGGTGGCACTGGTTGGCGGCTCCGGCTCGGGCAAGACGACGCTTGGGCGCACCATCGCCGGACTGGTCAACCAGAGCTCGGGCGACATCCTGTTTCAGGGCCGTGAACGCTCGGCGGATTGGCGGGATTATAGGTTGAACTGCCAGATGGTCTTCCAGGATCCGTATTCGTCGCTCGATCCGCGCATGACGATCCTTTCGCTGGTCGAGGAAGCCCTGCGGCTGGTGCCCGGAATTGATCGAACCGCCAAGAAGAAGCGGGCTTATGAAACGCTGGAGGAAGTCGGTCTCAGTACCGAATACGCCCTGCGCTATCCACACGAACTGTCCGGCGGCCAGCGCCAGCGCGTTGCGATCGCGCGCGCCATTGCCCGGCGGCCGAATTTCCTGATCGCCGACGAACCGGTCTCCGCACTCGATGTGACCGTCAGGGCTCAGGTGCTGGCGCTCTTTTCCGACCTGCAGAAACGCTATGGCTTTTCCTGCCTGTTCATCAGCCACGACCTTGGCGTCGTCGAACAGGTGGCCGATCGCGTCGTCGTCATGCAGGACGGCCGCATCATCGAGCAGGGCGACCGCAACACGATCTTCGACAAGCCGAAGGAGGCCTATACGCGGCGTCTTCTCTCGGCCATCCCCGCGCTCGATCTCAACGAGACCGGCGGGGTCAAACTGAAATGGCGTCTGGAGGCCTGATATGAACACGATGACGACTTCGAGCAAGGCAGCCGACCGGCTGGAGGCGATCTGCGACGCGCAGTCCTTTGTCACCCGCTACTGTGTCCGCAATCTCCTGACCGGCGAAACGTTTGGCCGGCGCGCGGACGAAGAGACCCCGTCCGCCAGCACGCGAAAAACCTCTATCATGATGGCGGCGCTGAAGGCCGTTGGCGAAGGCCGCCTCGATCTCAACGAACAGATCGTCTACGAGGAGCGCTTTGCCGAAGAGGTGGCAAGCGGTATCTTCCGTTACCTGACGCCCGGCATCATCATCTCGCTGCGCGATGCAATCACCGGCATGATGGTGCTGAGCGACAATGTCTGCACCAAGATGGTGTTCGAGCGGCTGACGCTGGACGAGGTCGATCTCTACTGCAAGTTGATCGGCATGAGCGGCACCCATCACCGCTTCCTCATTCCGCCTTTGGCGCTGTCGCCGGATCATGCGCTCGGCGCGGTGACGACAACGACGGCAAGCGATCAGGTCATGCTGTTGCAGACCATTCTCGATGCGCAGACTTCAAGTGCGGCCGCTGCCAAGCTCGGTTGCCCGACAGAGCTTTGCCAATTCGCTCTGCAGACGTTGAAGAGCCAGGTCCTGCGCTATGGCATTCATTCGCGCCTGCCATTCGAAACCAAGGTTGCAAGCAAGGGTGGACGCGGCAAGCGCGGCCGCATGGATGCAGGGGTGGTCTACCGCGATGGCGCGCCCTTCTACATCATCGCCGCCTATACCGACCAGGTGCCGCAGGCAATGCCGGACGGGACGCCCGGATACACGATGTCGCTTGAAACCATCGGCAGGCTGTCGCGCGCCTGCTGGGACGAATTCCAGTCATAACCAACCAAAAAAGAGGGTAGAACAATGAAGACAATTCTCCTGGCCAGCACCATGCTGGCGGCACTGGCCGGCACCGCGGCCGCCCGCGATATCGTCGTGGCGCAGAGCTCCGACCTGCGCAGCAACAATCCCGGCGTCAACCGTGACGGCAATACCGACAGCATCATCCTTCATATCGTCGAGGGTCTCGTCGGCTACGCAAACAATGGCGAGGTCAAGTCGCTTCTGGCAGAAAGCGTCGACATGGCGCCGGATGGCCTCAGCTACACCTTCAAGCTGCGCGGCGACGTCAAGTTTCACAACGGCAAGCCCCTGACGGCCGAAGATGTCGTCTGGAACTGGAACCGCTACATGGATCCGGCAACCAAATGGACCTGCCTCAAGGATTTCGATGGCAATGGCGCTGCCCATGTCACCGGCATCAAGGCCGAGGACGCCTCGACCGTGACGATGACGCTTGAAACGCCCTCGGCGGTTTTCCTCGGCCTGATGTCGCGCCCGGAATGCGGCTACACCGGCATCATCTCGCCGGATTCGGTTGCAGCGGATGGTACGTTTGACAAACCGATCGGCACTGGGCCGTTCCAGTGGGATGAGTGGAAGAAGGGCGAATACGTTCACCTTGCCAAATACGACGGCTATGTCTCGCCGAAGAACGATGGCAAGCCCGATGGCGTGGTCGGATCGAAACGGCCGCTGGTCGATGGCGTTAAGTTCATGGTCATCCCGGATGCCTCGACGGTCAAGGCCGGCCTGCAATCCGGCGTGCTGGACACGGCCGAAATTTCCCCCGATCTCATCCCGGAATTCAAGGACAGCGACAAGACCCAACTGATCATTTCCCGCAACAACGGCAAGAACCTGTTTTATATCCAGACGCGCGATCCGGTGCTGAGCAAGCCTTCCATCCGCCGCGCCATGGCACAGGCTCTCGACCTCGACCAGTTGGTGGCCGCTGCCTCGAACGGTACCGGTGACGCGAACGGCTCGATGATCTCGTCCGATTCCGTCTACTACAGCGACGTACAGAAGAAGCGTCTACCCTATGATCTGGAAGCCGCGAAGAAGGAACTCGACGCTTCCGGATACAAGGGCGAGCCGATCAGCATCATCGCCAACAAGCGCGGCAACGTGCCGAGCTTCCCGGCTGCCGTGATGGCGCAGGCGATGCTTCAGCAGATCGGGCTCAACGTGCAGATCGAGGTGCTCGATTATGCAACGCAGGTCGATCGCCGCCGTTCCGGCAAATATCAGATCATCTCGCAGTCCGTCACGCCGCGTCTCGACCCGGCGCTGATGTACAGCTTCTATGTCGGCGACAAGGACAAGAACGCGTCCTTGATGTGGGACGATCCGAAGGCGCGCGAACTGATGAAAGCGGCCTATGCCGAGATCGACCCGAAAAAGCGTCAGGCGATCTTCGACGAGTTCCATGAACTGATGCTGCAGGAAATGCCCGGCATCTTCCTCTACGATATGGTCGATGTCTGGGGCGCGACCAAGGCGCTGAAGGGCCAGCCGGTCTGGCAGTCCAACGCCCGCCTCTGGGAAGTCTCGGTCGACGACTAAGCGCCCGCGCGCCGCTCCGGCGGCGCATCACCTTCTCCTTTTGTATGAACGGAACCGGCGGATTGCGATCCGCCGGACAGGATTTCCCGCGCCAAAATTGCGCTGATGTGAGGATAGCCATGCCCGACAAATCTTCCCTGCTTTCTCTGGTAAATGCCATCGATGCCATGGCACCGCAGTTTACGGCGCTCAGCGATGAGATCTGGGACTTCGCCGAACTGAAGTTCGATGAACACCGCTCCTCGGCGCTGCTGATCGAGACGCTGGGACAGTACGGCTTTTCCGTGCGGACAAACGTCGCGGATATGGAAACGGCGTTCATCGGCGAATTTGGCAGCGGCAAGCCCGTCATCGCCTTTCTCGGCGAATTCGATGCTCTGGCTGGCATGAGCCAGATCGCGGGTGTCGATACTCCGCAGGCCGTGTCGCCGGATGGCACAGGCCATGGCTGCGGTCATAATCTGCTCGGCGCCGGCTCGTTGCTCGCAGCGATCTCACTTGCGAAACACCTTAAGGCCGCAGGCCTGCCGGGGACTGTCCGCTATTATGGCTGCCCCGGAGAAGAAGGCGGCTCGGGCAAGACGTTCATGGTTCGCGCCGGTGCCTTCGACGATGTCGATGCTGCGCTGACATGGCACCCTGCACCCTTCAACGGCGTTCGCTCGACCAACAATCTGGCGGTGCTCGAAACCTTTTACCGGTTCAAGGGCGTGGCCGCACACGCCGCCAACAGCGCCCATCTTGGCCGTTCCGCGCTCGATGCGCTCGAGCTGATGAATGTGGGCGTCAACTTCCTGCGCGAGCACATGCCGCAGGATTGCCGTGTCCACTATGCCATCACCGACGCCGGCGGCCGGGCAGCCAATGTGGTGCAGGCCAAGGCCGAAGTACTCTACCTGATCCGCGCCCCGGACATGGCGCAGGCGCTGGCCCTTGCCGAGCGGGTGGGCAAGGTGGCGCAAGGCGCCGCCACGATGACGGAAACCGAGGTCGAGACTATCTTCGATACGGCCTCGACCAATCTGCTGCCCAATCTGACGCTTGAGAATGCCATTCATGACAATATGGTCGCGCTCGGTCCCGTGCTGTTCGATGCTGATGACATCGCTTTTGCAAAGAAGATCCAGGCGACCTTTACCGATGAGGCGGTCAAAAGCAGCATTCGCCTGTACCAGATCAAGAGCGATGTTTTCTCCAGCGACAGGATCGACGGCTCAACGGCGCTGCATCTGGGCTTACGCGCCTTCGAAGGCCAGTCGCATTTTCGCGCCGGATCGACCGATGTCGGCGATGTCAGCCGGGTGACGCCGACGGCGCAATGCTGGGCGCCCGCCTGGGCCATCGGTACAAATCCCCACACCTGGCAAGTAGTGGCGCAGGGCCGCAGCCCGGCAGCCCACAAGGCCATGGTGCATGCGGCAAAGGTTCTGGCGGCCACCGGCCTTGATCTGGCAACGTCGGAAAAGCTGCGTGGCGAGGCAAGGGCCGAGTGGAACGACAAGATGGACGGCCAGCCCTATGTCTGCCCGATCCCGGTTGACGTCAAACCGGGACAGCACTGACCCAACCGCCATACCCGCCGGTCAGAACGTCGGCGGCGTGCAGGCGCTGATGATTTCGCACGCCACCGGACCGACGCAACGGAACCGGTGGGGCCGGCGGCTTTCGAAATAATAGGCGTCGCCCGGTCCAAGGATCCGGCGTTCGTTATCGACGGTGACCTCAAGCCGCCCGGACAAAACGATCCCGCCTTCTTCGCCGTCATGCACCAACGGCACCTTTCCGGTGTCCGCGCCCGGCTGATAACATTCCTTCAAAATCTGCAGGCTGCGCCCGAACAGATTGTCGCCGATCTGCCGGTAGGAAATCGGCCCCTTGCCGATTTCCACCAGTTCGTCGCCGCGGTAGAAAGCCTTCTTCGGACGGTCCGGCTCGAAAGCGAAAAACTCCGCAAGACCGATCGGAATGCCATCGAGGATGCGCTTCAAGGCGCCGACGGAGGGATTGGAGGAGTTGGACTCGATCAGCGAAATCGTCGAGTTGGTCACGCCCGCCCGCTTGGCCAGTTCCCGCTGCGACAGATTGTTGAGCAGGCGCACATGGCGCAACCGGTTTCCAATATCCACCGACATTGCTCATCCTCTGTTGCGCATGTTCGAAATATCACAACTATTACAATACGAATTCCGCATTTTCAATAGCTTACAGATGACCAGAAAAGGACTTGTTTCGACATTTGAAATCGTGGCGTCATCGCTCTCTCACAGGAGGTCGCCATGAACCATCACAGCAAACCAAACACCCCGGCACTCGATAGCTACTGGATGCCGTTTACCGCCAACCGGCAATTCAAGGCGGCGCCGCGCCTGCTCGCCTCGGCTGAAGGCATGCACTATACCAGCGTCGATGGGCGCAAAATTCTCGACGGGACAGCAGGCCTGTGGTGCGTCAATGCCGGTCACGGCCGCCGCCAGATCGCATCCGCCGTCGAGCGCCAGCTGCTGACGCTGGATTTCGCGCCATCCTTCCAGATGGGCCATCCGATCGCGTTCGATTTTGCCGAGCGGCTGGCCGAGATCGCACCAGGCGGTCCGGACGAAAAACTCGACCGCGTCTTCTTCACCGGCTCCGGCTCGGAGTCGGTCGACACCGCGCTGAAGATTGCCGTCGCCTACCAGCGGTCGATCGGGCAGGGTACGCGGACACGCCTGATCGGCCGGGAACGCGGCTACCACGGCGTCGGCTTCGGCGGCATTTCCGTCGGCGGTCTCGTCAACAACCGCCGGGTCTTTCCGCTGATCCCCGGCACGGACCATCTGCGTCACACCCATGATCTGGCAAAGAATTCCTTCGTCAAAGGCCAGCCGGAACACGGCGCCGAACTTGCCGACGATCTCGAAAGACTGGTCGCTCTGCATGGCGCCGAAACTATCGCTGCCTGCATTGTCGAACCCGTCGCCGGCTCGACCGGTGTGCTGATCCCACCGAAAGGCTACCTCGAACGGCTGCACAAGATCTGCACCACCCACGGCATTCTGTTGATTTTCGACGAAGTCATCACCGGCTTCGGCCGCCTCGGCGCGCCGTTTGCAACCGACTATTTCGGCGTGACACCGGATCTCGTTACAACAGCGAAGGGCCTGACCAATGGCGCGATCCCGATGGGTGCCGTCTTTGCCAGCCGCAAGGTCCACGATGCGCTGATGCATGGACCGGAAGGCCAGATCGAGCTGTTCCACGGCTACACCTATTCCGGCCATCCCGCAGCCTGCGCCGCCGGTATCGCGACACTCGAGATCTACCGCGACGAAGGATTGCTGACACGCGCTGCCGACCTGCAGGACGATTGGCATGAGGCGATGCATTCGCTGAAGGGGCTTCCCCATGTCGCGGACATCCGCACGATCGGCCTGATTGCCGGCATCGAGCTTACCTCCCGTGACGGCGCGCCCGGTGCACGCGCCTACGATGTGTTCGTCGATTGTTTCGAGCGCGGCCTGCTGATCCGCGTTACCGGCGACATTATCGCCTTCTCGCCGCCGTTGATCGCCGAAAAATCCCATATCGAGGATCTCGTCTCGATGCTCGGCGATGCCCTGAAGCGAGTGCAGTAGTCCACACGTGCTTGAGGTGCCCGGATCCTTTCCGGGCACTTTGCCTGATTTGCCTGTGAGTTCACTTCTCCTCCGTCCCGAACAAACACGACGTTCAGGTCTCTGTCAGCTTTGTCTGTCCTTGATGGTTCAAGGTGGGAGCACTCAGCGAAAGTGGAATGATGAACAAGGCCTTGAACATTGTCCTCCAGACGGAGCGAAAAGATACGGTCTTTAGCCAGGATGAACCGCCGGTCGGAGATTTTTCCTTCAATGCAAAGGTCGCTGACGTTTTCGACGACATGGTCAGCCGCTCCGTGCCGCATTACGAAGAAATGCAGCGTATGGTGTGCGAGTTGGCGCGGGATTTCGCCAAGCCCAATACCAGCCTCTACGATATCGGCTGCTCGACCGCGACGACGCTTCTGATGCTCGACCCGATCCTCGATCCGAGCGTTACGTTCGTCGGCGTCGACAACGCGCCCGATATGCTGGAAAAAGCGCGGGAGAAGATCGCCCAAGCCGGTACACAACGGCCGATTGAGTTGCAGGCCGCCGATTTGCACAAAGGCCTCTACATGGAGAATGCCAGCGTCGTCACGATGCTGCTCACCTTGCAGTTCATCCGGCCGCTCTACCGCGAGCGGATGATGAAGACGATCTATTCCGGCCTGAACGACCAGGGCTGCCTGATCCTGATCGAAAAGCTAACCAGCGAAGACACGACGTTCAACCGCCTCTTCATCCAGCATTATTACGACTTCAAGCGCCGCAACGGCTATTCGGACATCGAGATTTCCAAGAAACGTGAAGCGCTGGAAAACGTGCTTATCCCTTACCGTCTGGAAGAAAACGTCATGCTTCTCAAGGAAACAGGGTTCCGGCACGTCGAGATCTTTTTCCGCTGGTACAATTTCTGCGGGATCATCGCAGTCAAGTAATCGAGAGACCCATGACATCCCTGATGATATCCGCCGGAAACTTCCTCTTCCGGTACCGCAACCAGGTCTTCCCGCTGATCATTATCGCGCTCTTCCTCTCCGCGCCACCTGCCAAGGAAATAGCCGGCAGCGCTGCGCTTGAGAATGCCGCGAATATTGCCGGCTGGCTGATTGCCGGTCTGGGCCTGCTGTTTCGCGCAACGGTGATCGGATATGCCTATATCCATCGCGGCGGACTGAACAAAAAGGTCTATGCCAAGAATTTGGTTACCGAGGGCATGTTCAGCATCTGCCGCAACCCGCTCTATGTCGGCAACGTGCTGATCTATACCGCGGTCTTTCTCCTTCACGGTAATCCGGTGGTGATGACCGCCGGCATCCTGTTGTTCTGCTTCATGTACCAGTGCATCGTCTATGCTGAGGAAGCGTTTCTGGAGGGCAAATTCGGCGAAGGGTACAAAGCCTATTGCGCCGATGTCCCGCGCTGGATTCCCCGCTTCGGGAAATTTTCGCAGGCAACGCATGGCATGGCGTTCAACGTCAAACGCGTCGTTGCAAAGGACTATTCAACCGCGTCGGCCACGCTGATCACGTTGCTGCTGGCGCAAATCTATCAGCACGCAGTGGGGCCTGGCGGGAGCGACATACGTCATCTCCTTACTCTTGCTGTCCTGATCGCGCTGACGGGTTTGGCGACGGCACTTGTCAGCCGTTTGAAGAAGCGTGGCATTTTCAACGAGAACAATACCGCCTGACAAGCGCGGGTTGCCCGTTCACACGGTCAATCTTGCTGCGGCACAGTCCATTACCTGTCCCACAATGATTGCCTTGAAATGGGATTGTTTAGCCGCGTGTTAACATCCTTCCCCAGTTTTACGTGCCAGACAGCGATCCCTGGTTGGGGAAATGCTGCGCTGCAGTAGAGTGCGCGCAGCCAAGGTGCCTGCTTTCATTGTCCAAACAGGTTCCTGCCGGCTGTCGCACAGTTACTGACAGGAGATGGTCATGCGGAAAACTGTCCTGAATGCCTTGGGGCAACCTCTCTATTATAGCGATGTTTCCACCGGGTTCTTTTCGGCGACTGGCTCCGGCCCGGTCTTGCAGGGAACGGCGGGCAACGATTCGATCTGGGGCGATAGTGCCGTCAACGTCACCATGACTGGTGGTATGGGCGACGATATCTATTACCTCTACTCAGCGATCAATCGGGCTTATGAGGCAGCGGGGCAGGGTGTCGATACGATCAGCACCTGGATGAGCTATACGTTGCCGGAGAATTTTGAAAATCTTACCGTCACAGGCAATCAGCGCCATGCGTTCGGAAACTCCGCCGATAACATCATCCGAGGGGCCTCCGGACAGCAGACGCTGGACGGCGGCGCGGGCAATGACGTGCTGACAGGCGGGGTAGGGGCGGACACGTTCATTTTCGCCAAGGGGAATGGCAGTGATCTGGTCACCGATTTTGGTGCCGATGATACCGTCAGGCTGAACGGCTATGCGCTGACGTCGTTCGACCAGCTGCTCGACGTGGCCACGCAGGAAGGGGCCAATCTCAGGTTCAATTTTGCTGACGGGGAAAGCCTGGTTTTCGCCGATACGGACATCGCCGATCTGAGCGCCAGTCAATTCGAGCTCAGTCTCGACCGGTCCGGTTTGATCCAGACATTTGGGGATGATTTCAACACGCTTCAACTGATCAACGGGACGAGTGGCGTATGGCAGGCCAAATATTGGTGGGCCCCGGAAAAAGGTGCCACCCTGTCAGGAAACGGCGAGCTTCAATGGTACGTCAATCCCCTCTATGCACCGACATCCGCCGCCAACCCGTTTTCCATCGATAACGGCGTGCTGACGATCACCGCGGAGCAAACGCTCGCGTCGATCCGCTCGCAAGTTGAGGGATACGCCTATACGTCCGGCATGCTGACAACACACGGCTCATTCGCCCAGACCTATGGCTATTTCGAAATCCGCGCGGATATGCCTGAAGATCGCGGTGCTTGGCCGGCTTTTTGGCTGTTACCGGAAGATGGTTCCTGGCCGCCAGAACTGGATGTCGTGGAAATGCGCGGCCAGGACCCGAATACGGTGCACGTGACCGTGCATTCGAACGAAACGGGGCAGCAGACCTCCGTGTCCACTGCTGTCAGCGTGGCGGATACCGGCGGCTTCCATACCTACGGGGTCCTGTGGGAGGAAGACGAGATCGTCTGGTATCTCGATGACGTCGCGGTCGCACGTGCTGATACGCCCTCCGACATGCATGAGCCGATGTATATGCTGGTCAATCTTGCTGTGGGCGGCATGGCGGGAGCCCCGAACGGTGGTCTGCCAAATGGTTCGGACATGAAAATCGACTACATCCGAGCCTACACTTTGGACGACCTCGCCTGATATCTGCGGCCGCCTGATGCGGCGGTCGAGCGCTCAAGGTTCGCGGATGGCTGTGTCGAGGCCGCGCAACAGGGGATAGAGGAAGTAGGAGATCACTGTCCGGCTTCCGACCTTGATTTCTGCGGAAACGGTCATTCCCGGCAGGAGCCGCACAGGTTCGCCCGGCGCTTGCAGAAGAGCACTGGCGAGGGGAACGCGCGCCTTGAAGAACGGTGTCGCAGGTTGCCCCTCTGTGGCCGTCCCTTTCTCCGGCGGTGGAAAGGCGTCGTTGCTGATGATTCTGACGGTGCCGGTAGCCGTTCCGAATTTCTGGAACGGATAGGCATCCAACTTGACCCGCACTTCTTTGTTGACCGCCACTCGACCGATATCCTGCGAGCTGATCGAGACTTCTGCTTCCAGCGGGACGTTGAGCGGTACCAGCGTGACAATCGGTTCGGCTTCGCGCACCACCGATCCGATCGAACGCTGTGCGAGGTCGAGCACGACGGCATCCTCTGGCGCAGTCAAGGTGACCATATTGCGCCGGAGGGTCATTTTCTTCAGTTCTTCGTTGACAGTGTCGCGCTGATTGCGCAATTCGACGAGCTGTTCCATTGATGCGCGCCGGAAATCCTCGATAAAGGCCTGCCGGTCCGCCGTCAGCTTAGCCAGTGAGTGTCCAGCTTCGGCCGCCTTCCCTTGCAACGCTGATATATCGGTGTCGACATCAAGACGGGCATCGCGCGAACCGAGGAAGGCGACAAGTGATCCGGTGTCGTTCTTGTAGAGCGTCTCGCGCGCATTCTCGATCAGGATCAGGTTGTCGCGACGTGCAGTGAGAACGGTTTCCTGATCCTTCCCTGCCTTCATCGCCGCGGCCTGACCGGCGATCTGCTGGCCAAAATTCTGCAATTGAGCGGTATAAAAAGCGTGGCGCTGAGCAAAGAGCTGCACCTGCAATACCTCATCGGAGGACTTGCCAGCCAGCTTGGCGTAGTCGGCGCCTGAGAGTTCCGCCTCGATCCGCTTGACCTGCGCGTTCAGCGCTTCAAATTTTGCGTGCTGCTGATCGACATCCGCCTGGCTGAAGGTTGCGTCGAGCGTTGCAAGTGTCTGACCGGCTTTCACTACGTCGCCAGTGCTGACATCGATCGTACGGATGATGGATGTTTCGAGCGGTTGGACGATGATGGTCGGACGGGTCGTGATCAGCTTGCCAGGTGCAATGACGACTTCATCGATTTTCGACACGCAGGCCCAAACTACTGCGCTCAAAATCAGTGCCGTGATGCCATAGAGCGTGAGTCTGGCGATTTTCGGTGGCACGCGCTCTTCCAGTTCCACCGCGTCGGATTGAAATTCGGCGATGATCGGCGGCAATGCGCGCTTCAGGACAATTTCGGTTCCCGACTTTTTAACCGGAACGGGCAGGTTCTTGTGAAGCTTCTCTGGGCGGGCGTTCATGCGGATTGCCTCGTTTGCTGCGTCCACAGATGGCGATAGGTAATGCAGCGCGACACAAGCTGATCGTGGCGTCCGATATCGGCAATCTTGCCGCGATCCACCACCAGGATGGCATCGGCATCGACCAGCGTCGTCAGACGGTGGGAGACGATGATGACGGTGCGACCGGCGGCGATCTTGCTCAGGTTCTGCCGCAGGATTGCCTCACTGTCGGGGTCCAGTGCACTGGTGGCCTCGTCAAGAATGAGCAGCTTCGGATCGGTGATCAGCGCCCGGGCGATGGCGAGGCGCTGTTTCTGCCCGCCGGACAGGTTGGACGCGTTTTCTTCCAGCATCGATTCAAACCCGCGTGGCAACCGTTCGATAAATTCCTCGGCGCCGGCGATACGGGCAGCTTCGATAATCTCTTCTATGCTGGCATCGGGCTTTGCCGCGGCAATGTTGTCACGGACGGATCCCCGGAACAGGAAGTTATCCTGGAGCACCACACCGATGCTTGAGCGCAGATGAACGAGGTCGATTTCCCGGCTGTCGTAACCGTCGACCCGCACCAGCCCCTGCTGGTTCTGGTACAGCCCCTGGATCAGCCGGGTCACGGTGGTCTTGCCGGATCCGCTTTTGCCAACGATGCCGAAGACGGAGCCTGCGGGGACCGTGAAAGACACATCGTCAAGTGCCGGCGGGCCGTCGGGTCCGTAGCGGAACGTCACCTTGTCGAATTCGATGCGGCCCTTGAGCTGCGGCCGGATACCGCGGCCGCGGCCGAATTGTTCGGGCTTCTGGTTCATGATCTCGCCGAGCATGCGGACTGAAAGCGCCACCTCCTGGTATTCATGAACCATTGTGACGATCTGGACCAGCGGCCCGGAAACCCGGCCAGCCAGCATGTTGAAGGCAACGAGTGCGCCGATCGTCATGGAGCCGCTGAACACATCCAGCGCACCAAGTCCGATGATGGCGACGCTCATCAGCTTTTCCAGGAGCCCGGTCAGGGCCTGCGCGACGGTGGAGATTTTATCGACGCGGAACCGAACGGAAATTGCCTGTGCGGACTTATCGTCCCACACCTGACGTTGCCGAGGTTCAAGCGCCAGTGACTTGACGGTGCGCATGCCATGTACGGTCTCGACGAGCAGAGCCTGCCGCTCGCCTTCCGCCTGATAGAGCGATTGAAGCCGCCGCTGGAAAGGTCCCACCAGTACCATCACCACAAGGCCGACAAGGGCTGCAAATCCAAGCACAACAAAGGTGAGCTTGACGCTATAAAGCAACAGAATCGGCACGAAGACCAGAAGCGAGAGAGCATCGAGAAGGGTCAGGAACAGCCGCCCTGTCAAAAATTCGCGGATCCGTCCCGTCTGCTGCATGTGCTTGACCAGCACACCGGCCGATGCTTGTTCGAACAGTGCGATCGGTAAATTGAGGAGATGGGCGAAAGTACGGGTCGCGACCCTGATATCGATCTTGTTGGTGGCGTAGAGCAGCAGGTATCGCCGCAGAAATGTGAAGGCCGCGTCGAAAATCAACGCGATACCAATTCCGATGGTGAGGACCGCAAGCGTCGAGTAGCTTTGATGGACAAGGACCTTGTCGATGACGAGCTGGAAAAAGATGGGTGTTGCAAGTCCAAGCCCGTAGAGAACGAAGGCCGCCAGCGCCACGTCCCGCAGCAGGCCGCGCTGGCGCACGATTTCCGGAATGAACCATCGAAAGCCGAACGGCTGGTCATTGTCAGAAAGCTTGTAGTTCCGTTTAACCAGGATGACCGATCCGCGCCAGCTCTTTGCAAACTGCGCTTCATTCAAAAGAATGAATTCTGGGCGCTGTGCTAGCGGATCGAGGATCCGGATCATTTCGTTTTCGCCTTCGCCGGAAGCACCGGCGATGACGATCCAGTTGCCGTTCTCGAGCTCGGCAATTAAAGGGTAGGCCTCACCCATTTGGAACAGCGCTCGCCACGTCGTGTGAATGTTTCGCGCACGCAAACCCGCATCTTTTGCCATGCGAAGGAGTTGCCGCATGGGAACCGCCTGCTCGCCGACGGCATACTCGTGGATCAGCCTTTCCGGTGACAAGTCGACACCATGGTGGCGGCCGACCAGCACCAGACACTGGAGATTTGTGTGCGCGAATGTACTCATGGCCTCACTTGAAAAACAATGGCGTTACATGGTCAGTTGAAGTTTGGCGAAGCGTTCGCCGACGACGCCGGCTGCTGCACGGCATCGCTTGCGGAAATTTGCCCTATATCGCCAATCCGGCGGATGGCGCCGGCCTCCACGAGGCCTGTCATGGCTTTCTGCATGAGATCGACTGCATTGGCGAAGGCGTCCACCGGCATGATGATCCGCTGACGGAAAACCGGCCTTGGATTGTTGTCCGCATCGCGTTCGCTTGGAGAAAGCGACATCAGGTCGATCCGTACAATCGTTCCGGTGACGGTGATTTCGCCAATTCCATCGGCGTAGAGTTCGTTTGTCATTGTCATCTCCTGCGTTGCCTGTTGGTGTGAATTATGCCGCATGTGCATGTTGCCAGGTGGGGAACGGATCGACGAGATCGCGGCCAACCTGCGGATCGAAGCTGTTCTCATCGCCGATCAAACAGCCGTCGAGCGCTGAGCGGATAGCGCTTTCGGCAAGACCGGCGCCGATAAAGACGAGTTCCTGCCTGCGGTCACCCCAGACGGGGCTCCAATGGCTGTTGAGCAGCGTCAGGAACTGAGGGTGTTTCGGCCAGTGCGCCCGCGGGACATTAACCCACCACAGGCCCTTGGATTCCACCCGGCGCTGTGTGCCTGCAATCGAAAGCAGGCCAATCCAGTCAGGGCGGGTAGCTAGCCAGAAATGACCTTTTGCACGGATCAGACCGGGCCAGTCTTGCGCAAGGACATCCTGGAGTTTGGCGGGGTCAAAGGGGCGGCGTGCCCGATACACGAAGCTCGTAATGCCGTATTCCGCCGTTTCAGGGACGTGGTCTCCCCAGCCGTAAAGCTCCTTGTGCCAGAGCGGATGTCTGGCCGACTTCGCTTCGCTGAAAAGGCCCGAGTTGAGGATGGCCGCAAGCGGCAACTGTCCGAAGTCCGTTTCAATGACGCGGGCATCGGGATTGAGCGCTGTGATGATCCGGCGCACGGCTCCCAGCGTTTCAGCCGAGACCTCGGATACCTTGTTGACGACAACGACATCGGCGAATTCGATCTGCTCGACAAGCAGATCGACCAGTGTTCGCTTGTCGTCCTCATCGCGTGTCGCGCCGCGGTCGCTGAGAAAATCCGCGCTGGAATAGTCGGACAGCAGATTTGCCGCGTCGACGACGGATACCATTGTGTCAAGTCTGGCTATATCACAGAGGGCCGCACCGGTTTCATCCCGGAACGAGAATGTGGCCGCGACCGGCAAGGGTTCGGCAATGCCGGTCGCCTCGATCAGCAGGTAGTCGAAACGCCCCTCCGTGGCGAGCCGGCGGACTTCGCTCAGAAGATCGTCCCGCAGGGTGCAGCATATGCAGCCGTTGGTCAGTTCAACCAGTGTTTCGTTCGTTCGCGACAAATCCGCGCCGCCGTCGCGAACGAGGTCCGCATCGATATTGATCTCGCTCATGTCGTTGACGACGACGGCGACGCGCAAGCCTTCGCGATTGTGCAGGACATGGTTCAGTAAAGTCGTCTTGCCCGCTCCGAGAAAGCCCGAGAGCACCGTTACCGGTAGCCGTTTGTCGTCCGTCATCACATTCATCTGTTCTACGCCGCCAATTGCTGTCTGAATGCCACATCCACGTAGTAGTTCGAGCTGTTAAAGCTGCTTGCTGGGAACAACCCGCTCGCGCCATATGCGTAGACGCCGTTACCGCCGCTGAGCGCGGAGGACAGAGCGCGAAGGTTGCCGTTGGTTACATCGGCCGTGAAGAAATTGTTGGTGACCGAGTATCTGCCATTGCTGCTGTAGGAGACGACGTAGGTCGTGTTCGCCTGGATCTGGACCTCTTGACTGAGGTTGGCCGATTGCCAGCCGCTCGCGGTTTCGCCCGCAAAGGTTGCGGTACCGAGCAGCGTTCCGGTCGAGCTCCAGAGATAGCCCGTGTGGGTCCCTGTGTTGGTCGCACCCTTGTAGAATTTGATTGCGGAGATCCAGCCTGCCGTATTGGCCTGGAACTTCATGCCGAGATTGACCGGGTTGTTATCGTTGACCGAGATGACCGTCGGCGCGCTGTTGGCGGCGAAGACGCTTTGTGTCGTGCTCTGGGGGGCTACGGTCATCGAAACCTGTGCTGACGCCGTACCGCCCCTTCCGTCGGAAATGGCATACGTAAAGCTTGCCGCTCCTGAATAGTTGGCCGTCGGCGTGAATGTGACGGTGTTTGCCTGCGTGTTGAAGGCGACGGACCCATTGACCGCACCATTGGCGCCCGTGATGGTCAGCGTATCGCCATCGGCATCCGTGTCATTTGCCAGCAACGACGACGCCTGGATGACGAGAGCTGTGTTGGCGGTTGCCGAATAGCCTGGATCGTTGGCCGCGACCGGTGGGGTGTTCTGTGCCGGCGTAGCCTGGTTGAAAAGCACATCGACCCAGTAATTCGAAGCGTTATAGGTTCCCGTCGGGAATACGCTGGCTGTTCCGTAAGCGTACACGCCATTGCCACCGCTCGTAGAGCTGGCCGGTGCGGTCAGTGGACCGTTGGTGCGGCTGGTTGCGAAGTAATTGGCCGTTATCGCATAGTTGCCGTTGGTGTGATAGCTCGCCACATAGGTCGTGCCGGCCGTGATGGTGACCGGTTGCGCGAAGGTCACGCTTTGCCAGCCGCTTGCCGTTTCATTGGTAAAGGTTGCGGTCGCAAGCCGCGCACCCGTGCTGCTCCAGATTGAGCCGGTGTGGGTCCCGGTATTGGTGGTACCCTTGTAGAAGCGGACCCCGGTTACCGTGCCTCCAGCCGAGGCGATAAATTTCATGCCGAGTTCCACGGAACCTGGATCATTGACTGCAGCGATTGCCGGAGTGTCGGCCGCGGTGAACAGGCTCACCGCCGTAGAGGGCGGGGCAACCGTCATCGAAACCTGTGCTGAAGCCGTACCGCCCCTTCCGTCGGAAATGGCATAGGTAAAGCTTGCCGCTCCGGTGTAGTTGGCCGTCGGGGTGAACGTGACGGTGTTCGCCTGCGTGTTGAAGGCGACGGACCCATTGACCGCACCATTGGCGCCCGTGATGGTCAGCGTATCGCCATCGGCATCCGTGTCATTTGCCAGCAACGACGATGCCTGGATGACGAGAGCTGTGTTGGTGGTTGCCGAATAGCCTGGATCGTTGGCCGCGACCGGTGGGGTGTTCTGTGCCGGCGTAGCCCGGTTGAAAAGGATATCGACCCAGTAATTCGAAGCGTTAGTGGTTCCCGTCGGGAATACGCTGGCTGCTCCGTAAGCGTACACGCCATTGCCACCGCTCGTGGAGCTGGCCGGTGCGGTCAGTGGACCGTTGGTGCGGCTTGTTGCGAAGTAATTGGCGGTCATCGCATAGTTGCCGTTGGTGTGATAGCTCGCCACATAGGTCGTGCCGGCCGTGATGGTGACCGGTTGCGAGAAGGTCACGCTTTGCCAGCCGCTTGCCGTTTCATTGGTAAAGGTTGCGGTCGCAAGCCGCGCACCCGTGCTGCTCCAGATTGAGCCGGTGTGGGTCCCGGTATTCGTGGTACCCTTGTAGAAGCGGACTCCGGTTACCGTGCCTCCAGCCGAGGCGATGAACTTCATGCCGAGTTCCACTGAGTTAGGATCGTTCACTGCAGCGATTGCCGGAGTGTCGGCTGCGGTGAACAGGCTCACCGCCGTAGAGGGCGGGTTGACCGTCAGGTTGACGAGCGCAGAGGCGGTGCCCCCCCGTCCGTCCGAAACGCTGTATGAGAATCTTGCGGTGCCGGTGTAGCCCGCCGTCGGCGTAAAGGTAAACGTGTTGTTTTGGGCGCTATAACTGATCGTTCCGTTGACGGCGTTGCTGGCGCCGGTGACGGAGAGCGCGTCGCCATCTGGATCGGTATCATTGGCAAGCACGTCCGTTGCCGCGATCGTTATCGCCGTGTTCTGGGTAGCACTGAATCCGTTGTCGTTGTTGGCAACAGGAGGGGTGTTGACCGTCGATGCGTTAAAGACGACATCGACCCAATAATTGGCGCCAGCGTAGGTGCTGCCGGGGAATGTCGAGGTCGCTCCATAGGCATAGACACCACCATTTTGAGCAACCGTCAGGGGCCCTTTCGTATAGGCATTACTGAAATATCCCGGTGTTTGCGAATAATAGCCGTCGGTGTGGTAGGAGGCGACAAAGGTTGTGCCCGCCGTGATTTGAATTGGACTGGAGAAGGAAACCGACTGCCAGCCGGTGATCGACTCTCCCGTCGACAGAGCCGTTGCAAGCAACGTTCCACTGCTCGTCCACAGGCTAACCTTGTGCTCGCCGATATTGTAGAAGCCCTTGTAGAAGCGGATGCCCGAGACGGTACCGCTGGTGCTCGCCTGGAAGCGAACGCCCACCTCGACGCCTGCTCGATCGACAACGGTTTCTTCCGCTGGCTTTGATGCCATCGTCCACAGATTGGAGAACGAGGGTAGCGAGACGGTGACCTGCTTTCCAGCCGTTGACGTCTCCATGTTGACACTGTCATCGACGGCGCGCGACCGGATCGTGTAGGTGCCGCTGGCCTGGACGACCCAGTTATAGCTCCAGTTTTCCCGCCCGGTTGCCTTGAACCAGGACACGCCGTTATCGGTAGAGACCTCGACGCCGGCAATAATGCCGCCGCCGAAGTCCTGCGCGGTTCCGGTGACCGCGACATGCTGTCCTTCAAGGAAACTTGCACCAATGATCGGGGACGTAATGGTCGAGGTGGGCTTGACCTGGTCCGGGGACTGTGTGGAAAGAATCAGGCTTGCATCGAGCGTTGCGGGCTGAATGCCCATATCGGCGAACATGTTGACCATCGCCTGCTGCACGTTCTTGTCGGTCGGCGTGGCAGCCCCTTCATGGTTCGCGCTCAGGCCCCAGGACCAGAAAACCGTACCGGCGCCGAACACGAGCGCGCCGCTTTCCGCGCGGTACATGGTCAGGCTGTGCGTCGCATTGCCCGGGCCGACCGTCGTGCCATAGTCGCGCAGATAGGTATCCACCGCGATGTTTGACAGCGAAAGGTTGATCATGCCCGCCGGACGGAAGCCGTTTTCAAAATCGGAGTCCCATTCGTACCCGAGAAGGTTCTTCACGAGTTGGAAGGTTTGACCTGGCAGAATGTTGGCGACGTCCGTGTTGCGCCAGAAACGAAGGTTGGAATAGTCGTAGGGGATCGAGATTGCATCCTGCCGGTAGCTGTCGACGCTGAACATCTGCCCGGTCAGTGCGTTCTCCGGCTTCTGCCCCGGGTCTGCATAGCGCGGATCGCGCCATGTGCCGGTGCCGATGTTGCTCGGATCGGTGCTGGTACCCCACGTTTCCTTGTAACAGACCATGGTACGGTAAGGCGTGCCGTTGCCATCGATGCTGTTTTCCCAGCGGACTTTCCAATAAATTTCGTTCCCGCTCCAGAAGGCAAGGTTGACGCCGGAATCGCGCGCCGCTTCGACATTGGTCCGTTGCTCCGCTGACCAGTATTCGTCATGCCCGACGGAGAGAAAGGCGCTATGATTAAGCAATTGGCTGCCGTTTCGCGCGGTATCGACGCCCGAGATGTAGGAAACGTCGTAACCGTTCTGCTCGAGCCATTCGATTGCCGAGGATTCGGCGCCGAATAAGTAGTCGTGCGTGCCCCCTCTCAGGCTGGTATTGGTGACGAATGGACGATTGTAGCTGACCGCCGATGCACGGCCGATCGCTGTCACGCCGCAGCTGCAGTTTGGCGGCAGGTAGCCGATCAGATTGGCAGGATCGACAGGCACCTCGCCGAAGTAAAGGCTGGCGCCACCCCAAGCGTTGTAGGCCTGCCAGGTGGTGTCGGACGTCTGGAAAACGATATTGCTGGTGGAGCCGTCCTCGCGCACGATGAACGGAACCATGCTTTGCCCCGCTGTACCGTCTTGGCGAACCAGCTTTGCGAAATAGACACCGGAAACAGCGTCTGCCGGAATTGTCCAGCTCGCCGACACCGACCAGTTGCCGGCATCGATTAACCCGATCGATATGTCGACAATCGGATGCGGCTGGACCTGTGCAGTCGTGAGCGACTTGTTGATCGTCGCGACCTTGCGGGCCCCGTCGCCGCCGTAATAACCCAGCCGGTAGATGTCCAGGCGGTAATTCGTCGAATTGGTTGCGATCTTGAAATCGACGGTCTGTCCGATGTTCGAGCTGATCTGAGTCGCAAACCCCTGGATATTGCCGTCACCATCACCCTCGACAGTCCATTCGCTGCGCGGCGTGCCCTGCTTCATGTTTTCAGCCACGATCTTATTGGTTGCAGTCGCAGCCAGGGTGGCATTGCTTGTGGCAGCGGCCGACTCTGCAGACGGCGCTTCGGCTGCAGCCATACGAGCGGTGAACGCGCTGAACGTTGAGGCCCCGCCCGTCATGTTCGTGCTGCTGCTGGCCGGTTCAGCCGCACTCGTGCTGGTGGGGCTTCCAGAGGGGCCGGTAATGGGTCCAATAACAGCCTCGTTGGTCAGTCGGCCTTCCGATGGTGTCGGGTCGAGGGTTGCCGGCGAAGAACTGGTGGCAGCGACCGTCTTCGTCAGGTTGGCGATTTGCGTGTTCGACAGGTCTTCAACGCTGCTCGATGAAGAGGTGGCGGGCGATTTGGCGACCGTTACAGCCACGGGCACAGCCACGGGGGGAAGCATGGTATCGACGGTTTCGCCTCCCGCCGGGTTTTCCGCGGACGCTGAACCGGGCATCGACGAGAGTGCACCGATCGAAGACAGGAGCTTCACGGCTGCCGTGGGATGATCACTGGTAGCGTCCGGCGCGCCGACCTTCGATGACTTTGACGATGCCCGATGGACGACGGTGACGCTTGCGGCAATCGTTGCAGCGGTCATGTGTGAGGAAACCCCGGCCCACGCAGCAAGCGAGCTGTAAACGCTCCGGGCGCCTCCGGACACGCTCAAATACTTATCGCTTTTAACGTTGATCTTAATCATGCAGCACCGCTCGATCGCCAGATTGAGATTGATTTCTCTGTCCGTCATCTTGCCAACTTTCTTGGCTCCGCGAACCACACCAATCGGTGGTACGCCCCGTAGCGATAGTATCCACCGATGTGATGAGGGCGTCGCCAGAACAATGATGACAAATGCCTGTTTCGCGCTGTGGTCCACGGCCGAAAGGGCAGAGGTTTATCGAGCCGCCAGCCGCTTGCCGGCATGACAACTGTCAAAGCCAGGCGATCAAGCAGGCAGAATCGGCTAAAAGTACCGCAGCCGGACGAGGCTTAGTTTCTGCTGCAGGTAACAGTTGCACAGCTGGCTGTCGCAGAGCCCTTCATTCGTCCTGGAATGCCAATGCTTCGTCACACAAACCGATTTCCGAGGGGAAGGCGTTATTTTGTTTGCATTTGAGAGGGCGCGAGCTCAGCCCCGGCCTTGGCGGCAGCGATCGGCGGCACGCGGTCAGGGCGGAGACGGGGAATAGGCGAAATGCGTCTGTGTGAGGTCGGCGATATGTTTGCCGATCGGAAGCGCCGACGTGGCTGCGGGGGAGGGCGCGTTGAGCACATGGATGGTGCGCGCTGTCCGCTCGATCAGGAAATCATGCACCAGGCGCCCATCGCGGCTGACCGCCTGCGCACGGATGCCGGCCGGGTGCGGGTGCAGATCGGAGAGTTCCAGTTCGGGGCAGTAGCGTTGGCACAAGGCGAGATAGCGCCGGCGGCTCAAGGAATTGGCCATCTCGGACAATCCGTAACGCATATTGTCCGTCATGACGCGGCGAAATCCAGGAAAGCGCACCATCTCCCAGAGATCTCTTGGGGCAATCTTGCCAAAGCGATACCCGTCGCGGGCAAATGCTAGCACCGCATTTGGACCGACGGTGACGAACCCGCCGATCATTGGCGTCAGGTGTACACCGAGGAATGGTAGAGACGGTTCCGGAATGGGGTAGATAAGATGGTCGACGATCTTGTTCTTGTCGGCGCCGAGGCGAAAATACTCACCGCGGAAAGGGATAATCGCAATATCTTTCGCCAGTCCGCACATGCGCGCGAGACGGTCGGCATTGACCCCGGCGCAGGCAATAACATGCCGCGCGCTCAGCAGCATTCCAGTGTCGAGTGTAATCTCCACGCCATCGGCTTGTTCGTTGATCTGGAGGACCTCGACATCGGTCAGGATGGTGCCGCCAGCTTCGATGAGCATCGCCCCCATGCACCGGGTAATTTCACCATAATCGACAATTCCGGAAGCAGGGATGAACAGCGCCGCAAGCCCGGCAATATGCGGTTCGCGTTCCGTCAGTTCGTCCTTGCTAATCCGGTGAACCTCGAGCCCATTGGCAAGTGCGCGCGCATGGAGCTTTTCCATGCGCGGCAACTCGTCCTGACTGGTGGCTACCAGCATTTTCCCACGCTGGTCGAAGCGAATGCCGTATTCCTTGCAGAACTGCATTGTCGCAGCGCTGCCCGCGCGGCAGTATGTTGCCTTCAGGCTGCCGGGCTCATAGTAGACGCCGGCGTGGATCACGCCACTGTTGCGCCCCGTCTGATGGCTGGCCAGCATCTGTTCCTTTTCCAGGACGGCGATAGCCAATCCGGGAAAACGCTGTGATAGCTGCATGGCTGTCGAGAGGCCGACGATGCCGCCACCGATTACCACAATATCGAAATCTACTGCTCGCCCGACATTCATCCTGCCTCGTTTCCGTCATGTGAACCGGCCCCGGACGGCCAGCGCAGTCTTATCCTGCGCAGAAGGCTTTCTGGTGTCTTGCCGATTGAGGCATGTCTCTAGTGCCAGGCGCCCCGGGTGTCGTAAATGACCTTGCCGCCTAGACGCGTGTGCCTCATGGCTTTGAAAGGTTCGTGTTCGACCAAAAGGACGACAATATCCGCGCGCTCCACGGCCTGATAGGCACCTTCCAGGTGGAGGTTTTCATATTTGGTCAGCAACGCGGGCATCGTGCTGACATAGGGATCCGACACAAGAATATCGACGTCCGGCAGTGCCTTTGCGATCAGCCCGACAACTTCGATTGCCGGACTTTCCCGCACGTCGTCAACGTTCGCTTTGAAGGTCAGACCCAGGCAGGCAACGGTCGGCGAGCGGAACCTCTTGGCTTTTTCGACGACCTGTTCAGCGACATGATGCGGCCGATGGTCGTTAACCTCGCGGGCCGTGCGGATCAGGCGCGAGAGGGTCGGTGCCGCGGAAACGATGAACCAGGGATCCACCGGAATGCAATGGCCCCCGACGCCTGGTCCCGGGCTGAGGATGCTCACGCGCGGATGCCGGTTTGCGAGGCGGATGACCTCCCAGACGTCGATATGAAGGCTTTCACTGATGAGAGAGATCTCATTGGCAAAGGCGATATTGACGTCGCGATAGGCATTTTCCACGAGTTTGGCCATCTCGGCGCTGGCAGCATCGGTCAGCAGGATTTCACCCTGGGCAAACAGCCGATAGATCGACGCTGCCTTTTCGGCGCATCTGGGCGTCAGACCACCGATGACACGGTCATTGGTGATCATCTCGATCATGATGCGGCCAGGAAGAACACGCTCCGGGCAATGCGCGATGAAGACATCCGCACCGGTTTCGCCGTCACGTGGCATTCTTAGGTCCGGGCGAACGGCACCGATCCAGTCGCCGATCTTCTGCGTCGTGCCAGGAGGCGACGTGGACTCGAGCACGACGATGTTCCCCGATTTCAGTTTGGGGGCGATCTGCTCGGCGGCGGCCTTGACATAGGAGAGGTCGGCCGTCCGGTCTTCATTGAAGGGCGTCGGCACCGCGATGATGAAGGCGTCGGCTTCGGGTGTCTCTGTGGTCGCGGTCAACCGGCCCATGGCGACGGCACCGCTGACAGCCACGGCAAGATCCGGCTCGACGAAAGGAACCTCCCCGCGCGACAAGGCGGCCACGGTAACGTGGTTGATATCGACACCGATCACGTCGATCCCGCGGGTAGCGATTGCCACCGCGGTGGGCAGGCCGATATACCCCATTCCCAAAATGGCCAGTCGGCCCTTGAATATTTCAGTCATCAGCAAGACTCCGAACTTGTGTGCTGGTGGCCATTGAACCGCTCGGCATGGCATCCGAGTCCCGGCCGGGCTTGAAGGCACGGGCCGGATTGATCATTTCGCGCGCGGTGAGTTGGACGAAACTGGTGTTGGTTTTCAGATAGCGCCACCATAGCCGCCGTGGCTCCTGCAGCAGTCTATAGGCCCATTCCAGGCCTGCCTTCTGCCAGGCAACCGGCGCGCGCCGGGTAATGCCGGCCATGATGTCGAAAGAGCCGCCGACACCGTGCAGCACAGGAACATTCAGAGATGCGCCATGGGATCCCAGGAATATTTCCTTCTTGGGTGACGTCATGCCGAGAAACAGCATATCGGCGCCGGAGTCGCGGATATCCGCGGCAATCTGAGCCGTTTCGGCTGCTTCATAATATCCATGATGGCTGTAGGCGATCCGCAAGCCGGGAAAGCGTTGACCAATAACGCGCTGCATTTCAGCTAGGACGTCCGGCTTGGCGCCCAGGAGCGCAATTGACCGGTCGTCGCGATGCGCCAGAAACAGCAGACGTGTGAAGATATCGATGCCGGCGATGCGCTCCGGCAAGGGTCGCCCGAGCAATTTGCTTGCCCAGACCACGGACTGGCCATCGGCCAAAAGGAGATCACATTCCATCAGGGATTCGCGCAAGAGTGGGTTTCTGCGCAGTTCGACGATCTTGGCTGCGTTGAGCACACCAAGCAGGACCCGGCTGCGCGTGGCGAGCGCGGTGCGGCAGCGGTCGATCACGTCATCCATGCGCATGGCATCCATGTACATCCCAAAGAGAAGCTGGCGTTGCCGATACATCTCAATTCTCCTTGAAAAGGGTGGGCGTTCCCCCGGCAAGCCCAGGCGCGAGCCTCATAACTGCGCCGCCGCCAAGCCACGCATACATCAGCCACCCCAGTTCATAGGGACGGCATTCGTAGTCCACTGTGGTCGGTGGGAAGAGCATCTCAATCCCGGGGGCGTGCAGGCCGGGCACCAGCGCAGTCGTGACCGCCGATATGGCTCGCACCGCTTTGCGCGGCTCCCGGCGCGCTACCTTGCGCCAGATCACACCCTTTTCGGGAACGACGAGTGCGGTTGGCACCTCCGGACGTTTCTCCAGCCACTGCATGCCTTTGATGATGGCTTGCGAATGGTCGGTACCGCCGGCCTCCCGCAGGTCGAACAAGGCCATGGGTGCCATCGCGTGCTGGTGAACGCTATAGACCGGATACCCCTCGACCACGCCGCCGCTGCGGGCATCATAGTGCCACCACCATTGGCCGGCCGGCCCCTGCAATGCGCAAATACGCTCGGCACAGGCTTCTGCAGCTGACAATGCCAAGGCATTCGGCTGTGCGGCATGGAGACGGGCGAGGGCTTGTATGGTGTAAACCTGATCGGCAAAGCACCCGACATGCGCACGCAAACGTCCGCTGGCCGATGCAGGCAGGTTGTGGGGCAACAATCCTGTCGATGACAGTCCCGACATCAACCTCTCGGCTGCAAGCGAGACGACACTACGTGTGTCTCCCAATCGTGCGGCTGCCAAGGCCGCGGTGAGCGCCCAGGCGCACTGAACCGTCGCGATAGGTGCACTTGAGGCAAGCCGCAAACCGAGCTGCTTGAACAAAGCCCCAGCATGAAAATGTCCGGCCTCCGCTGCGGCCCAGGCGGCCAGCGCGACCGCTCCTGTATCCAATGATTTTTCGGCTCGGACAGCGCATGTCCGGGCCAGATCGGCTGCAGTGCTGCCGGCGAGGATCTGTTGCTGCGTCGTGGTGCCGGTATAGGAGAGCCCGAGAGCAACGATTGCCGCGTAGCGAAGGCTATCTCCCTCGAGCTGCTCGGACCAATGCGAATTTTCCCTGACGGCGCGCAAGGTATGGCCGAACACGCCGCCCTTGTGCATGCGCGGAAGGCCACGTTCGGCAATTTCCAGGTACCAATCTGCCTGGACGCGCGTTGAGCGGGAGACCACTTCCATGGCATCGAGCCTGGTGTGCGCGTCTGCGGAGCACTCTTCAGAATGCCGATTCCGGTATCCATTCCTGTCTGACGCAGCATGTTGTGTTCGCGCGGGCAATGACTGCTGAAATTCAATCGGCATGAAAGCTCCTGATGCCTTGCCGTTTCAGTGAAAAGGCGGTTGATCAAAGGTCGGGCGAGCTTGTCTTTAAAAAATACATAAATCTCGATCGTCGAATTCTGCCGTATGCTAGAAAATCCCCACAGATATGCCAGCGCACTCAAAGACTTATGAGATCCCTATCCGGCATGTCGCCGATGGTACCGGTATGCGCCGATAGGATGAACCGAGCCGGGCAGCACTCACCTTTCCGGCTTAGCGGTTGAACGGAACGGGACTAAGGCTACGTCTCTCTGCAGTCTTTCAGCATGTCCCCTTTTCCGGCATGGATTGCGGACGTCCCGTTTCGGGAGGCCGCTGGATATGAGAGCGCGACATGGACGCATCCATAAAACAAAGAGAAACGCTCAACGGCAACGGCACTACTGGCAGACCTGCGCCGGCACTGGCAGTTGTCACCGTTGCCTATAACAGCGCCTCCGTTCTGTCCGGGTTGCTCGATTCCCTATCGGCGGGGCTTGAGGGCATCGCTGAGTATGAAGTGATCGTCGTCGATAACGATTCTCATGACACTTCCGTGGAGGTGGCGCTTGCGCATCCGATCGGGGCAAGAATTATTCGAACAGGCCGCAATGGTGGCTATTCCGCGGGTATCAACGCGGCCGTGGCGACAATTGCCCCCGCGGCAGATTTACTCGTTCTCAACCCGGATATTCGCCTGCAACCCGGTTCCATCCGCAACTTGTATGCCGGTCTGCGGAATTCTTCGGGCGGCGTGGCCGTACCGCAGGTGCGCGGTGAGGATGGTACCGTTTCCAAATCCATCCGCCGTGAGCCCTCGATCGTGACGGCGTGGTCCGAGGCATTGCTGGGGGGCACATTGGCCGCCCGCGCAGGGCTAGGCGAGGTCGTCGCCGATCCGGTTCCCTACCAAAATGGGGGCGCCATCGAATGGGCAACCGGCGCAATCCTTTTGGTTTCCGCCGAGGCCCGCCGAACAGTCGGAGATTGGGACGAGAGCTTCTTTTTGTATAGTGAAGAGGTCGATTATCTGCAGCGCGTTCGCGGGGCCGGTTTCGACGTGCTGTACGTTCCCGCGGCGCAGGCCGTCCATATCGGCGGCGACTATCACAGCAGCGATTTTCTCACGGCCCTCATGACCGCCAACCGTATTGTCTATCATCGCCGCCGCCATGGTTTTCTGTCTTCGGCTCTATTCCGGTCGGGTATCGCCGTTGGGGAAGCGATACGCCTGGCTGTGGGATCCGGCCACCTGTCGGCGCTACGTGCGGCGCTCGGCCTCTGGCGTGGCCGATAGACACGGGCAGCAACGGTTCTCCTCACGCGTCTTTTTGAAGGCTTGCGCCAGCGAATCATCCGAATGACGAGAGAGTCTGAGTTACCCCTTTTGCCGGATTTGCGTTCCCTTCTGGGTCTTAAAACGCGTCAAGGCGATTGTGTTGACCGGAAAACATGATCCACGGTTGCAATGAATTAATTTTCCAAATTTTTTTTTCCAAAAACCTTGGTTTTTCTTCCCTCGGCTGAACCCGGCTCCCCCTCATCCGGTTTTTTCATATCTTTTCAGTGTTTTCGGGTTACTTCAGGTTGCAAACGTTGTGACTGTTGTAAATAACCCATGAAAATTTGTATTTCTCTCAAGCAGCAAAAATTCATTAAATATTTCAAAATGAAGCGCCCTCCTAGGGTTTTTGTGGCGATAGTAGGGCCAGAATCAGGCATGCTGCCCTAATATGCATAGACAATTTCGTTCCATTGCACCCATTCTGAAGTTGCATTACTCATCCCTATTGTAGGTCCTGCTTACCAAATAAGAGGTAGGCGGATTTGCAATCGGCAAACTTGAAATGGGGTTCAAGGGCTGAGGAGAAAGGCAATAGAACAGTGGCAAGAACAGTATTCAACGCAAGCAACGGTGGTTTTTTGACAGAGAAATACAGTGAGGGAAAACCTCTGGGCGTTATCGATCTAGAAACAGCGAGCGCAACGAATGGAGCAACGGTTCCATCCAGAGTTACGCTGAAAGACGCCTTCGATACTGCTGATCATAGTGTGATGCAAGGTTTTGGCGCGCGTGACGCACGCCACAGTGAAGAGACTTCCGAACATCGGGCAGTCAAATTCGATAGTAATCCGTCGGTGGCCGACGCTGGAAACGTTGACAGTGGCAAGGCCGGCCTCTCCCATGCTGGCACTGACCAAACCGATTCCGCAGCTACACCTGTTTCTGCAGTTACCCCTGTCGAAACAGCACTTAACACCCAAGACAATGCGAGCGGTCAACCTGCCGCAAAGTCCGCTGCGACAACGAGCGTGCCGAGCACAACTGCAACGGCGGCTGACGCCGTTCCTGCAGCTGCAGCTGCAGCGCAGGTTTCGGGCTACCCGGATGCAAGCAACACGGGCGTGAAGGCCGGCGTTGCGTTGACCAAGTATAACGGTACGCTTCATATCACGCAGGACAATGCCGTTATCAGTAATATGGAAGTTAACGGCGATATCGTTATCGACGCGAAGAACGTCACGCTGAGCAACATCAAGCTCGTGTCCAATGGCGGGTTCACCGCGCTCAGGGTCACGGACAAAGCCACGGGTTTCACGCTGCAAGACAGTGAAATCGATGGTAATGCAGGGTCCAACGGTGTTTTTGGCCACGGTACATTCCTGCGCAACAACATCCACGATGTCGAAAACGGTTTCAACCTCAGTGGCCCGGCCGTCATCCGGGATAGCTACATCCATAGCCTGCGCGGTGGCCCGGAAGCGCACTTCGATGCCATCGAAATCAATGGCGGTCACGATATCGACATCATCCACAACACCGTCGTCAACGATCACGACCAGACAGCGGCCGTGATGATGGCGAACGTATTCGGTGGTCTGTCGAACATCACGATTGACAGCAACCGGCTGGTGGGTGGTGGCTACACCGTTTACCTAGACGGACGGTTTGGTGGGGGTACGGTCGATGACGCTTCGATCAAGATCACCAACAACCAGATCGGCAACGGTCATTGGGGTGATATGGCCTTGTATGACGACAAGCCTGTCGTGCATGGCAATACCGGCCTGGATACCATTCCGACGGGCACGCAGCCACCGGTAACAGTTCCGCCAGTCGAAATCCCGCCAGTCGTAACCCCGCCGGGAGAAACCCTGCCGGACCCGAAGCCACCAGTCACTTCGACCGAGCATATCGGGACTGCAGGGGATGATACCATGCCTGTCGCCGGCAAAACGAATGCGGGCGCCGAAACCTACAAGGGTCTTGCAGGAAACGATCTGATCAAGGGCGGCGCCGGTGCCGATATCATCGACGGTGGTACCGGAACAGATACGGCAAGCTATGCCGGATCGGCGGCCGTGAATGTCAACCTTCAGACGGGAGCCGCTTCCGGGGGGCATGCTACAGGCGACAAGCTGGCCAGCATTGAGAACCTGTTGGGCTCCAGCTACGGCGATACCCTCACGGGTAATGGCGGTGGCAATGTGCTGAACGGTGGCGCGGGTGCCGATAAGCTCGATGGCGGAGCGGGGACAGATACCGCGTCCTACTTCGGTGCAGCGGCTGGCGTAACGGCAAGTCTCGCCACCCCTTCGATCAACACCGGCGATGCCAAGGGCGACGCCTATGTGTCGATCGAAAACCTGTCCGGTTCTAGCTATGCTGACAAACTCTTCGGCAATAGCGCCGACAACAAGCTGACGGGCGATGCCGGAAACGACCTGCTGGACGGCGGTCGCGGTATTGACGTGCTTGATGGCGGTGCCGGCAGTGACATCCTCGATGGCGGCCGTGGCGCTGATGATCTGACCGGCGGTGCCGGAGCAGATACCTTTGTCTTTGAACGCACGGCGGACTCGACGTTTAGCTCAATTGGTCGCGATACGATCTTTGATTTCTCGGGCACCAGCGGTGACCGGATTGATTTGGCGGCGATCGACGCGAATACGAGGGCTACCGGAAATCAGGCGTTCACGTTTATCGGAACATCTGGCTTCACCGGCAAGGCCGGCGAGCTGAACTACAGCAAGCAGGCTTCGGATACCTACGTCTACGGCGATACCAACGGAGACAAAAAGGCCGATTTCGCCATCCATCTGGATGACGCGGTCACGCTGTCGAAAGACTACTTCCTGCTGTAGCAGGAAGGGGCCGTCTAGGCGGCCCGCGTCTTACTTTACATCTGAACAATACCAGAGGCGGCCATTGGCCGCCTCTCGGCTTTCCGGCATCGGTTAAGCCTGAACGGTTCTATGCGGCGACTGAATCCTCGCGGACTTCGGGCCGTGTATCGAATTCGGCCGGCCGCTCTCCCAGATCAAAAAAGTGCTCGATAGCCTGGACCGACCGCGCTGCGGCCATTCCGTCGCCATAAGGGTTCACCGCGCGCGCCATATCCTGATAGGCCTGCCGGTTTGTCAGGAGGGTTTTGACCTCCTCGACAATGCGGTCCTCATTCGTTCCGATCAGGCGTACGGTGCCCGCGGCGACCGCCTCCGGACGCTCGGTCGTTTCGCGCATGACAAGCACCGGTTTGCCGAATGTCGGTGCTTCTTCCTGAACGCCGCCGCTATCGGTTAGAACAATCGAGCAGTCGCGCATGGCCCTGACGAAATCACCATAATCAAGCGGTTGAGTGATCAGCACGTTGTCCAGATTGGCAAGCGGCGGCAGCAGAACCTCCCGCACGGCCGGATTGAGATGTGCCGGGAGTAAAAATGCAATCTCGGGAAACATCCGCGCCAGCCGCGCAATCGCGCGCGCAGTCTGTGCCATGGGTTCGCCCCAGGATTCGCGACGGTGCGCAGTAATGAGGACGCTGGTCCGGGCCGCAATCCGTTCGATATCCTGGTTCTTGACCGGGTTATTCTTGTCGGAAACACGCAGCAACGCATCGATGACGGTATTGCCGGTCACGACGATATCGCGTTCTGCGACGCCGTCTTTCAGCAGGTTGCTCTTTGACGTCTGCGTCGGAGCCAGGTGCAGGGCAGCAAGCTGAGTTGTGAGCCGACGGTTGATTTCCTCCGGGAAAGGGTTGTGCCGTTCGCCCGTTCGCAAGCCTGCTTCAAGGTGGATCAGCGGAATCTTACGGTAAAATGCGGCCAGCGCTGCAGCAAAGCACGTCGTTGTATCGCCTTGCACAACCAATGCATCCGGCGCCTCGACCTCGATCAGGTTGGAAACCCCGGCGAGAACCCGAGCGGTGATGGTTTCAAGACTCTGCGCTTGTGTGATGATGTTGAGATCGTGATCGGGCCGGATCCCGAACAACTGATTGACCTGATCGAGCATTTCGCGGTGCTGGCCCGTGACGGCTACGATCGGTCTGCAATGGCGCGAGTGGGCAAGCTCTTCGATCAAGGGGGCCATTTTGACCGCTTCAGGGCGCGTGCCATAGACAACGAGCAACTTGCGCATGGCATTTTCCTTTTTGACAGAGTGATGGCGGGTCTTTGAAAAGGGCAATCGCCAGCGATGCCCGTCACGTGTTCAGTAGTCGGTGCAGTAACGGCACTTGTTGAGGACGACCCCGAGCATGTTGGTTCGCTCCGAGAGATAGCGTTCGCAACGATCAACCTCATCTGCGGTGCTGTATTCAGCGGCCGCGACCAGGACGGCGCAATCGACGCTTGGCAAGAATGCGGTCACGTCGTCGCTGGAGAGCATCGGAGGCATGTCGAACACGATGATGTCCGGCCCCATCCTTTGCTGCAGGTCCTGCAAGACTTTCGCAGTCTCCAGGCTCTGCAGCAGCTCGGCGGAAAACTCCACGGCTTGATGGTTCGGAGCGATCGCCAGATTGGCACCGTAGCGCAGGAAAATATCGTGAATTGGCACATTGCCTTTCAGGAACTCTTCCATTGACGCCGGCGCTTTAACGCCAAGCATATCCCCGATATCAGGACGCTTGAGGTTGAGATCGACCAGAAGAGTGCGGCAATCCTGCTGGTGAGCCAGGCTGAACGCGAGGTTGAGAGCAACAAGCGACGCTCCACAGGAGGCCGTCGGCGAGGTTATCGCCACGGATGTCCAGCTATTTTGCCGCATCATCTGCAGAACCCTGGTCCGCATCATGTCAAACGGGGCATGAGCAGGATCGGACCGGTCGATCGTTACGATACGATTCTCGATGATCTTTTCGGGATCCGGTTCGAGCGGCAACAGGTTTTCCCAGGTGATTTCCCGACCGAGCCGCGTGCACGCCTGTATCGCCTGCTCCGCAAGCCGGTCTGCGCTTTGGAACCTCAAGGTTTCCTGTAACGAGGTCGAAATTTGTTCCATGGCTAATCCTGACCGACGCGGTTGTTACTTGACGGGAACGAAGAAGGCCGCCGTTTATCTATCCAATACCGGGAATAGAGCCGGAGAAAACGGAACGAAGGGACGTCAAGGCTGTATCGGCTGACACCACAATGATTGGCATCACCCCGGCAGCAACCCGCCCCGCTAGTCGATGCCGCAGTTTTGGAGAGCGGCTTGGCTCGAAAGCCCGGATATTTGGGATCGTTGCCAGAGGCTGCGACTGGAGGAGCTGCGCCAACTCGACGGGGCGCCGGATTGTCTTGTTGAGCAATTCCAGCAAAACGATCAGGGCCAGGCCGAGGCCGATGCCGGCGACGGTGCCGAGGCCGATTGTCTGCAGACGCCTGGGGCTGATCGCGCTGACGGGCGCCGTGGCAGGTTCGAGAAGCGAGAACCTCCCGCCATCCGAGCGCATCTCGATCTGTTCTCCTGTCAACGCTTCCGCGCGTCTTGCGATGGCGGCATTGTACTGCATCTGAATATTCTGGCGATTGCGTTCAAGGGAGTTCAGCACGGTCTCGCTGGCTGGTGTCCCCGTGATCGAGCGGTTGAGATCATCGATACTGCGCGAGACGGAAACCTTCTCGGCATCTATGGCCGTGAGGCGCTTATCGATGTCCGACAGCTGGAGATCGAGCCCGAACGGCGCGTTCTTCTCAGCAGTAGAACTGGCTTTATCCTGATTTTCCTTCGACGAACCAGTCATGAGGCGGCCTTGCAGCGCTGCTATTCTGGTACGAAGCGCGACAATGTTCGGGCTGGTTTCGGAGAATATCGCCAACTGTTCAGCCAGGGCACGATTGAGATCCATAAGGATCTGCTGTTCCGGCGTCAGCGGAGCGGCGCCCACGACTTGCCCGGCATTGGTATAAGTCGCGATGAGGCTGCCACGTTTGGTGTGCAGGTCGGACTCCTCGCGTTGAAGCGAGATCATTCTTTCCTGCAGACTGCTTTGCTGAGCGCGGCGAAAATCGAGGCTTTCCGGGAGAGTGTCCTTGTTCTCCGTTTTGAATTTGAGAATGTCGGCTTCGAGCCGGTTCAAGTCGGATGCCAGTCTCGTGACACTCTGGTTGAAAAAATCCAATGTGCTTCCAGCGCGATCGGTTCGCTCTCGCTGGTTTCTGGCGAGGATCATCGTTGCAAGCTCATTGGATACGTCAGCCGCGATGTATGGTTTCTCTGCCGCAAAGGACACATTGAAAACAGTTGCTCCCTGGTCACGACCGGGCGTGTCGAATTGCATCTGCTCGAATCTAATTCGCGTACGCATGTCCTTGACGACGTCTTCGCTATGCTGCGTCAGCACATCATCGGCATAGATATCGAACTTCTTGGCCAGCGCGATGATGTCGTCGCGTGTCGTGATCTGCTGCTGAAGGATCTGCAACTGTTCTACCGCGCCGAGCGGTACAGTCGTGCGTGCGAGCTCAACCGGTATCTGCGGCGCCTCGGCCAGGATCTTGGCACTGGCACTGTACACAGGCGGGATGAAATATGTTGCCGTCACGCCGGCAATTGAGCCTATAGCTGAGAACGCCAGCAAATATGGCAGTCTGCGCCGCAGGATCGAAAGATAAAAGCCCAAGTCTATGTTGCTCATTACGCAGACACCCAACTCCTGAAACAGATGGCTCTGAGACCATGGTCATTGTTCAGTGGTTCGGAATGACGGAATAGATAGTCAATGGAGGGTGCGCGGGCGGCCCCTGTTAGCAAGACTAGTCCTTTTGGACGGCGTAACCCTCCCTATGCTGTAGACCCTGTTTTAAGTTGTCTAACCGCTGTGCTCCGGGAACGTTGCGTGCCCCGGCTGGCTTGACGTTTCCGGTCGCGTCGCTGGACATGTGCGAATTGGGGATTTGCGGCCGCACCATCCGTCGAAAGGCGTAGGGATAGCCAAGAAACCGTATGCTTTTCCCCCAAGTTGCCTAGCCCGCTCTAGCCGCCCCTGCGCCTCAAGACGGGGAGCGTAACGTCTTCCTACGCGCGGCCAATCTGTCCATGATGTGTCTCGTAAAGAAACACCGGCTGCCGCGCTGGAACTGATGGATTTGTGCTGATCCGTCGGTGACATCGATAAAAGACTTTGATCGCGCTTTAATGAAACAGGAAAGACTGATGACCCTTCCTTTGCAACTGAGCGTGATCATCCCGCATCTGAACGAACCGGACGATCTGCGCCGATGCCTTGTTGCCTTGGATGCGCAGCGCGCTGATGGGATCGCGTTCGAGATCATTGTCGTCGACAATGGTTCGCGTGAAATGCCGTTTGGGCCGTGTGCGGGAATTCGCGATGTCCGGCTGGAGCGCGAGGCTATTCCCGGTCCAGGACCCGCACGCAATCTCGGCGCTAGCCTCGCACGGGCCGAGCTGCTGGCTTTCATCGATTGCGATTGCGTTGCGCAGCCGGGTTGGGTACGCGCGGTCGTCGGAATGATGGAAAAGAGGCCGGATATCGATCTCGCGGGCGGCGATATCGGAATATTGATGGCCGACCCCAAATGGCCGAGTGCAGTTGAATCCTACGAGAGCATTTATAGCTATCGGGCGCGCGCTTATGTCGAGCGGTATGGCTTTGCGGCGACGGGCAACATGGCGGTCAGGAGAGAGGTCTTTCGTTCCGTTGGTCCGTTTGGCGGCATTGGAACAATGGAAGACACCGAATGGGGGCAGCGGGCAACGGCAAAGGGGCACCGGATTGCCTTTCTTCCGGAAGCGCGGGTGTTGACGCCGTCGTGCAAATCCTTTGCCGAGCTGGCGCGTCGTTGGGATCGGCACGTGGCACATGAGTTTCGACGGGTCGCCGGCCATCGTATCGCCACTGCACGATGGCTTGCCGGCTGTGCGGTCGTTGTCGTTTCGCCTGTGGCCGAGAGCTTCAAAATACTGATGACGGATCGCGTTTCGGGTGTTCGCAATCGCCTGCTTGCATTGAGCTGCCTGACGCGGATTCGCTTGCATAGGGCCAGGCGGATGTTCGGGTTGGCGCTCTACGGCGATGCGCACCGGTTTGTCGAAACCTGGAACCGCGACGGATAACGCC
Organism: Pararhizobium sp. PWRC1-1; assembly: GCF_049897905.1. Taxonomy (NCBI): domain Bacteria; kingdom Pseudomonadati; phylum Pseudomonadota; class Alphaproteobacteria; order Hyphomicrobiales; family Rhizobiaceae; genus Pararhizobium; species Pararhizobium sp. PWRC1-1. The sequence goes on along the minus strand of NZ_JAFCXE010000004.1, from coordinate 56,459 downwards.
GTCCTGCTGTCAACTCTGTGTTGAGCGATCACCAATGCATCGCGTTCCTTGGGTACGGTGCCCGCGGATCTACCGCAATCTCCTCTGCCGCAGCTTTCCTGCAGCAAGAGCGTCGCCTCTACGTGTTCAGAGATCGTTATCTCCGGTGCGAAATGTGGCACTCCTGAAGCCGTCAGTGGTGGGAAGCCAGGCGCCGTGGCCAGATCAGGCGCTGCGGAGCGGCAAATTTGGCCCGTATAGGGACCAACTGCGCTCATATTCTCAAAGCAACTCAAACTAACATCGCCGCTGATGCCGCGGACTAAATCGAATTGTTTAGATTAGATTTATTGAGATTTCGTCTACATTGGTTAAGATATTACTAAGTTGAGCCAAATACGAAATTAGAAAAAATGCATCTACGTAAAAATTGGCCAACTTCGCAAAACTATATTTCAGATTTGCGAAGACGTCAGTCGTTTTCTAAAACTAGATCAATTTTGGAGGCCTCATGTCGGAAGGCGATCTACGATACCCTTTGCGGACTATCGAACAGAACCTATCGAGCAACCGGGCGATCAAATCTCGCTCAGTCTACCTTGCGACTAAGCGTCTCTTTGATGTCGCTGTCACATTGCTCATGGCGCCGTTTGCGATTCTGATTGTTGGCATATGTGCATTGCTGATCAGGAGGGACGGTGGAAATGCGTTTTTCTGCCAACCCAGGGTGGGGAGAGGGGGGCGAATATTCAAGCTTTGGAAGCTACGGACCATGGCGTCGAATGCGGATATCCGGCTGCAGGAACATTTGGCAGCCGATCCCATGGCCAGATTGGAGTGGGACGCGAAACAGAAGCTGAGAAACGATCCGCGCATTACAACAGTTGGACACTATTTGCGGAAATACTCGATCGACGAGCTCCCGCAACTGCTGAATGTGTGCCTTGGAGATATGAGCCTGGTTGGTCCGCGTCCAATGCTGCCGGAGCAAAGGCAGCAATATCCCGGCACCGCCTATTTTGACCTGCGTCCCGGGTTGACTGGGCTTTGGCAAATCAGCGAACGCAACAGTTGTACTTTCGTTGAGCGCGCTCTGCATGATACGCGCTACTCAAGCACGATGTCCTTTGGTGTCGACCTCTGGATCTTGTCGCAAACGCCAATCGTTGTTCTGAGAGGAACCGGCCTTTGACACAGCGCATCACAGCCAGAAAAAGTAAAGCACCCGGTTAGAGGTGCTTTACTTAAACTTAGAAAAAACTATTTACAGATGCTTCCGCGTAATTTATCGAGTTAATGTTCAACTCCTTTCATGCCCTCGACAGCAGACATCGGGAAGAGATCCTTGATCTTGTACGCAACTTCGGTTCTGTTGGTCGCCTTGACCTTTTTCATGATGTTGCGAATGTGAACCTTGACGGTACTTTCCCGCAAATTAAGTTCGTAGGCGATAATTTTATTGGCTTTTCCGCGTCTAAGTGCCTCGACGACTTCAGCCTGACGCTCCGTGAACATGCCTGCCAACGGCCGGGCAGCTGGGTTGCCTGATTCCAAAGCCTGCCGCATTGCGAAAACACTGCTGGCCGGGACGAAAATGCCGCCTGCCATGGAAAGTGCTATCGCTTCGATGCAAACATCGATGCTGACCGAAGAAGGGATATAACCCTTTGCCCCGCATTCGAGCGCCTTCATGATCTGAGAAAGCTCGTCCGTGTCGGCCAGGACGATAATCGGTGCTTCTAGCGTAGAGGAAAGTTTCTTGATTTCTTCACCGACGGCCGGGTCGGAGATTTTCTTGCCACCAATGTTCAAGAGAATGGCGGCAACCGCAGGATAATCATGACGCTTGCGCTCCCATTCGGTCATCGATCCGAACGCAAGAACGTCCATATCCATCTTGTGAGCTGAAATACAGTAGGCGAGACATTGCCGATCAAGTGCACGGTCATCGATGATTAGAAGTGAACGACCCCGGGCAGTATTAATTGGAACCTTATCATTTTCAGTATGGGTATGTTCGACTTGTGTAGAATGAAAACTATTATTTGATATATCTTTGCCGTTTGTCATCATCAGTGAATTCATAGGTACTTTACTCCCTTAAATGCACATGCATGCCGCCCCTAGGAAATAAGAGGCATTTAAAAACGCATGCGCCACCCCAGCCATTTGTTAATTTCGCTCGATGTGAGCTAGTACAGTCCGAATTAAGAAACACTTGTATGCATAATTTCTGATATTATCTGATAATTATGGGTTTGCCCAGTATGGGTACGAAATCGTGAACGATTTGTTTTCCATATTCTCAAACACTGGTTTAGCCTATGGGGGTAGCATCGGCATCCACCATCGAATTATACCCCTACCAATTTGGGGGAACTTAAACGTTCAAAGCCCTTTTGGCCCGCGTGGAAATCGATTTTACCGATTTTTGGGTGGCGTAGACAAATGAGTTAACTTGTAAAAGGCACCCCAAAAAGTATTAGTTCACGCTTTTGTTTTCTTTTTTTAATATTACTGATGGTTAATTTTGAGCGTGTAATGAATAGATTAAACCTGCGCGTCATGCGATTGACATAGTATTGGAGCAACCTATCAGGTTAATCGATAGGAATGAATCCGTGCATCCTTCGCTGCTGGCTTCGACTTATCCGCCGGACGAGGCCCTTTACGATTGCCCCCTGTAGAATGCCGTGCATTACCTTTCCACAGCTGTTCCCGACTGATCGTCGGTGTTTCGGGAAAATACCGGTGAGCTGTTGCCGATGACGGCATATCCATAATAGCCGCGTCCAAGCCTGTTATCCGTCATGGAGATATTTGACATGGTGCCGCCATCGAACTGGTCGTCCGCATAGATCGTATATCCGCCGCCGATCAGCCAGTTTTCTTCAATACGGACGTCGGAAACAGAGCCGGAGTAGTTGCTAAGCATGATCGCGGATGTCTGCGCATGGGGATTGATGACTGTATTACCCCGGATGAGAACGTCGGATATGCCGCCATCCGTGGCGATTCCATCAAAATGGGGACTTTCCCATTGCGATTGGAGATCGTGTATATAATTGTTTTCAATATATATTTTTGATGACCCCGTAAGATAGATGCCATCTTCGCTGCTATGGATGTTGCTGTGGCGGATCTTGACATTGTTGCCGGAAACGCTGATCCCCCGAATCCCCGGGGCCCGCTGGCCGTCTATTTCGCAATTTTCGACCGTCACGCCATCGGCGCGGATGTCTAGGGCAGCCCAGCCACTTCCCGTTATCCGGCAATTCATGAGTTTCACATTTGCAGCGGTGATCGCCACGGTACCTCGAAAATCGAGGCCACTCACCGTCGCACCTGCAACGTCAAGCGTGAAGGTGGTTGCGGGCGTAAGGTTTAGTCCCGCGGGTACGCCGGTATTGGTTTCATTGGGATAGGCTGTGTCTAATATTTTGCCGGCAGACGCCGGTACCGCAGGCAGCATGGCCTGCGCGAATGCACTGGGCGTGGCCTCTCCGTCGACCAAGGCAAGGACCCAGCAGAGGGCGAGCCAATGACGCGTGACAGCAATCCTCACGGCAATCTCGTCAACGTTCGCGCCGCCCGTCTCGTATGCAGTCGGGCACCCGTCGTTTCCCAAGGCTCGATATCCAGCATCCAGGATGCACTCCCCAGGTAAAACATGATCAGCAGGTAAGGGGCGTTCCACAAGTGAACGGTCCAGCCGACAGTGAAGATACCGATCATGGACCGCCGCGCGGGGGCGCCGTTGACGGGCATCAAAGGCACACCTGACTTCTTGGCAGCCTAAAACCTATCATTCCATGCAAGGTGGACAGTACGGCCGCAAAGAAATCCGCCACAAGCTTTCTCCTCATGTCCCTGTCGTCGCAGGTCTTCCCAGACACCTTGGGACACGCTGGCAGCTTGGCGAATTCCATGTGAAATATGAACCTGAATTTAGGTCGAGGCGGAGCGTGGTTTTGACGGACGGGATACGCCTTATGCCTGTTTGCGGCACGTAACGGGATGCCGAAAACGCCTATTGGCCAGACAGTGTATAAGCCAAAGGGGGAAGCCCGTAGGCGGTAGCGTATCCCCGCCTAACCTGATGGCGATACAGCTGCGAATAAAGCTAGATTGTTTCGTTTCGCGCGTTCGCTTACCGACAAACGACTGGACCGGCAAACGACTGGGTTTTTGCATCGCGTTCGGGATGAGAGTTAAGTTCCGGCGCCAACGGGACGGGACTGCCCAATCGGAGGACGGCTTTGAAACTCTGGAAGTTCATTGAATGACAATATCGGTCATACTGCCCACTTACAACAGAAGCGGCACCCTTGTCGCCGCGATGAACAGCGTGCTGGCGCAGTCGCATGAGGATCTGGAACTGATCGTCGTCGACGACGCCTCGACGGAGGACATCGAAAGCGTCGTCCGCAGTGTCGGCGATGATCGGGTGCGATATGTAAGGCGCCCGAGAAACGGCGGCGCCGCTGCTGCGCGCAACACCGGCCTTGGCCACGCCAGAGGCGACTACATCGCCTTTCAGGATAGCGATGATTTATGGCTGCCTGGAAAACTGCAGAAGCAGTTTGCGCTGTTTTCGTCTATTCCCAGCCATGTCGGCGTCGTCATCGGCGCAAAGATCATCTACGGCCGCGACAATCAATGGAATTACGGGCCGGGCCGCGTTGCTTACGCTCCTCTTCCTGCCGGACGGCTGCGCCTTGACGAAGATCAGCTTGGGCGGCTGCTGACGGAAAACCGTATCAGTCTGCAGAACGCGCTGTTCCGAAAGAATTGCATTCCCGATGTCGAATGGTTCGATACATGTGCGAGAGCCAATGAAGACTGGGGTTTTGCCATCAGGCTGGCCCAGCACACGTCGATCTACGAGGATATCGAGCCAGTGGTGTTGGGGTTCATCTCCCCTGACAGCATATCATCGAACAAGCGTAAGGAGATGATGGGTCTGCTGCGTATCATGAGGAAAAACAGGGAGGTTTTGCGCACGCGCAAGAAGCAGAGATCCCTGATGCTGATTGATATCGGCAGGTATTTTTACACTGTGGGAAAAACGACGAAGGCAATGCGGTTTCTCGCCGCCGCGATAAGGGATTATCCGCCTCACGTGGAGCTGATTGGCTTAGCTCTACTCGGAAAATTGTTCAAGCGGCCGCTGAAGCGTGCCGCATCATAGAACTTCAATATGATGGGAGACGCCGGCCGCTGACGGCCGGCGCTCGACAGAAAGCGTGTCACCCCTTCTTGAACACCTCGTAATACTCATCTGCCATCGCGCGCAGCGAGCTGCCGATGGCGGCGTATTCGAATTCGTTTAGATTGGCGAGGGAGGCACGTCCGACCGGTTGCCGCGTGCCAAAGCCGCGGTGAGGCTACCGGCTGCGATGCCTGCGCCAGCCCCTTGTCGAGGCCAGACAATCTTGCCCAGAACGACAACGGTCAGCAGACCGCTGGTGGCGAGCACGGCGGCCATGACGATTTCGCGTATCGATTTGCGCCCGAGCGAGCGGAAGAATTGCGGACCGATCTCGAAGCCGACGGCATAGATGAACAGCGCAAACAGCACCGCCTTGATGCCATTGTCGATGGTGATGCCGATCTGGCTGAGCACGACCGCGACCAGAAGCGAGCCTGCGACACCGCCGAGCTGGAATTTTCCGAACTGGAGCTTGCCGAGCCAGTACCCACCGGCCAACGAAAAAAGATCGATTGCAGGAAGGACATAGGCCCTCCGTATTAATGCCGATTGCGCGCCGGCATCCGATCAAAAGGGCGGGTTGCGATGGGGTCAACCGAAACTTGTGCGGGAAGATTAACGCACCTCCGATTCTGTGCAGATTTGAGGCTCATTGCAAAAAAAATCCCCCAGAGCAGGACCATATGGCAGCGCCGGCTCAAACGAAAACGCCCGGCATTTTCGCCGGGCGTTCATTCTGCAGGACATGAGGGAGGATCTACATATTCTGCGGAAGGGTTTTGATCAGTGCGTCACTTGCCGGCATCGAGACGGTCGATCGCGTCGACATTGCCGGCCGACGAGCCGTTCGGATCGAATTCGGATTTCAGCCACTTGTCGACAATGGCCTTGGCCAGTTCCGGCCCGATGACGCGGGCGCCCATGGTGATGATCTGGGCATTGTTGGATTTGGCGGCGCGCTCGGCCGAATAGGTGTCGTGGGTGAGGGCTGCGCGGATTCCCGGCACCTTGTTGGCCGAAATCGAGACGCCGATGCCGGTGCCACAAATCAGGATGCCGCGGTCGTTCTGACCGTTGACGATGGTTTCGGCCAGTCCCTTGGACAGGTCGGCATAAAAGCCGGACTGGCTGAGATTGGAGACTTCAAGGCCGCTCTTGGTGGCGAGATGGGCTTCGATAATGTCGAGAAGCGGCTTGCCTGCGCTGTCGGCGCCGATTGCGATTTTCATGGCTGGATCCTTCCGTTGACGGTGGTTTCAGAGCGCCGAGGCGACGCGTTTCAGAATGTCGAGATAGCCGGCCACGTCCCAAGCCGAGCGGCCGATGAACAGACCGTCGATATGGGGCCTGGCAATCAGCTCCTCACAATTGCCGGGATTGACGCTGCCGCCGTAGAGAACCGGTACGGAAACGCCAAGGCTTGCCTTGGCCCACTCGGCGATTAGGGCGTGGCGCTCATCGGCATAATCGGATGAGGCGGGAATGCCGTTGACGCCGATTGCCCAGACGGGCTCGTAGGCAAGTAAAACCGGCTTGGCCTTGTCGGCTCCTTCGAGCAACGCAAGGGCGCCTTCTACCTGGCGGCGCAGGACGATATCGGCCTGTCCGGCTTCGCGCTCCGCCAGCGTCTCGCCGATACAGATCAGCGGGGTCAGGCCATGGCGGACAGCGGCGGCCGTCTTCAAGCCCACCGTGCGGTCCGTTTCGCCAAAATGTTCGCGCCGTTCGCTGTGGCCGAGCTCGACGATATCGAGATTGCAATCCTTGAGCATGACCGGCGAGATTTCTCCGGTCCAGGCGCCCGCATCATCCCAGTGCATGTTCTGTGCGCCGACCTTGACGCTGGTTGCGGCAAGCCGCTCCTTCACCTGGCGCGTGGCTGTGAAGGGAGGAATGACGAAGCGCTGGATGCGGCTGTCGCGCGCCGCGTCAGCTTCTGCCAGTCCGTCGGCAAAGATTATGGCCTCAGTGAGCGTCTTGTTCATTTTCCAGCTGGTTCCAACCCAGACGGATGTCTTTGTCATGCCGTGTCCTCCGCGGTTTTCCCGCCAATCTTCTGAAGTTTGATGCCGGCGTCCTTGAGGCCTTGTTCGAAGGACGGTTCGATTTCCGAGCCTGTCAGGACCATGTCGAACGCGTCGAGCCCGGTCAGGAAATGCAGGGCTGATTTGCCGAATTTGCCGTGATCGACAAGCAGGACGCTGCGTGCAGCCGACTTCATCATTTGCCGCTTGGTCTGCACGACTTCCTGATCCTGATGGAAGGCGGATGCGCCATGGATGGCGGAGCTCGACAGGAAAGCCATGTCGGCCCTCAGCGAGCGCAGGGCCTCCTCCGTGGTGATGCCGAAGAAGCCGTTGAATTTCTTTGAGTACTGGCCGCCGAGCGAGATCACATCGATGCCGGCGACGGCGGCAAGCTTGTTGATTACACTGAGATTGTTGGTGATGACCGTCAGCGGCCGGATGTCCTTGACATAATCCGCCACGCCGCCCGCCGTCGAGCCATCGTCGATGATGATGATCTGGCCGGGCTCGATCAGCGTCGCAGCGTGCTGCGCCAGCCGCCGCTTTTCCTCTGCCGCGATCTTCTCGCGGTAGCGAAAATCGCTCTCGAACTGCGGGCTGGACTGGATCGATGCACCGCCATGCACCTTGCGCAGCAAACCGGCTTGCTCGAGATCGTCGAGATCGCGATGTACCGTCATCTTGCTGACACCGAAACGGCTGGCGAGATCTTCCACGGAAGCTGAACCGGCCTCCATGAGGATATCCATAATTTCCTGCCGCCGGTCTTCAGGCTTCATAGAGCTGCTCTCTGCTGCGGCCCCATGCCGCTGTGAGAATAAATTATCACATTATATTCGATAAAAACAATCATAATTGTGTTATTTTGTGGTTTAATCATGCAATATTACGGCCGCCGCCGAACGTTAGACGGTTTTCAACGACCTGTTTTTTCTTCCGATTCTTTGATTTATGTGGATCTCGCTATCGGGAGAGATTTGCGCTTCGTCCTCAAATTTACCTGCGTCTCTCGGCTCGGCTCGGCTGGGAGTAATGCGACGGGCGACTTCGCGGAAACCAGACGCTTAAAGAGCAAATGATCGTTATCTGGCTGGATCTGGGATATTCCATCATTCCCACGCTCACGCTTGAGCTAAGGCATGGGACTATCGCTGCAAGGACCCGCCGCGCGGAGCGGCGGGGGTGCCGCGCCGTTTGCTCGTTCAGCGCCATGTCTGCTCCAGGCACGGCCCCGACAATCTCCCCCCAAGCAGCATTTTCTCAGTCTCACCAAACTCAGCGGAACCGGAAATACTGCTAACCTGGCGTAACCTTTTCCTTCCCTGTTTCTCGCATCAGCGGTTGCAGCGGAGCGGAAGGACGTGCCATGTGTTTCGGTATCGAAACTCCAAATGCGCATGCCATTGGAATCTAAGGAATGAACCACATATGCAGACGACGTTGACGGGCGGCGCAAGGGGAGCTTTTGCATGACCAAGACGGACATCGCTCGCCGGGTCTACAACAATGCCTGGAAGCTCGACCCGGTGGTGCGCAGCCTGCTCGATACGGATTTCTACAAGCTTTTGATGCTGCAAATGATCTGGCGCCTCTATCCGGAGGTCGATGCAACCTTCTCGGTGATCAACCGCACCAAGACAGTCCTTTTGACCGACGAGATCGACGAGCAGGAACTGCGCGAGCAGCTGGATTATGTCCGCGGCCTGCGGTTCACCAAGAAGGAGATGATCTGGCTCGCCGGCAACACGTTCTATGGCCGCAAGCAGATCTTCGCACCGGATTTCCTCGCCTGGCTCGTCGATTTCCAACTGCCGGACTACGAATTGTCCCGCAAACACGGTCAGTACGAGTTGACCTTCCCCGGCAAGTGGACCCACACCTCCATGTGGGAAATCCCGGCCCTGGCGATCATCAACGAGCTACGCTCCCGCACCGCCATGAAGGACATGGGGCCATTTGCGCTGGACGTGCTGTATGCGCGCGCAAAGGCCAAGATGTGGTCGAAGGTCGAGCAGCTGAAGGCCCATCCGGACCTGCGCATCTCCGACTTCGGTACACGCCGCCGCCATAGCTTCCTGTGGCAGCGCTGGTGCGTCGAGGCGCTGAAGGAAGGCATTGGCAAGTCCTTTTCCGGCACCAGCAACGTGCTCCTCGCCATGGATACCGACCTCGAAGCGCTCGGCACCAACGCACATGAGCTGCCAATGGTCGTGGCGGCGCTTGCGCGCAGCGACCAGGAACTCGGCCTGGCGCCTTATAAGGTTCTGCAGGACTGGAACCAGCTCTATGGCGGCAACCTGCTGATCGTTCTGCCCGATGCCTTCGGCACGGCGGCTTTTCTGCGGAATGCCCCCGATTGGGTTGCCGACTGGACCGGCTTTCGCCCCGACAGCGCCCCGCCGATCGAAGGTGGTGAGAAGATCATTGCCTGGTGGAACAAGATGGGACGCGATCCCAAGGAAAAGCTGCTGATCTTTTCGGATGGTCTGGATGTCGAAACGATCCTTGATACCTACCGGCATTTTCAGGGACGTGTACGCATGAGTTTCGGCTGGGGTACCAACCTGACGAACGATTTTGCCGGCTGCGCGCCGACCCAAATCAGCGGCCTCAATCCGATTTCCATCGTCTGCAAGGTCAGCGATGCCAACGGCCATTCGGCTGTCAAGTTATCGGACAATCCGCGCAAGGCGACGGGCGAGCCTTCGGAAGTCGAACGCTATCTCAAGTTTTTTGGAACGGAAGATTTTGCCGAGTTGGACGTCAAGGTCTGAACGGTAAGCCGCCAACGATTATCTCCACAAACAAAAACCCAGCCGGCGGAGGTGCCCGGCTGGGTCTGTTTGCGCATTCTTTTGAGGGATGCGCCGGGAGAACTGGTTTCGTTACGCGCTCATACGTAAGCAGTCGGAGCGCGAAGCGAGCGGATGGACCATCGACAGCAGGCGGCGCTTGGGAGCCGCGAGCAGGTTGGCCGTATGATTTTTGGCGCTCACCGTTCCCGGCTGCATCTGGCGAAGCGCACTGGCAGCAGAGTAGAGAAGCGTTTTCATTTCATTGGTCGTGACGCCATCCGCACGCATTACGGCACGGATCATCGGGTCCGTCAGGACCTCAAGGATGGTCAGATCGCTGTTTGCCTGGTGCATTGGGGTATTCCTTCGGGTTCATCGTCTTTTCCGGCGGGCGATCCCGGCCGGTGTCTTAAACTTGACATCGTTTCATAGCGGTGTTACTACTAAGTAACATTCGAATAGTTACCGACCGGTCACACCTATGTCAAGAAGCCTTGTCAATAAAAATTCGAAATCCGTATCTTCTGCGAAACCGGCAGATGTAAGGCTGGAAAGAGGTGACTGTGTGCAAGTGCGCCAGGCGCCGCGAGATCGTATTGTTTCAACGGCTTGTGAGCTGTTTCGGCAACACGGCATCCGCGGTATCGGCGTCGATGCGATCGCCGAAGCCGCCGAGACCAACAAGATGACGCTCTACCGTCATTTCGGATCGAAAGATGATCTCATCTGCGAGACATTGCGATTTACCTCGGAAAAAGCCGCCGCCTTCTGGGATCAGCTCGAAGCCTCTTTTCCAAACGATCCGATGGCTCAGCTTCACAGCTGGGTAAAAGCCCGGGCACAGTGTCTGGCCGACGATAAATACGGCTGCGACCTTGCTAATGCGGCCGTCGAACTCAAGGAGCAAGGCCATCCCGCCCATGCGGTGATCGAAAATTTCAAGCGTGAGCAGCAACGCCGTCTTGAAAAGCTCTGTCGCGATGCAGGTGTGAGCGAACCGGAGCTGCTTTCCGATACTCTCTCGATGTTGATGGAGGGTGCCCAGGTGAGCAAGCTCGCGACGGGTAGCGAAGGTCCGTCGATGCGCTTCATGCGCGCCTGCGAGGCAGCCATCGCCTCATTCCGGCAGCGCGCAAAAAGCACCGCCGAAATAGTCTGAAGGTTAAAATTTCGGCCGCCTGTACGATATTGCCCGCATAGGCTGATGACCCGCAACGTCGAAGCTTTCGATGGAACAAACGCGCCTCGCATCCATTTACTCGTTGATTGAAAAGCGCAGCTTTGCCACTGCCCGCCAACGAGAAGGACAGCATGTCCCCCTTACAGGAATTCATTGTTAATTCAGACCCAGAGGACTGGTGGTCGGCGCATCGCGGTGCCTCGCCGATTGTTGGCACGGCCATCCACAACGGTCATCATATCCGCAGTAATTTGCAGGAATTCCTTGGCCTGAGCGCCGATCAGCGGCTGCGCGAAGAAGATCCCTTTACCGAATTCTTCATACGCGACCTTCCCAACCGGATCGTCTTTCATCGCTCCCGTTTCGAGATCGACATCAACCGTGCCCGTGATGGCGCAATCTATCTCAAGCCGGAACAGGCTTGGGGTTTGAAGGTCTTCGCGCGGCAGCTGCCCGACACTGCCATTGCTTCGTCGCTGAGCGTCCACGACGCCTATTATGCCATGCTGGAAACGTACCTTCGTGGCCTTGATCAGCAATACGGTGCCTTCGTCGTCCTGGACGTCCACAGCTACAATCACCGCCGTGACGGTCCCAACGGTTCAGAAATGCCGTTCGACAAAGCGCCGCAGATCAATATCGGCACGTCCTCGATGGATCGCGAACGCTGGGCACCGGTACTCGATCCCTTCCTTGAGCAACTGCGTGGCTTCCAATTTCGCGGCCAGCGGATGGATGTGCGGGAAAACGTCGCTTTTCAGGGCAAGGGCGAGCAGACGCGTTTTGTCCATGAACGGTTTCCAAACACCGGCTGCGCCATCGCCATCGAGTTCAAGAAATTCTTCATGGATGAGTGGACCGGCGAGCCGGACATCGAAGCGTTGAAAGCGATGCGGGAAATGATCCGCCTGTCGCTGCCGCTTCTGCGTGAGACGCTGCGGGCGCGGTCATGACCAGCCAACGCCGCAACCATCGCCAGACCACCTCCGGTTATCCGCAATGGCTGGGAGAAACCCTGGAGAGCATCCGCCTCGGCAAATCGGTGCGCAAGGATTTCGGCAATGGCGGCCGCCTTCACATCGACCGGCCGTTGCCCTTCCTGTCCGTCCATATCGGCAAGGGCAGGGACGATCTTGCGGCAAGAGATATCGCCGCTGCCAATGCGTCCTATCTGGTGGTCGACGACATCGAGGACGCCCTGCCGATCATAGAGGCGGTGGGGGCGGTTCTGAACGAGCGTTTTGGCGCGTTCCTGCTCTTGGACATCGACGAACTCGATCATGACACGCTGATCACCGATGACGCGCCTTATCTGCCACCCTTCGAGATCCGGATTGCTTCGACAGATGACATGGCCGCTCAAAAAGCGGCGACGGCGTTGGCAGAAGGCGCCGACCTGCGACAGGTCAAGTTCCGGACCCCGCACGTCGATCGGGTTAAACTCGAGGCGGTTTCCCAGGCAGCGACCCTGGCCGGGCAAACCGGCTTCCCGCTTGTCGCCTTCCGGTTCGCGCCGATCTACCGGCAGCCTGAATCAGGCCACATCTATCCCGACTTGCGCGAACGGCTCGTCGCCAACATCTTCGACGCCGGCCTGAAAGCGTTCGCGGCCTTCGTCGGCGCGACGCAAAGTCTGAAGCTGACGACGCACCGGGCGCTCGGCCGCAAGGCTTTCGTCGACGCCGTCAGCCGCGCCGACCGCCGCATCGATGACGTTGCTTCAAGCTTCGATTTCCTGCTGGCGGTCACCCCCATCAATACCGATGCTGCCTGGCAGGGGTTCAAGGCGGGCAAGTTCAAAAAGGAACCGCAATTTCTTTACCGGCCATTGTCGGTACAGGTGGAGGCCGAGAAACGGAAACTGTTTTCCGTCGCTTTCGATCGCTTCGAGGATCCGGTTCTCTACCATCTCTACCGTGAGAAGCAGCAAGAACTGGATCTGCAACTGTCGCTGATCTCAGCGCGCGAAACCGGCCGCTTCGTCGAATATGGCCGTGCCCTCTATGGTCCGGTGGAGCTGTCGCTCTATCGGGCGGCCACCGAGATCCTGGCGAAAACGGCAGTGCTCGGTGGCGATGGGGATGATATCGAGAGCGATCCCCACACCGCCGATTGTCATGAGGTCGAAGCTGCCGCCCGCGCCATGATCGCAGAGTATCACCGCCAGTATCCGGGTTTTTCGGCCGAGGTCGAATTGCGCGACGACCTGCCGTCCGGCATGCTGGTGTCGGGCGAACGCCTGTTGATTTCCCGCCACACCCTGATGCCGAAAGCCCGCGTTCATGCGCTATTGAGTCACGAGATCGGTGTCCATCTCCTTACCTATTTCAACGGTTCGGCGCAGGGGCTGCGGCTCTTCCGCTCCGGCCTTGCCGGGTACGAGGGCATGCAGGAAGGCCTTGCCGTGTTTTCCGAATACATGGCCGGCGGTATGACTGTCGGGCGGCTACGGCTGATCGCCGCCCGTGTGGTAGCCTGTTCGGCGATGCTGGAGGGACGTCCGTTTACCGAGACCTACGCCATGCTCGTCGATGAACATGGGTTCGGTCCGGTTGCCGCCTTCCACCTGGCCATGCGGCTCTATCGGGGCGGCGGGCTTGCCAAGGATGCGATCTATCTGCGCGGCCTGCTTGAATTGCTCAGCCACCTGAAGTCGGGCGGTGCGCTCGACCCATTCTGGATGGGCAAGATTTCCGCTTCGCATTTCCGGGTGATGCAGGAGTTGAGCCTGCGTGGCCTGCTTAAGGCGCCGGTCATCCGCCCGGCGTTTCTCTCTCATCCGCAAGCACAGGTCCGCCTCGACAAGGCGCGGGCAGGACTGAACCCGTTGGATATGATCATCAGTTAGGAGCCACCATGCGCGTCGCATTCTTCGTCAACTCGATCGAGAGTGAGGAACCTTTTTTCAGCACCACCGCATTGGCAATGGCGGCGCTCGCCCGTGACCATGACGTCTGCTACATCGCGCCGGGCGATTTTGTCCTGCGCCCGGATGATAGCCTGATGGTGCGGGCGACGACGGTTGCCGCCGGAAAATACAAGAACGCCCAGGCTTTCCACGACCATTTCCAGGGCAAGGACGCCAAGGTCCAGACCATCGATGTCCGCGAGGTCGATGTCATCTTCCTGCGCAACGATCCGTCGCTTGATTCCGACGACCGGCCGTGGGCTGCCCATATCGGCGCGATGTTCGGGCGGCTGGCGAGCGAAAGGGGATCGATCGTCGTCAACGACCCCGCTGGTCTGGCGCTGGCTCAGAACAAGCTCTATTTTCAGGGTTTCCCCGAGGCGGTGCGTCCGGAAACGCTGATCTCCAAGAGCATCGAAGAAATCCGCGCCTTTATCGCCAATCATCGCAAAGGCGTTATCCTGAAGCCGCTTCAAGGGTCCGGTGGCAAGAACGTCTTCAAGATCGCCACGCCTGACGACGCCAATCTCAATCAGATCTTTGAAGCCGTCAGCGGCGAAGGCTACCTGATCGCGCAAGGCTATCTGCCTGAAGCCAAGGCAGGCGATATCCGGTTCTTCATGATGAACGGCAAGCCGCTGCAGCGAGACGGTGCCTATGCCGCCTTCCGCCGGGTTCCGGCCAAGGGCGAGGTCCGTTCCAATATGCACGCGGCCGGCACGGCTGAGGCCGTCAAGATCACCGACGACATCCTCGCGGTTGCCGAGATGGTTCGTCCGAAGCTGATCGAAGACGGCATGTTCCTGGTCGGGCTCGACATCGTCGGCGACAAGATCCTCGAGATCAACGTGTTCACGCCGGGCGGGCTTCCGGAGATTGCCGCCATGCACAAAGTGGATTTTTCCGAAGACATTATCGAGGCGCTTGAGAAGAAGGCCGCCATCCGCAAGGCCTATGGCGGTGCCATGTCGAACCGCGCATTGGCGACGCTTTAGGCTGTTTTCGAGGCCCATTTGTGCTATCGCGGACGCCTCAACCGATTGGAAGCGCCCGTGATACCCTGGACCCTGATTGACACCGCGATAATGCCTGATGGTGGTGGGAAACTGCGCCTGAAACAGCGCGGCAGCGAATTCTCCATCATGCTCGGCGCAATTGAACTGATGAACAGCCGGTTGAGCGGTTCGGAAGAAGCATTGGCTCGCCTGTCCTATGAGCGCGTTCGCAGCCATCCACGACCGCATATGCTGATCGGCGGGCTTGGCATGGGGTTTACGCTCAGGGCCGCACTCGCTGAACTGCCCTCCGATGCCCGGATAACGGTCGGCGAACTCGTGCCTGCTGTCGTCGCCTGGGCGCGTGGCCCGATGGTGGAGGTTTTTGCCGGTTGCCTGGACGACACAAGGGTATCGATCCGCGAAGGCGATGTCGGTCGTCTTATCCAGTCTGCGACCGGCGAATACGACGCGATCCTGCTTGATGTCGACAATGGTCCAGAGGGGCTTACCCGCAGCGCGAACGATGATCTCTACAGCGTCGCCGGTCTGCGCGCAGCGCGCACGGCACTGAAGCCGAACGGCGTTCTCTCCGTGTGGTCATCGGCGCAGGATACAGGCTTCACCCGTAGACTGAAGGAAGCCAGCTTTGCTGTCGAGGAACTGTCGGTGCGCGCCAGCACCACGGGCCGCGGCGCCCGCCATGTGATCTGGATGGCGACCAAGACGGGACGCTAACCGGGGTCCAGCCGTTAAAGGCCTTCGCGTTGCAGCAAGATGCGCACCTCGTCGAAGCGGCGCTTGTTTTCCTCGTTCTTCTCGGCAGCGGAATAGCAGGTACTGGCCAGACAAAGCCGTTTCAGCCCGAACGGTGCCTTGGCGCTGTTGAACTGGCATTCGATCGTATCGACCATGTTCTTCTTCTCGACCCCGTCGCGGGTCGAGTAGGTCATGCGTGCGCCTGGTGGTTTGAGTTCGGGGAAGGACTGGACGACGCCGGTATGGAACGTTTCGGTCATCAGCAGATGTTTTGCCACTTTCACGCAGATATCTTCGATCTTCACCGATTGGGCAGCGGCGGGTGACACGGCCAACAACGGCGATGCA
Organism: Pararhizobium sp. PWRC1-1; assembly: GCF_049897905.1. NCBI lineage: Bacteria > Pseudomonadati > Pseudomonadota > Alphaproteobacteria > Hyphomicrobiales > Rhizobiaceae > Pararhizobium > Pararhizobium sp. PWRC1-1. The sequence continues at coordinate 40,256 of NZ_JAFCXE010000004.1, read as the reverse complement.
ACCAGCACGAGGGCAACAAAAATTTTTCTCATGGCACACTCCTGAAACGCCGGCCCCCAAAGCCGGTGCGCTCGTCATAACGGCGCTCACCGTCTTTGGTTCCAACAAGATGGTGCAAAAACGCCTTCCGTAGTTGTGAAAGCCATCGACTGCACGCGAATTGGGCGTAGGATCGCGGTGCGAATGTTTTGGACGGGTCCATTTCGCAATCTTGGGAGCGCGTAAATCCTGTGTGAAATTCCTGGTTTTGCAGCCCCGGACATTCCACCCGTTAAAATCTCGTGAAGGGCTTTTCCGGCGGAACCAAGCGCTCTCGTCCCAGTTTCTATTTGGCCACTTTGACAAGGGGAGAAGCAGATGACGGATATCAGCGAAGACGACATCAGAATGCGGGCCTACGCTTTGTGGGATGCCGATGGCCGCCCAGAAGGCAGCCATGACCTGCATTGGCTGCTGGCATTGCGGGAATTGACGGAGGAGGCCAATGCCGCGGCTAAGGAAATTCCACACACGCCGGTTAAGACCTCCAACATTTCCGTCGTCAAGAAGGAAGCACCAGTAGAGCCTGTTCCTCGTAAGCGCAGCAAGTCGGCTTGAATTTTTGACGTTTCGTGGGTTGCCGGGTGATCGGCAGCCCACGTCTCGAGGCTCCGATCCCGCGATCCCGCGCGTCAGGGCGAGCGCGTTAGGCGGAAATTCTCCCTTTCCGGGTGCTTGATTTTGCGGCGCAAAATTTTTTGCAGCGCGGTGCGTTTTTCTGCGGACATCGGCCTCGCTTTACAACATCATGGGGTTCGCCGACATGCGTCGTGAAGCTGCGTTGCAGTGCTAACCGGTGGTACAAGGAATGTGGTCTGCGTGAAGATACTTTCGGTGACGTCGGAAATTTTTCCATTGATCAAGACCGGCGGTCTTGCCGATGTGACAGGCTCGTTGCCGAAGGCGCTTGAGAGCTACAACTGTCACACACGCACGCTGGTACCCGGCTATCCGCAGCTGTTTGCAAAGCTTCCCGGTGCGCGTCAGGTCTATTTTTTCCCCGACCTGTTCGGTGCCCAGGCCTCGCTACTTGAAGCCCGGTACGAGCAGCTTGATCTGCTGATCCTGGATGCACCGGCCCTCTACAATCGCCCCGGTGGTCCCTATCTCAACGAGGCCGGCCAGGACCATCCCGACAATTGGAAACGGTTTGCCGTCTTATCCTATGTGGCTTCCGCCCTTGCCGGCGGATTGCTTGCGGACTGGGCTCCGGATGTGGTGCACACCCACGACTGGCAGACCGCACTGACCTCGGTCTACATGCATTATTCGAGCAATGCCAAGAAGGTGCCCAGCGTCCTGACGATCCACAACCTGGCATTCCAGGGGCAGTTTCCAACCTCGGTCGTCAGCCAGATCGGTCTGCCGCCGGAAAGCGTTTCGCTCGACTGCCTCGAGTATTATGGCGATGTCAGTTATCTCAAGGGTGGCATCCGCACTGCCAGTGCCATCACGACGGTCAGCCCCACCTATGCGCGTGAGGTCATCGGGCCGGAATTGGGAATGGGCATGGCCGGAGCGCTGAGTTCGCGTCCGCGCACTTTGACGGGCATCGTCAACGGCATCGACATGGAGATCTGGAACCCGGCGACGGACGCCTACCTGCCGGTCAACTACGATCACAAGCGCATCAGGCTGCGGGGGCAGAACCGCGCCAAACTGCTGGAGACCTTTCGGCTGGACTACGGCCCCGGACCGGTCTTTGCTGCCGTGACGCGGCTGACCTGGCAAAAAGGCGGCGACATGCTGGCCGAGGTGGCGGAGGAAGTTGCTGCCCTCGGCGGCCGGCTGATCGTGCTCGGCAAGGGTGAGGAGCATATCGAGACGGCACTTCTGGCCATCGCCGGCCGGCATCCCGATCGCATCGGCGTTCGCATCGGCTATGACGAGGCCACTGCCCATCTCATCCATGGCGGCTGCGACGTCATCATCCAGCCGTCGCGCTTCGAGCCTTGCGGTCTTACCCAGCTCTATGCCCTGCGTTATGGCGCGGTTCCGGTGGTGTCGCGCACAGGCGGCCTGTCGGAAACCATTATCGATGCCAATGACGCGGCGATTTCCGCGCGGGTGGCAACCGGCTTCCAGTTCCATCCGGCGACGGCCGAGAACCTGCGGCTCTCCATCCATCGCGCTTTTTCTGCCTATCGCGAGCCCAAGAAATGGGCCCGTCTGCAGAGCCAGGGCATGAAGGCCAACTTCTCCTGGGAGCGGAGTGCTGAACAATATGCGGCGCTCTACTCCCAGCTCATTCCCAGCCGCAAGACGCGGCCTGTCCAGCGGGCAAAGGCTGCAGAGTAGCGGCGCCCGCCCGGGCGCCGCTACTCTGGTTAGCCATCGTGTCGTATCACGCGGGATGAAGTAGAGTGAGGCTGCGGGCTGGAAGCTCCAAGACGGTGTGCACATCCGGGCTTGTCCCTGTTTCCGCAATGGCCGCTGTCGTCAATGCGCAGGCCCAGGTGCCGGAAGGTGAATCCGGCAACGTGAAGGGCACAGGCCCATCATGCGGGTTGAAGAGGATCAGGGTGTCGGACCAGACGCCATCCACGTGTTTGAGGTCTTCACGGGAAAGACGCACGCCGAGCGTCGTGCCGCCCTCGTCCTGCCAATGCTCTTCCGTCTGCTCACCACCGCCGGGATTGAGCCAGGTGACAGTCATGCCATCGCGCCAGCTTTCGCGGCGCAGCAACGGTTGAGCGGCGCGCAGCGCCGTGAGCTGCCGGACGAAACCACGCAGCTCTTCGGCACCGCCCGGCAGGTTCTCCCAGTGCACCCAGCTGATCTCGCTGTCCTGACAATAGCCGTTGTTGTTGCCCATCTGGCTGCGTCCAAATTCGTCGCCGGCAAGCAGCATCGGCGTGCCGTGTGAGAGCAACAGCGTGGCAAGCAGATTGCGCTTCTGCTGGTCGCGCACCGCGTTGATAGTGGCATCGTCGGTCGGGCCTTCCACGCCGTAATTTTCGCTGCGGTTGTCGCTATGTCCATCCTTGTTGTCTTCGCCGTTCGCCTGGTTGTGCTTCTCGTTGTAGGAAACGAGGTCGTTCAGGGTGAAGCCGTCATGGGCGGAGATGAAATTGACGCTCGCCCAGGGGCGCCGACCGCGCTGGTCGTAGATATCGCCGGAGCCCAGCAGGCGCGCTGCGAAATCGGGCGCGGTCCCGTCGGTGTCCTTCCAGTAGTCGCGCACGGTGTCGCGGTACTTGTCGTTCCATTCCGCCCAGCCCGGCGGAAAGCCGCCGACCTGATAACCGCCGGGGCCGATGTCCCATGGTTCGCCGACCAGCTTGACCTTGGAGAGCACCGGATCCTGCGACACCGCATCGAAAAAGCCGCCGCGCTGGTCGAAACCTTCCGGTTCGCGGCCAAGGATGGTGCCGAGATCGAAGCGGAAGCCATCTATATGCATTTCTTCGACCCAATACCGCAGTGAGTCTGTCACCATCTGCAGCACGCGCGGATGCGAGGTGTTCACCGTGTTTCCGGTGCCGGTATCGTTGATGTAGTAGCGGTGATCATCAGGCAGCGTGCGGTAGTAGGAGAAATTGTCGATACCCTTGAGAGACAGGGTCGGCCCGAGCTCGTTGCCTTCGGCGGTGTGGTTGTAGACCACGTCAAGGATGACCTCGATGCCGCCGTCGTGCAAAGCCCGCACCATGTCGCGGAAACCGTCCATACCGCGCGGGCCGTAGTAGCGCGTTGCGGGTGCAAAGAAACCGAGGCTGTTATAGCCCCAGAAATTGCGAAGTCCTTTTTCGGTGAGATGGCTGTCATCCGGGAAGAAATGGATCGGCAGCAGTTCGACCGAGGTGATACCGATGCTTTTCAGATAATCGACGATCGCCTCGTGACCAAGCCCCTCGAATGTGCCGCGCAGGTTTTCCGGAATGGCCGGATGCAGCTGTGTGAAGCCTTTCACATGGGTTTCATAGAAGATTGTCCTCGACCAGGGGATACTGGGGCCGCGATCGGCTTTCCAGTCATAGGCTTTCGGGTCGACGATCCGGCATTTCGGCATGCCCGGCGCGCTGTCGCTGTCACTGAAGGACAGATCCTTCTCGTCTGCATCGATATCATAGCCGAAATGCGCCTTCGACCAGGCGACGTCACCAACGAGTTCACGGGCATAGGGGTCGATCAACAGCTTGTTGGCATTGAAACGATGGCCGTTGGCTGGATCGTACGGGCCGTGAACGCGGTAACCGTAGAGCGCACCGGGCTTCAGGCCAGGAATGAAGCCGTGCCAGACTTCATTTGTGTATTCCGGCAATTCAATCCGCGCCGTCTCGATTGAGCCGCTGTCATCGAACAGGCAGAGTTCGACCCGCTCCGCATGGGCTGAAAATAACGCAAAGTTCACGCCATCTTGATCCGGAACGGCGCCCAGCTGCTGCCATTCGCCGGCTTCTATTCTGTACTGGTCCAATTTGGCATCCATTGCGGAAAATCCCTTCTTTGCAAAATCTGCTCGAGGTAATTGTGCAGCGCACTGTTTGTTCCACCCGACGGTGCTCGAATGGAAATATTGTAAGGAGTTGCTGGGCTCGGCTCCACTCTTTGCGCGAGTATCGATCCCCACCCGAGACGCCAAGTCAAGATCTTTGCCGCCACTGTCAAAAACGGCAAAATTTGTCGAAGCGCGATTGATGTGCCCATGAAACGCGCTATCTAGCTTTTGCTGACGATTGATTTCGCAGTTGGGGCTCCTCTTTCATTTCAGGATTTCATGCAACCGCCTGCATCCGACACGCGCTACCCGTTCCTGGCCGAGGGGGGCGAGATCGCGTCGCTAATCCATCATTTCGACTGGGCGAAGACATCGATCGGCCCGCTTTCGAGCTGGCCCGGAAGCCTCAAGTCCGTCGTTGCCATCATCCTGCGCGCCAAGGTGCCGATGATCCTGCTCTGGGGCGAAGATGGCGTGATGATCTACAATGAAGGCTATGCCGTGTTTGCCGGCCAGCGCCATCCGATCTCGCTCGGCTCGAATGTGCGGGAATATTGGCCGGAAGTCGCGGAATTTAACGCCAACGTTCTTAAGGTCGTGCTAGGTGGCGGCACACTTGGCTATCGCGATCAGCACCTGGTTATTGAGCGCAACGGTTCGCCGGAGGATGTCTGGCTCAATCTCGACTACAGCCCGGTGCCGGACGAAAATGGCGTGCCGGCCGGCGTGCTGGCGATCGTCAAGGACACCACCCAACGCGTCCGCACCGAACAGCGGCTGCGCATCGCCCAGGAAGCGGGCGGTATCGGAACGTTCGAATGGTATCCGCAAACCGGCATGTTGGATGTCTCCGACGAATATCGGCGAATCTGGGGCCTCGCCCCCGATGTCTTGGTAACGGACAAGCTTCTGGTCGGTCTTCTGCATCCTGACGACCGCGCCAAAACCGGTCCGGCAAAATTGAGCCAGAGCAATCCGCTCGACTATGTCGAATATCGCCGGATCGATCCCAAAACCGGAGAGGTCCGCTGGATCGCCCGGCGTGGCGAGGTCGTCTCCAGCCCGGAAAGTGGGCAAAGGCGGTTTATCGGAATCGCCTTTGATATCACTGACCGCAAGTGCGCGGAGGCTGCTGTTCGCGAAGGCGAGGCGCGCTGGCGCGGGCTGTTTGAGCAGATGCAGGAAGGCTTCTTCGTCGGCGAGGTCATCCGGGATCGCGAGGGCCTGATCAACGATTTCCGGTTTGTCGAAGTTAATCCTGCTTTCGAAAAGCACTCCGGGGTGCCGGCCGACAGCGCACTGGGGCGCAGCGTCCGCGAAGTCATCCCGACGATTTCCGATGACGTCTTCGAAGTCTACGCACAGGTCGTCAATACCGGGTTAGCCCGGATTTTCGAGGTACAGGTAGAAGCGTTAGACGGCCGCTGGTTCGAGGTCCGGGCACGCAAGGCCGGGCCGGACAGATTTGCGGCCCTGTTCGTCGATATCTCCGGCCGCAAGCTTGCGGAAAAGGCGGTCGCCGAGAGCGAGGCGCGGTTCCGCAATCTGGCACAGTCGATGCCAAACCATGTCTGGACCGCCCATCCGGATGGCCAGCTGGACTGGTTCAACGACCGGGTCTACCGTTATAGCGGCACGCCTGCGGGCACGCTCGATGGGGATGGCTGGGGAGCGATTGTTCATCCGGACGACATCAACGACGCTGCCGAAGCCTGGGCTGCGGCGCGCCTTACGGGTGACCAGTACGAAACCGGGTTCCGGCTGCGCCGTCATGATGGTGCCTATCGCTGGCACATAGCCCGTGCCGTTGCGCTGCGTGATCGCTCAGGCAAGATCGAAAAATGGATCGGCACCAATACTGATATCCAGGAGCAGAAAGTCGCCGAAGCCGCCCTTGCGGAGCTGGCCGCGACACTCGAACAGCGGGTCGAAGCGCGGACATCGGAGCTGATCCAGACGCAGGATGCCTTGCGCCAGAGCCAGAAGATGGAGTCGATCGGCAATCTGACCGGCGGCGTCGCGCACGATTTCAACAATCTCCTGCAGGTAATCAGCGGCAACCTTCAGCTACTGGTCAACGAGGTGCCGGGCAATGAGCGTGCCGAACAGCGCATCCAGAATGCCATGGCCGGGGTTGCCCGCGGATCCAAACTCGCCTCACAATTGCTGGCATTCGGCCGTCGCCAGCCGCTTGCCCCGAAGGTGGTCAATATCGGCCGTCTCGTGCGCAATCTCGATGACATTCTGCGCCGATCGCTTGGTGAGGCAATCGAGGTCGAGACGATCGTTGCCGGCGGCCTGTGGAATACCCATATCGACCCGGGCAATGTGGAGAACGCCATCCTCAATCTCGCCATCAACGCGCGCGATGCGATGAACGGCAGTGGAAAACTGACGATCGAGGCCGGCAATGCGTATCTCGATGCCAAATATACCGAGGTGTATGCCGATGTTTCACCGGGACAATATGTCTTGCTTGCAGTCACCGATATGGGAACGGGTATGTCGCCGGAAACGCTGGAGAAGGTCTTCGAGCCGTTCTTTACCACCAAGCCGGAGGGCAGGGGCACCGGGCTAGGCCTGTCGATGGTCTATGGTTTCGTCAAGCAGTCCGGCGGTCACATCAAGATCTACAGTGAACTGGGCCATGGCACGACGATCAAGATCTATCTGCCGCGCTCGACGCAATCGGAAGACCTGATTGTCGAGCGCGATGTCGGACCCATCACAGGCGGCAGCGAAACGATCCTTGTTGCAGAAGACGATGAAGCCGTGCGCGAAACCGTCGTCGCCATCCTTACCGATCTCGGATATCGGGTGTTGAAAGCCAAGGATGCGCAAAGCGCATTGACGGTTATCGAAAGCGGCGCCTCCATCGACCTGTTGTTTACAGACGTCGTCATGCCTGGAACTTTGAAAAGCCCGGAACTGGCCCGCAAGGCTCGGGAGCGGCTGCCGCACCTGAGCGTCCTGTTCACCTCCGGTTACACCGAAAACTCGATCGTCCATTCCGGACGGCTCGACGAAGGGGTCGAGCTGTTGAGCAAGCCTTATACACGCGAGGCGCTTGCCCGCCGGATACGGCATGTCCTTGCAAAGGCGTCGGTGGCTGTATTGCCTGTGGAACCGCCGGTGAAACAGGTTGAGGGGGGCCGGCAACCCGACGGAAAACAGACGATCCTAGTCTGCGAGGACGACTGGCTGATCCGTGCGAGCACGGTCGACATGCTAGAAGACCAAGGCCATACCGTGTTCGAGGCCGCCGACGCCAAGACGGCGCTCGCAGTGCTGTCCGAACGGTCCATTGATGTGCTTGTCACGGATGTCGGGCTTCCCGACATGTCGGGGGTGATGCTGGCGGAGCGCGCCAAGGCCCTGGTTTCCGGATTGCCGGTGATCTTTGCCACCGGCCATAGTGAGGTCGAAGGCGTGATGCCGGGGCCGAACGTGCAACTGGTCGTCAAACCCTTTTCCGGCGAGACGTTGGCTGCAGCCATTGCCCACGTCACGAAAGGGTAGGGCCTGCGGAGGCCCCACAACCCAAAACCGGCCGAAACGGCGCAAAATACCGTGCGTCATGTTTGGTCGCGCGGATGCAGGTGACAAAGTTCCCGGGCAATGCTCTAACTCTCTAAAATGCACGTAAGTGCATGAGGGACGGTATGAGTTGAGGGGTTCGGCGCGTGAAAAAGTCTCGTGATATCCGGCTGTTAGTGTTGCAGTTTGGATTTGTTGTGGCCTTGGCGTTCGGTGCTGTGACGGCTTTGATCCAACCTGTCCTTGCACAGGCTGCAAGTCCGCCGGCATCGGCGGACAAAGTTGATCAGCTGATCAAACTGCTGGACGATCCAGAGATTCGCGCCTTGCTCAACAAGCAGTCGGCCGCACCGGTTATCGAGCCCGATACAGACATGTCAGCCACAGCGTTCAACGCCTGGGGCGACCAAGTCCGCGATCATCTTCGTCGCATCGGAGAGGCCATTCCACTGGTTCCCTCTGAGTTTATGCGCGCAGGCACAACCATCGCATCCGATATCAACGGCCACGGTCCCTTCGGCGTTTTCGTGCTGTTTCTCGCGCTGGTGCTGATCGGATTTGGTGCTGAATGGCTTTTCCATCGCATCGCGCGTCGAAGCCGTGTTCATGCCGCCTTGGTCCATGCCGATGGTGCGCCCGAAAACCCCTTGTACGCCGCCGGCCGTCATCTGTTTGCCTTGCTGGCGCCCCTCGTCGCCTTCAGCCTCGCAAGCCTTGGCTTGTTCATGGCGCTGACATGGCCGCCGCTGCTCGACGCGCTGATGCTGCCCTTGCTTTTGGGCGTCATTGCCTGCCGCTTCGTAATCCGCATCGCCAGGCTGGTGCTGCTCGGACCTGATACAGCCAAGGGCGTTGAAGCTACAGCTGGTCTGGTGTCGGCCGATCGTGCGTCCGGGGCCTTCTGGTACAAACGCATCTTCTGGTTCGCCTGCATCCTGTTTGCCGGCTGGGCGCTCGCCGGCGTGATGGCAGCGCTGAACTTTATGCCGGCGGTGAGGGGTGTGGTCGTTTATGCGGTAGGTCTTGGACTGCTGTTGGTTGCCATCGAAACCGTATGGAACCGGCCGGCTGCGATCGTACGTCCGCATGGCCGTGGGGCGATGGAATGGGCGCTGACATTTTATCTCTGCCTGCTATGGGCGCTGTGGGTCGCCGGTCTCGTCATCGTTCTCTGGCTGGGTATCTACGCACTCATTCTGCCGGGGCTTTTGAAAGCGACCACCGCGATGGCCAGAAACGCGTTTGCAGACAAACCAGACATGCCCAGTAGCGGCAATCCTGTCATCGAGGTGCTGGTGGAACGCGGTGCTCGGGCGGTTATTATCACGCTCGCGGTTCTCTGGCTCGGCTTCATCGTCAGCAAGCGATCCTCGATGTTTACCGGTGAGGCGATGACCAATCGCCTGATTCAGGGTGTTCTGGCGGGCGCGGTTATTCTGCTTGTCGCCGACATTCTCTGGCAGATCGCCAAGGCAGTGATCAACCGCACGATGGAGCAGGCGCGGGCTTCCGCTACGGGCGATACTGCACATGCGGCGCGAAACGGACGGCTGCTCACACTGTTGCCGCTGCTGCGGACCGTGCTGGCCGTCATTATAGCCGTGATCGCGGTGCTGATGGTTCTCTCCGGTCTTGGCGTTCAGGTGGCCCCTCTGATCGCCGGTGCCGGCATCTTTGGCGTCGCAATCGGTTTTGGTTCACAGACCCTGGTCAAGGATGTGATCAGCGGTGTCTTCTACATGATGGACGATGCTTTCCGGGTCGGGGAATACATCCAGAGCGGCAGCTACAAGGGGACGGTTGAATCCTTCAGCATCCGCTCGGTGCGGCTGCGCCACCACCGTGGCCCGGTTTTCACCGTACCTTTCGGCACGCTGGGTGCGGTCCAAAACATGAGCCGCGACTGGGTGATCGATAAGTTCACGATCTCGGTCGGTTACGACACCGACATCAACAAGGTCCGCAAGATGGTCAAGGGCGTCGGTGCGGCACTTCTTGAGGATGAGGAATACGGCGCGATGATCCTGGAGACGCTCAAGATGAAGGGCGTCGAACAGTTCGGCGATTATGGCATCAACCTAAGCTTTGCGATGATGACCAAGCCAGGCTACCAGACGACGATCCGCCGGAAGGCCTATATGATGATCCGCGAGGCGTTTACCCAAAATGGCGTCGTCTTCGCCTCGCCAACGGTTCAGGTCGCCAGCAACGACCCATCGGCGGCGGCGGCGGCAGCTGCAACCGTGAAGGCGGCGATGGACCAGAAAAAGTTGGCAGAAACCGGGGAGGGTGTCTGAGGCATCTATCCGTCGTAAAGCTCTCGCAGCATCCTTAGCGTTTGTCTGAGGACAGCGGCTGGGATGCTACTCAGACGTTTGACGAGCCGTTTTCTATCGAGGGCGCGGGATTGTTCCAAGAGGATAAGCCCAATCGTGGGATCGAGTGCTGCAGCCAAACCTCACCGCGCGTCACCATGTCAGGGCAGCATCGTCTTCGTTGCCAAATTCAGGCCACTCGGGGATATCGTTCCCGGACGCAGCCAGTTTCTTGGCATCCTCGGCCCAGCCTGGCGAAGTGGATTGATCACACGCTCGATGACGATCCGCGTGGCTTCTACCTTGAGCTCGACACTGTCGCCGGCTTCGACACCAAATTCGGGAAGAAGCGGCTTGGGAATGATGTCCAAACGGCATCGTTACAACAATGTGTTAACGGACCGTAGCAAGGGTGAGTTTTCGGCTATGGAGTCAATGAGGAGGCCGGACGTCGGTCCGGCCTTCACTCTAATTAGCGCTGGCGGGCCTTGCGTGCGGCATAGCGGCGATCGCGCTCGGCCTTGCGTTCGGCTTCGTCGGCGACAACGCGGGCGATGCGCTCGCGGGCGGCTTCTTCTCGGGCCGTTGCTTCGGCTTTCGATTCCAGCTCTGCGGCTGCCGTCAGTGCTGCGGCTTCAGCGAGCTGACGCTCGTTTTCTTCCTGCTTCAGGCGGTCGCGCTCGGCGCGGCGGGCTTCGCGAGCAGCCGTATTAGCCTGCCGCTCGGCGAGCTTGGCTGCCAGTTCCGGGTCGTCAGCCTTCGGTGCCGTTGCAAACTTCTTCAAAAGCTGCTGCTTAGCTTCGGCTGCGGCTTTGCGCCGATCGGCAAAGCCATTATCGGATGCGTGTCTCAATCTTCGTCGTCCTTGTTTGCAGATCTATGGTTGGCCGGGCATGGCCGGTGAAAGAATTCGTCGCCGTGCCAGCCGACATATGTCTCGTTTCGCATTTTGCGCATTCCCAAGATAGAGTGGAAGCGGCAAAAAAATAGATAGGCCGCCGTCTTTTTCCGTCCTATTTTATTAAGACTGAATGATAACAGCCATCTGGGGGCCGCGGAAGCCGCGCCAAACCGTCAGCGTTTCGCTGATTTCTCTGATGCCGCAGCCTTGGCGGTTGCTGCAGCTTCCTTTTCCAGCCGCAATTCCCGCAGCCGCTGTGTCTTCGCATCACGCTCGGCAGCGACCGCATCGATTTCAGAAATCGTCCGGGTGCGGGCCATGAACTGGGTTTGTGTGCGGCTGAATGCCGATTCCGCGTGATCGCGGGCTTTTGTAGAATTATCGGTCACAATCATATCCTGGTGCTGTCGCACCGGCGTTTCGTCCAGATCATTCTGTCGAAGACGGTGCGCATATTGGCTGTTTAGCCAAGAAAAAAGGCCAGGCGATTTGCCTGACCTTCAATTGGATTTCACCTCATCAACGATGCCAGTACATCCGTGGTCACCGGAGAGGCTCAATCCGATTTAAGCAGCCTGAAGCTGGCAAGCGGACATTTTGCCCGACTTGTTGTCGCGTTCCATCTCGTAGCCGATCTTCTGGCCTTCGACGATTTCACGCATGCCGGCCCGCTCGACAGCGGAGATGTGGACGAAAACGTCCGGGCCGCCGTTGTCAGGCTGAATGAAGCCGAAGCCCTTTGTGGAATTGAACCATTTAACTGTGCCAGTGGTCATAACGAACCCTTTCAATAGCAACATGCATCCGTCACCGTACGACGCACGGCGATCAGTAGTCTCGATTTTTGAAGGGGGAAGTTCGTCAGAGACGCGCAAGCGCGGGCAGAAACAAATATCAGTCAAACAACTATCGATGTATGTTGATATAGATGGTCTTTTTCGTCTTGTCAACTTTTAGTTTTTCTTGCGGCTTCTGATAATCCTTTAGATTGTATTTCACTCTCGTCTTCCCGCGTTTTCGATGACCCGTCAAACCACGTTCCGGCAAGCGAGCGCGCCTCCATCGACCTTATGCTCGACGTGAAAATCCAGCACAATAAATCAGGGCTTCCTTGAACAGTGATTTTCAACTGTTCAGCAAATGAAGACAATGCGTCCAGCTCCGCGTGTCTATCGCTGCTGCCAAAAGAGGCACATCTATATCGGCGACACGAAGCCCGGCTCGGGCAGAAAGGGATCAGATCATGCTCACTCAGATCAAGGGACTGCATCACGTCACCTCGATGGCGGCTGACGCGCGTACCAACAATCAGTTTTTCACTGACACACTCGGCCTGCGCCGCGTCAAGAAGACCGTCAATTTCGATTCACCGGATGTCTATCATCTCTATTACGGCGACGAGACCGGTACTCCCGGTTCGGTGATGACCTATTTTCCGTTCCCCGATATGGGGCCGGGCCGCCCGGGAACTGGTGAAGTCGGCACCACGGTGTTCTCTGTTCCTGAAGGTTCGCTCGGTTTCTGGAGCGACCGCCTGTCCAAGCGCGGCGTTTCGGGGCTCAAGGCGGAAGAGACCTTTGGTGAAAAGCGCCTGAACTTTGCAGGTCCGGATGGCGACGGTTTTGCACTGGTGGAAGTCCGCGACGACGACCGTCCGGTCTGGACCGCCAACGGTGTGTCCGGGGATCACGCGATCCGCGGCTTCCACTCGGTTGCCATGCGCCTTCGTGACGAAGGGGCGACGGCCGAGCTTCTGAAGTATATGGGATATGAAACGCTGGAGGCCAAGGATGGCGTCACCCGGCTGATCGTTTCCGGCGGCAACGGAGCGGGTCTTATCGACCTTGAAACCATGCCGAACATCCAGCGCGGCCTGCAGGGTGCAGGCTCCGTGCACCACGTTGCCTTCTCGGTCGAGAACCGCGAAAGGCAGCTGGAAGTGCGCCAAGCCCTGATGGATACGGGCTACCATGTGACGCCGGTGATCGACCGCGACTATTTCTGGGCGATCTATTTCCGCACGCCGGGTGGCGTCCTGTTCGAGATCGCCACCAACGAACCGGGCTTCGACCGTGACGAGGAGGTGGCGCATCTCGGCGAAGCGCTGAAACTGCCACAGCAGCACAAGCACCTGCGGCCGATCCTCGAGCAGCACCTGCAAAAGCTGGAAGGCTAAGGGAGAACAGCATGACCGATTATGGCTATGTGCACCGGTTGAAGGCCGGTGCCCCCGGAAAACCGATCTTCTTTGTCTTTCATGGAACGGGTGGCGACGAGCGGCAGTTCTTCGACTTCGGTGGCGATGTCCTGCCGGATGCGACGATCGTCTCGCCACGCGGCGACGTATCCGAGCATGGCGCGGCACGCTTCTTCCGCCGCACCGGCGAGGGCGTCTACGACATGGCAGACCTTGCCCGGGCGACCGGGAAGATGGCGGCGTTCGTCAGCACGCTCGCGCAAGAACACAACGCGTCCGAAGTGATCGGCCTTGGCTTCTCCAACGGCGCCAACATTCTCGCTAACCTGCTGATCGAGACGAACCTGTTCGACAAGACGATCCTTCTGCATCCGCTCATTCCCTTCAAACCGAAGGACAATGCGTTGCTGGCGGGAAAAAAGATTCTGATCACCGCCGGCCAACGCGACCCGATCTGCCCGGCCCCGTTAACGCAGGCTCTTGCCGACTATTTTGTGGCACAGAAGGCGACCGTGGAAACGGAATGGCACACTGGCGGCCACGATATCCGGCCGAACGAGGTTGAGGCGATCAAGCGGTTTCTGGGGTGATCAGCTCCGCCCTCTTCTTCAGTAAAGGAGAGGAGGGCTCGTTCGTTGCCGAAATACGTGGGCGCTGTCATGCCTCGATGCTGAAAGCACTCTAGTTTGGCCCAACGCCAGACAACGGCGCTCGATGATTTCCGTGGTTCCAAAACGGGCGGCAATGTCAGGGATCGCCTTGCCCAGCGGATTAGGTCTTGAGGACGTTCTTTGGGTCTGCCGTTCTGTTCGATGTTGATTGTCGTCGTCATGGTATCGGTCTCCTGAGGTCTCGTTTCAATTGGGTTTGCAAACCCGCTGGTGGGCGAAGCCCCTCCTTTGGTCCGAAGGACGTGCTCACGCGTTCCTCGAAACGATGGGAGGGGGCCCAAGCCCGCTCCCGGTAGGGGGGGATCGGGTCATGGGTCGGACGGGCAGAAAAAAACGGAAGGTTCAACGCCCTGGCGGTGAAAGCCGTTTTTGCTTCACGGCCGACAGCGCCCTGGCGCGCTTGCCCATTGGCGCGAGCACCGGCCTATCGAAAGAGCGGCAATCTTAGGCACATGATGCCCATACGCTCCTGCGGATGCTCCTTGCAGACGTTAGCGCGTGGTCGCGCTCTCAATATCTCGCCAGTCGACACTTGGACGAGCCGCAAGAGATCGTTTCTCGAATCGGGAAACCAGTTCTATGGGGTTGGATGGGCCCGAACACGGCGTGACGCTTTATTCGTGAGATGCGCTGCCATCGCAGCCGCAGATCTCAACGCATCTATTCCGTTGGGCGAGTACCACGTGACACCGGCACATTAGCAAGATTGCGAACACAGCACCATATGTACACACCAAGGATGTACATATTTCAAATAATGGAGTATGGTACATCCACGTACACACAAGGATGAACGCCATGCACACAACGAAAGCCTTTAAGAACGGAAATTCCCAGGCTGTGCGTATCCCCGCCGAACTGGCGTTTGACCGGACCGATATCGAGTTGGAGATCGAGCGCGTGGGCGACGAGCTTCGCATTCGTCCGGTGCATCGCTCCCTGGCCGGCGTTCTGAATGTATTCGCCCGCTTCTCTCCGGATCTTATGCGTGACGGAAGAGAGTCCCATGAGCAAGACGAGCGGGATAAGATCTGATGGCGCGCTACATGCTCGATACGAACATGTGTATCTACCTGATGAAAAACCAGCCGGAGCAGGTCGCACGCCGCTTTGCCAGTTGTTATGTCGGAGACGTGGTCATGTCTGCCATCACCTTCGCCGAACTCGAGTATGGTGTATCCGCATCCGATGATCCCACACGGGAACTTGATAATCTCGCAGCCCTGGCCGAACTGATCATGGTAGAGCCGTTCGGGATTTCAGCAGCGCGTGCCTATGGTCCAGTTCGAATGGCGACAAGAGACCGGAAGAAAGATCATCTCGATAAACTGATCGCGTCGCATGCAATCGCCCTTAACACGGTGTTAGTGACCAACAATACGCGCGACTTCCTGGCGTATACCGGACTGAAGCTCGAAAACTGGCTGGATGCGTAACGCAGAGAAACCAATTAACCCGTCCCAGCGGCTATGCCCTGAGGGGCCGGGAAGGGGACCTGTCCGGCGTTCGTGCCGGTGCGAGTGCCAACGACCAAGGCACGATCAGCGAAAAATGAAGAGTATCGGGTCTGGGAGCTCGTCGGCTTTGATTGGCCCCTTCGTCTCGCCTTCACTGTCGCCAAACCGAAGTACATGCGGGGCATCGGCGAGAATATTGGATTCCTCCCGATTGAGCCGAAGGGTTGACCAGTCCTATTGAGCGGCAAGCGTGCGTTCGGCCTCGCCCAGCACGCGGTAGTTGCTTTCACCTTGTGCTGAACGCCGCCGGAATGGCGCACCTTGATGGCATCGATCGTGCCGGTCTGGGTGACCAGAGAATTGGACGGCCCGAGCAAACGGAATCATGCCGTAGACCAATGCGACAGAGGTATTTACCGCTCAGAGCATTCCGATGCGCTTGACACCTGAGACGATAGAGGCGCCCAGCCTGAAAACTTTGGGAACACCCTCATGCGGGGACTGTTCACGAGGTCTTGGTCATGAGACAACTTACCAGCGCGCAACTCTCTTGCCTCGCGTCGATGGAGCCGATCTTGACCTCGCTTAAGCGAGGTTTTTTTGAACGGTTGGTTCCGAAAACATCCACACAGGAGCCAGAATAGCCGCAGATCACGACACCGCGATTGCTTGTAGAATCGAGGCGAGCCAGATGACGATCGCGGCAATCGCGACCACTTTTTCTGGATTTTTGAAGAGAAACGAAACTTGCATGGCATGTGCTCCTTGAGTTGTTGGAGCCTCAATAATCCAGAATAGATTGGCTTATGGTTACCGGAGGAACAGCCATCGCTTGGATCGAGCATATCTCAAGCGACGTCGCCTCTGATGTCGAAGCGAGCCTCGTAATCGGCGGTCCAAGCATCGACCAAACCTCGATCTGGCCAACCCCTCAGTCTCGGTTAAAACGCTGCCATAAGAGGGTGGGCTAAGGCAGTCACCCACTCAGAACGTTTTTGTTTAAGCAGGGTCCGCCGTCTCAATAATGTCCATCTCAGCCGTAAAGGTCGTCCCGTCATTCCTTTGGTAGATGAACTCGCCCTGCAGCTGCGACACAACCCCCTTGATGAGACGAGAACCCATTCCAGAGTGCATGTTTTCGCGGTCGAACCCCACACCGTCGTCACTGATGACCAAGCATGCCCTGCGTTTGGACAACGCCTTCAAGGTCACGGCTATTTTTCCGCCCTGGGTATTTGGGAACGCATACTTGAGGCTATTTGTGACAACTTCGTTGGCAAGAAGCGCCAAAGGCGTGGCCGTGTCGGCCGAGACATCGATGTCCTCAATGGCATATTCGACTTCGACTGAGTTCCCGTAGGACTTGACGAGCATATCGACCACCGCAGTGAGGAGATGCTTAGCCGACACCTTTGCGTATTGATCACGACTGTAAATCTGCTCGTGGACGGCTATCATCGCGGCGATGCGGTCGAACAGGGACTTCTGCGCTTCCGAAGGCAGCTGCTGCATCCTAATGAGCGACTGCACAGACTGGAGGTTGTTTTTAACGCGGTGATGGATTTCCCGGAGTAGTAGCTGGTTTTCTTCTAAAGCCACTGAAAGGGCCGTCGAACGGGCGATGTCTCGCGATAATAGGTGCGTGATCCAGCTAGCAGCCGCGATCAGCCCGATCGCCGCGAGGCACAGCACTCCGACAGCGATCAACAAGTCGTTCCAGAAGGACCGCATGCCCGCCTGATATCCGGCGGAACTGACGGCGATGAAATCTGTCCCCTCAACCGACCGATATCCCACGGTCCGGGCGACGCCGTCAGCCGGGGAAACCGCGAAATATGATCCGGTCGGAAATTTGGGAAGATAGTCCGTGAACAGGACATAGCCGCTCATGTCGAGTGGCCCGCTTGCCAGCGGAAACCGAGCAACGAGCTGGCCATCGCGACGGATGATTCCAACTGTTGAATCGGGCCCCAAATCGGCGGACTCCAGAATGTCCGCGAAGATGTCGACCTCGAAAGAAACCATCGCCGCGCCGGCGAACGCGCCATTCCGTTCAATGCGGCGACTAAAGACGAAAATCTGCTGAGCGTTCTGACGACTGACAAGCAAAGATGAAACGTGTTTGCGCGCGCCCTTTTTAAGCTCCGCAAAATACGGCCTGTCCGTTATCGGAACTGGCTTGACCGCAGGATCGGTGGAAAGAAGCGTCGTTCCGTCCCGGTCAACGACATAAGCCTCCACCTGACCAGGAAGGTTTTCCACCGCCTCATTGATGTCCCTTACCTTAGATTTGTCCCCGACGCGGACATCCGAACCGAGCGACTCATCGATGCGCTGAAGAGCTTGCCAGGCGAGGGCGTCAATCCACTTCGCATTGGTAGCAACGATCTTGGCGGCGGCGACGGCTTGGTCCTCCGTCCGTTGCTGGGCGGAGGACCAGCTTTCGTAGAGCCATAGTCCCAGTAGCAGCAGCGACCCTACAAACATCGTCCCCATGACGGCCGTCGCGGCTTTCGACACGGTCGCCGTGTGTAGTCCCTCGAATTTCATAGTCGCCCCGTTCACCCCTTGCGATACGATCCGTCGCGCGCGCGAACACAGTAGCGAAGCTGTGACGACAGTTCCAGCGACGTGCCGAGGGCGGGAACTTAACCGTCGGCGATCACAAAAACAATCTAAGCCACGGGCGGATAGCGGACGCGGCGCTTCGACATAACAGTGCGACGACCCGACGACTGGCTTACGCCGCGCAAACGTCGATGGGCATTCCTGCGGTTGCTTGATCCCCGTGCGAGGTCACAAAAGACGCCTTCAACTCAACCACTGCTAATCATTTCCTTTACACGAAGGGCTAGCGCTTCACTCGTGAAAGGCTTCGTCAGCACCTGCATGCCACGATCAAGGTGTCCGGAGTTGAGAACGGCGTTTTCAGCATACCCGGTAATGAAGAGAACTTTGAGCTCAGGCAACGTTCCGCGCACCGCATCAGCGAGTTGGCGACCGTTCATTCCGTTTGGAAGCCCCACATCAGTCAGAAGCAGATCGATGTCCGTTCTTGTGCGAAGCACCGCCATAGCGGTTGGGCCGTCTCCGGCCTCGATTATCTCGTACCCTAGTTCCTCAAGAGTCTCGACCGCGACCATCCGGACGAGGGGTTCGTCGTCGACGACAAGGATAGTTTCTCGCCCGGTCGCGCGTGGGGCAACGGTCGTCTCCAGCGTTTCGTCGTCAACGTGTTTACCGACAAAACGCGGCAGATACAGGCTAATCGTCGTGCCTTTCCCGACCTCGGAGTGAATTTTCGCGGTGCCCCCAGACTGGCCCGCAAAGCCATAAACCATCGACAGCCCAAGTCCCGTGCCCTGACCCGTAGGCTTTGTGGTGTAGAAGGGGTCAAATGCGCGCGCGACCACGTCCTTTGTCATACCTGTCCCGGTATCGCTCACACCAAGCCAGACGTACGCCCCAGCCGACAGTCCCGGTTCCCTCGCTCCTCGTTCGTCGAGCATTCGGTTCCCTGTCTCGATAGTGAGTTGCCCGCCGTCAGGCATGGCGTCCCTTGCGTTGATGCAGAGGTTCAGGAGGGCGTTTTCGAGTTGGCCGACATCGACGAAGGTGGTCCACAGCCCGTCCATTGCCACGGTCTCGACTTGAACGGCCGGTCCGACGCTTCGGGATATCAGGTCGTGCATGCCTGAGACGATCCGATTGAGGTCAGCGGCCTTAGGATCTAGCGTTTGCCGCCTTGAGAACGCGAGAAGCCGCTGGGTCAGCCCCGCGGCTCGCTTAACAGCGGATTTTGCCCCGACCAGGTAGCGGTCAATATCGGCAATGCGTCCCTGCGTCAGCCGCGTCGTCATCAACTCGAGACTGCCGCCTATCCCTGCCAGAATATTATTGAAGTCGTGCGCGAGGCCGCCCGTGAGTTGGCCGACGGCTTCCATCTTCTGGGAGTGACGAAGAGCTTCCTGCGCGTTCAGGAGCGCCTCTGTCCGTTCTTCGACATGAGCTTCAAGGGAGGCGTTGAGCTCGGCCAGAGCCGCAGCGGTTTCACGCAGGTTGGCCTCTGATCTGACGCGCTGGATGTGCGCCCACGATCGCTCGGTCACCTCTCTGATCAATGCCAGTTCTTCGTTCGACCATACGTGCGGCACCTTGTCGTGGATTGCCATCAGCGCCGTTAGCCTGCCCTCCCTGACCAAGGGCATGCAGATCGTCGCCGCGATACCGATATCCTGAAAGGTCTTGGCCTCCTCGGGCGCAATTTCAGCGAGATTGTCGTTGATGATCAGGGGGAATCCTCGGCTGAGGTTCCAGACAGCAAGCTTACCAAAATCTGCGAGGCTATAATGACCGACGATGGACGGCGAGCCCTCCGCCGCCCAGTCGCCCCGAATTGTGAAACCGTCCTCGTCCTCGTCCATGTCAGCGTAGGCGCAGTTCGAAAGTGAAAGATGCTGACCGACCATTTTTGTCGTAATAGCGAGAATGGCGTCGGCGTCGCGACGCATTCCAGTTTCTCGCGCCAGGTCGTCGAGAAACCGCAATCGGGATTCTGATTGCCGAAGCGCGAGGTCGGCCGCTGTGCGCTCGGTGACGTCCACGCCCGACAGGAAGATGTCCGTGACGTTCCCGGAACTGTCCTTAACTGGTTGACAGGCGAAATCGACAAAGCGGTTCTGGACCGCGCCGCCCGGCATTGCCTGAACAGCAAAGAGTGCTCCGTCAGCTGAATACGGCTCGCCAGTTCTTCTGATGTCGTCCAGTATTGCGAGATAGCCCTGTTCAGCTACTTCGGGCACAGCGTCTCGCAACGACCTGCCGACAACATCCCGGTGCCTGACGAGTTCGAGATATGCCTGATTGGCGTACTGTATAACATGATCAGGCCCCGACAGCATCGCCATGAACCCCGGTGCGTTCGCGAACATCTGGCGATAGCGCTCGGTCTCGGACAGAAGCCGTTGCCGTCCCTCGACCGCTTCCGTCGTTTCCACGACAGTATCGATAATTCCGACGACTGCGCCACTCTCGTCACGGATCGGGCTGTAGCAGAACGTGAAATACGCAGCCGCCACCTGACCGTTTATCGTCGTCTGTAGAGGAAAGTCCTCATAATAGACGGCGTCACCGCCCATAGCTTTTTCAGCGATCGGCTTGAGTTCGTCCCAGATTTCGCTCCAACCGGCGCGCAAAGGCTTGCCCAACGCTTCTTCCTTGGCACCCAGCATCGGCAGGTAGCCGTCGTTATAGATCGCAATCAGATCAGGACCCCAGAACAGGCACTGCGGAAACCTGCTGGCGATCATAGCGTCGACGGTGATCCGGAGGGCGGGAGACCATTTTTCAATAGGTCCCAGCGACGTCTGGTCCCATGGAAACGCGCGCACCTTGTCAGCCATCACGCCAGTGGACGAAGGAAATGAATTCAATGGTATCGCGCCCCGATTAATTGATTGAGGATTAAATAGAGAAGCTCGAGGCAAATGGAAGAGTGGACAGTTGGGGGCAAGCACCAATGGCAATGCAGTATTTCTTGCGGGTCGCTCTAAGCATTCAACACAGATGTTCAAGTGCCGACGCCAACATGGCTATCAGTAGTGCAAGCCTGACCGAGGGGCGGCTGGAAATTTCACTGAAAACCGGGTGCCTTTATTGCCCTCCGCGTTCGCAGCGTAAAGCTGGCCGCCGAGCTGCGCTGACAACGCGCGCACCACTCTCATACCAAGACCACTCAGCGATTGCGAGACATCGAAGTCGTCGGGCAACCCTTTACCCCGATCGGAAACCGCGAGTTCCTGCATTCCTGACTGCTCTTGGTAGGAAACAGTAATCGGTTCCGCCCCGTGCTTAACGGCGTTCATCACGAGCTCGTTGACGATCAATCCGATCGGTTGAATCAACGCATGCGATATTATGCCGTTACCGCAGACCAGCTGGACCGGGGCGCTCACAATACCTGAGATGTCCGCGCAAAGTCGCCCGAGGTATTCGGATGCCAACATGTCACCAGCGACGTCCTGAGCGTATGCGTGACGGTGGACGCGGGCCACGGCAGCAACTCGGTTTGCCGCATCTTTGAGTTCGGCAACAGCTTGCGAAGCGTGCGGTAATTTCCCTTGCATGGTCAGCATCGACGAGACGAACTGCAAACTGTTCATCACTCTGTGGTCGATTTCCTTGGCGAGCATTTTCGAGGTCGCGATCGCCCGTTGTGCTGACAGTCGCAATTCAAGGTGATCCATGACGATAGATGCCATGTCTTTCAGGTCGTCAATCTGCTTCTGGTCGATGGCCCGCACTTCTTTGTCGAGGATGCACAGGGTTCCAAGGTTGTAGCCATCAAGCGTCCGCAACGGCACGGCAGCATAGAAGCGCAAGCCGAATTCTCCCGCGACGAGGGGGTTGGCGAGCGACCGAACATCCTTGGCTGCGTTTTCCAAGATATATGCATCGTCACCGAGGATTGCGGAGGCGCAAAGTCCGGGATCGCGATCGATTTGTTTGACCGGAACACCGTGGTGCGATTTGAACCAGATGCGATCGGTATCCACGATGCTCACAATAGCAATCGGCACGTCAAAGCGACGAGCCGCCATTGCGGTGACCCGGTCGAACATTCCGTCCGGAGGCGTGTCGAGGATATCGTACCGGCGCACAGCGGCCATGCGCGAAGACTCGTTGGATGGAACGATGCTCGGATCGACTTGGAATTGTACCACGCTTGAAGCTCCATTCACGCCATCCGTCGGCGAAGTCCACCAATTCGGTTCGAAGTTATTGCAATCATAACCAAACGTTCGGATTCCAAATGTGTTCCTGGCAGGTTCGCCGCAAACCACGGAAACGAACGTCGCTAATTATTGAACATCCGATCGCCGGAAGGATGGGCGGCTCGTTTTGGGCAAACAAAAGAGGCCGCTTGAAAGCGGCCTCTTTCTATTGCGCGAATGTCGTATCAAATTATCTCGGGCTTTATCGAAGGAACAGATTGGCGCCCCCCGGCTTCAGAGATATCATCATCGGCTGGGATTGTACCGTTCGGCGTCAGTTCATCGACAGCTTTGGGGAGGTCGCGGCTTAGACGGCTTAGTATTTCGTCAGGCGACAATCCTGTTTTCGCTGACAGATCGGCAAGCACACCCGGTCCGAGTGCCTCCGACAACTGACTGTCGTTGATTTCGGCATTTGGCCCCGTTTCGACCCACGATTTCGCTGTTTCGCCGTGTCCGTTCTGCTGGAACTGTTTCAGCAAATCGCCGAGACCTCCGCTTAGAACACCTCCGGCGGAAGCGCCGCCCAAAAGACCTCCAAGGCCTCCTACACCGCCAGTTCCGCCGCCCAAACCACCGAGCAATCCGCCAAGACCGCCCGACTGTTGACCTGGCGTCCCATCACCTTGAGGGTTCTGGAGCCCACGCAGGAGTTCTCCGATCTTGTCCCTGTTTTGAAACCCGGCGACCGCCAGGACTGCGAGAAGTGCCTTCAACGCGCTGCTTGCCATTTTACCTATCTCCCGTTGTTTGTCGGTTGGATCAACCTTCGGCCTTCTGATTTACGACGGAGGTCGCGATAGCGGTAAGTGCGAGGTCCGTAGTGATTGTTCCTGAAACGCACTGGGACCGCACAAGTTCCTGTTGCGGAAGCGAGGTTATGTGAGGCGGTAAGGCCAGACGCCGCCTTTCACATGTGTAACTTTGTTTCGTGGGATGCGGACGATTCACCCTCACGGCAAGAGAACGCAAATCTCCAACACCGCCCGCCGACGACCCAATTGCGATAATGGTAGCGGAGCCATGAGTGCCGGGACATCAAGGCGCGGTTTCTTGCGGTTTGCCGCGTTGTTACCTGTGTTACAGGCGCCGTGACATCAACCTGTTACGTCATTGTGGTAGAGGTCGCGGAAAGATGGGAGGTCGCGTTGGCACAAGAATTGACCATGTCCGAGGTGTTGCGAGACCCGATGATACGCCAGCTATTGCGAGCAGACGGTATTTCCCTCGGTGCGTTCGCTCTCATGCTCGAAAAAGCGGCAAACAGGCGAAACGCACAGTCCGTTCCTAGGGTTTCCTCGGCTGTGGTTGACGCGGACACTTCACATTTAACCCATCAGTGATTTATCGCAAGCTTTGAGATGCTGCGGTTCGCGGGCGCCTTTGCGCCTGCGCGACCGTGTTCCAGTTTGTATGTCGCCACTGCTTCGAAAGTGTCCGCATGTCGAAGCAGCCGATCAAGCGCGGCTTCAGGCGGGAGCGCTACGTATTCTAATGCCTCACGGGTGACGATGACCAGCCAGCTTGCGGTTCCGTCTGCCATTGGAATGTGCCCGTTCTCGTCCCTTACGAACAGCAGTAGGCCCAGGCGCTTTTTTAATGTCATAGCCTTTGGTCGGAAAAGGCGGGAAACCCAGCTGCGTCATTTTTAAGGTCCATCTTGCGGAAAAAAACGTTGCCGAGCCGCAGACGTGGTTGCTTCAGCACGCGGCCAAACATCCCCAAAGTCCTTCACGCCAGAAAACGGACAGCCCCGATGGATCGCTACGTGTGAAGGAGTTGGGCAAATCGAGCGTTCATTTTGCAGCACGTTTGGATGTGTATGGGCAAATCTACGCTGCTTTTTTGCACTCGGGATGTGCAAAGCACCCTAGTTTGGCCCAACCCCGATTTATCACCCTCCTAACCCATTGATTCTACCGGGTTCCCATTAGCTCCGGCAAGGCCCCCGACCCAATCGGAACGCTCGTTTTTCCCAAGCTGCTGAACAAAAAAATAGCCGGGTGGAAACCCGGCTATTTTTGTTATCGGCGAACCATTCAGTTTAGGTCGACGGGAAATACATCTTGGCGCCGGTAGATGTTCAAACTGATATCCGCGCTTTTGATCGCTGGGACGACCCCGCGTTTACGAATTTCGGTTTCAAACGCGAAACGATATTTGCGAACCCGGCGCAACTCTGGCTCCGAAATGTATTCGCGTTGAAACCGAACAACCTCGCGGGCGTGAATACGGAAACCCGTGTTGTTCACAGGTGCAATGGTTTCCGCCAGATATCCTTCGCTGATGAGTCTTTCGACGACCGAAGTGGTAAACCCGGTTCGCTTGAGGGCTTCATCCGGGGTCAAGTAATCCTTCGCTAGGTAGGGGGTGGCCGACCAGTCCCGCTTTGCTCCCCGCATCCGCTCTCTCCGTTCGCACAAGACTCCGGCGCCATCGTTTTTTCTCTGACAACAACGGCGTGATCGCAGCAACGGCCTGTTTCACATCGTACATCCACGGGCCGTCAGCGCACCGCTGGATTGGTTTAACGCCGTGCTTCACCAAGGCGGCGCTCACGGCGTTTACGGGGGTCGAGAACTCATTCGAGAGGGAATGCACAGTGTGAAATCGGCGCGGCGCGGGGGGGCCTAGAAACTCGTCGGTCGAACTGAGGGGAAGTGATTGAAGTGCGGTTTTACGAACGAAATTGATCATGTCACGGTAGCCGGGAAGATTTCCCCGACGTACGAGCGGGGTGATCAAATTACCAAAGATAATTCCGCATGATTGCGTGGTATCTACTCTACTCCGTGTCAGCGATCCTCGCCGGAATCTGCCTAACGAATGGCTTGGCCCACCTGAAGGTCATGCGGCAACCGACTTGGGCATGGGATCAAATCTTTCTGCCGATTTCTGCCGCTCTGGCGCTGAGCTGGTTTACGCTTTGACCGCCTTCACAAGGAGCCAACCGCCTACATTGTCAAAGGCGTAGGAAACTACGGAGAGATGTTCGAGCGCAATCTGGGAGCACAGTCGCCCTTGAAAATAAAGCGCGGCGCAAATGCCCTTTGGAAGGACGGTGGTTTCCAGTACGCGCCACCAATCCGCTAAACAGGTTCGATACGTCAGAGCCAGAGTAATCTGGCTCTGACCGTCTAAATGGCAAGCATTTTTCGTGGGAGCGCCGACCATGTCTCGACTCAAGCAAGGCGGCGACGCGTCGCTATGGACAAACGCGAAGGCTAGGTCTGTTTTCATGCAGGCTTGCGCAGTTATTGTTCTCATGTATTTGCTTTTTGAAATGTTTCAGAACACTGGTTCTAATCTCGCGAGGATGAACCAAGACTTGGGATTTGCCTTTCTGTCGAAATCGGCCGGTTTTGATATCGTGCAGGCGCTCGTTCCGTACTCAAGCGGATCAAGTTACACGAGGGCGTTGCTCGTAGGCTTTCTGAACACTTTACTTATCTCGGCGCTTTGCATCGTGGCTGCCACAATTCTGGGCTTTTTTATTGGCGTCATGCGCCTCTCAAAGAACCGCCTGGCCTCGGGTGTGGCGACGCTCTACATCGAGTTTTTCCGCAACATACCCGTGCTCTTGCAGATTTTCGTATGGTATTCGTTGGTTATTTTGCAAATCTTGCCAGCGCCGAGAGACGCTTTGTCGGTGTTCGACCTCGCTTTTCTTTCAAACCGCGGTATGGTCATGCCAATGCCGATTTTCGGTGAAAGCGCGATCTACGGACTGCTAGCCTTTGTTATAGCGATCGTAGGGATCTTCGCACTGATTTCGTGGGCAAACCACCGGCAAAATTCGACGGGAAAACCGTTCGCAAAATTTTGGGGTTCACTTGCTCTCATTGTTCTTCTCCCAATTTGCGGCTTAGCCGTTGCGGGATTTCCAGTAACATTTGACGTTCCCGTCAGGACAGCTTTCAATTTTTCCGGTGGCTTACTTATTGTGCCAGAGCTCATGGCACTGTTTCTCGCACTATCAATTTACTATGCGACGTACATTGCCGAAGCCGTCCGGGCAGGGATACAGGCCGTGAGTCACGGGCAGTCTGAAGCTGCTCATGCTCTCGGTCTCACCCTTGGGCAGACATTGCGCAAGGTGGTGATACCCCAAGCCATGCGGGTAATCGTGCCTCCCCTTATCTCGATCTACCTTGGTATCACCAAAGCTTCCTCATTGGCGGTTGCCATCGGCTATCCCGATTTGATCGCCGTCGGGGGCACCGTGCTGAACCAGACGGGCAGGGCGATAGAGATCGTCTCGATCTGGATGATTATCTATCTTTGCATCAGCTTGATCATGTCCTCGCTGATGAATTGGTTCAACAACCGCATGAAGTTGGTGGAGCGTTAAAATGGTCTTTGTAAACTATGTTCGGGGTTTGGAAGCGCCTCAACTACCTCCTCCGGCCAACTTGAAAACCATTCGGCACCATCTTCGTGAAAACTACTTCAGCTCTCTTGGAAGCGGTTTTCTTACGGTGGTCCTTGGCACGCTCGTACTCTGGCTAGCCTGGCGGATACTTGGCTTTGCAGTCGTGGATGCGGTATGGGCCGGCAATGACCGCGCCGCATGCCTCGCGACGGAAGGAACCACAGAGGGAGCATGTTGGCCAGTTGTTATCCAGAAATTCGGTCAATGGATCTACGGCTTCTACCCAGTCGCGGAACGCTGGCGGATAAACCTCTGTGCGGTGGCATTTGTGGCTGGGCTGGTTCCGATGCTTACCCCGTCAGCTCCCTACAAAATGACGAACGCGATCTATCTTCTGCTGGTGTTTCCGCTTGTGGCTTTCGTTCTATTGACGGGCGGTAACTTCAACCTATCGCCTGGGAATTACGCAGGCGTGATTTGCCTAGCCTCACTAATCGCCGCAGCGCTCCCCCTAGCAATATTCGGCGTCGACGAAGGCACAAAAAGGAATTCGTTAGGCCTCGCGTTGGCCGGAGCGTCCTTAATCGTCTGGGGATCCTCTTTTATTGCCCGAACAGACATTACGGTCTTCGGCATCTCGTTCGATAGTGGGCTTCTATCCATCGCAAGTGGGTTTGTATCGTTGTGGGTGGTCCTCTCAGACCGTGTCGCCAGAACAAGCAGGCCATTCCGCATTTGGGGTGTCGGGGTCACGACGCTGTTGTGTGCGATGCTTCTCATCGACATCGACTTCGGACTTGTTCCCGTCGAAACCGCGCAATGGGGTGGCCTTACAGTTACACTGGTTGTTTCGATCACCGGAATAGCGGCCTCGTTGCCACTGGGCATTCTCCTGGCACTCGGACGCCAGTCGAATATGCCGGCAATTCGCATCATGTCGGTTGTTTTTATTGAATTCGTACGCGGCGTACCGCTGATCACCGTGCTTTTTATGGCGAGCGTGATGTTGCCTCTGTTCCTGCCTCCGGGCATGAACTTTGACAAGTTGCTCAGAGCATTGGTTGGAGTAGCACTTTTCTCGGCTGCGTATATGGCCGAAGTGGTTCGCGGCGGGCTGCAGGCAGTACCCAAGGGCCAATATGAAGGGGCGACAGCACTTGGGCTTTCATATTGGCAGATGATGGCGAAGATAATTCTGCCTCAAGCTCTCAAAATTTCGATACCAAACATCGTTGGCAACTTCATCGTCTTGTTCAAAGACACGACTTTGGTGCTGATCATCGGTCTGTTTGATCTGCTTGCCATGGCTCAGACCGGGCTTCGAGATGCCGCTTGGGCTACCCCCGTTACCGCACCCACAGGGTATCTGGCGATAGCGCTTATTTACTGGGCTTTCTGCTTCAGCATGTCGCGATACGCGATTTTTACTGAGCGTCGGCTCCACACAGGGCATAAACGATGAAAGAACGTGTCCCCATGGAAACTGCCCCCACGACTACGATTGACACCGTCTCGTCTACCGACGTCGCCGTCAAACTCTCCGGCATGAACAAGTGGTACGGTGGCTTCCACGTTCTGCGTGACATCAACTTGCAGGTTATGCGTGGAGAACGCATCGTCGTTGCCGGCCCGTCTGGTTCTGGCAAATCGACGATGATCCGCTGCATTAACCGGCTTGAGGAACACCAGAAGGGCAAGATCGTCGTTGACGGAATCGAACTCACCAACGACCTGAAGAAGATCGACGAAGTGCGGCGCGAAGTCGGCATGGTGTTCCAGCACTTCAACCTCTTCCCGCATCTGACCATCCTGGAAAACTGCACGCTCGCGCCGATCTGGGTTCGCAAGATGCCGAAGAAGCAGGCGGAAGAAGTCGCCATGCACTTCCTCAAGCGCGTCAAAATCCCCGAGCAGGCCCACAAATATCCGGGCCAGCTCTCCGGTGGTCAGCAGCAGCGCGTTGCGATTGCCCGCTCGCTGTGTATGAACCCGCACGTCATGCTGTTCGATGAGCCGACCTCGGCGCTCGATCCGGAAATGATCAAGGAAGTGCTCGACACCATGGTGGGTCTTGCCGATGAAGGCATGACGATGATCTGCGTTACCCATGAAATGGGCTTCGCCCGTCAGGTCGCCAACCGCGTCATCTTCATGGACCAGGGCCAGATCGTCGAACAGAACGAACCGGCTGCCTTCTTCGATAATCCGCAGCACGAGCGCACCAAGCTGTTCCTTCAGCAGGTTCTTCACTAGCAACCGTTAGTCAACCTTCCACGCGGACAGCGCCGGGCGCGGCTTTGTACCTTCATTCGAGGCGTGCCGGGGAGCCGCATAAGAAACAATGGAACTCTTGTCATGAAACGTGCCTTGATCCTGCAGCATGTCGAACGGGACAACCCCGGGCGTTTTCTCGATTTTTTCGCGGAGGATGACATTATGCCCGAGTTCGTCAGGCTTTGGGCGGAGGAAGAGATTCCAACCCTATCGTCCTACGATATGATGTTTGCCCTTGGGGGCCCGCAGGATGTCTGGCAGGAGGCCGACTTTCCGTGGCTCCAGATGGAAAAGGAAGCCATTCGCGAGTGGGTATCTCAGCGCGCCAAACCCTTCTTTGGAGTTTGTTTAGGGCATCAGCTTTTAGCCGACGCCCTCGGTGGCGAGGTTCGCCTCGTTGAAAAAGGAGAACATGGCGTGACGGGCGTCAAACTTCACACCGACAGGGGCAATCCCATACTCTCGGGCCTGGAGAGGAACCAAAAAGTTATTCAGTGGCATATGGCGGAAATAACGAGGGTGCCCGACACGGCGGAGGTACTAGCCTCGTCTGAGCTGACAGCGGTGCAGATAATGGCTGTCGGCACCCATGCTGTCAGCACACAGTTTCACTGCGAGTGTTCGCCGCAGTCGCTGTCCGCGTGGACCTCGACACCAGGCTACATTCAAATCTTCGAAAAGCACAAAGGCGATGGCTCATATCGTCGTTTTCTGGAGGAGGCTTA
Source organism: Pararhizobium sp. PWRC1-1 (assembly GCF_049897905.1). NCBI lineage: Bacteria > Pseudomonadati > Pseudomonadota > Alphaproteobacteria > Hyphomicrobiales > Rhizobiaceae > Pararhizobium > Pararhizobium sp. PWRC1-1. Next base: position 10,554 of record NZ_JAFCXE010000004.1, on the reverse strand, counting down.
TCCTCTGATGCGTGAAATGAACGCTATGACAAAGCGCCTGTATGACAATTTGGCGATGAGCAACGGGTTACGGAAGTAACCCACTGCGGCTAAGGGCTCTTTTAACGCCAAGAGCTTTGAGGAGAATGGCGGGTGGCGGCAGCATCCAGGACAGGAATTCCTTTACGTCCTTTCAGCACGGTTGGAGCTTCAAACCGTTTACTGCGAACCCCTGGTTCTCTCATAGGGCGACAGTATCCTTTTCGATGCTCATCAACCGCATGCTTATGTCGCGCTTGAAGGTGATGCCGAGATGCTCATGGTGAACAGCGTCACGGAATTGAACTAAACAGGACGAATATCGCGCACCTCAACCGCACGGGCGACCTCTGTGTCAGCGCTGACATCGCCATTACAGCGACCAGTCGCATTCTCGGCTAACTTTCCACGATTACTCGGCGGGCAGGCGAGCGGCGTTTTTTAATCTAGCGGCCACACGGGCTTCTTCCGCAAAGGCTTTCACCAGGCGTTCGTTCGGGGTCAGTCTCGGAAATATTATCCCCACCCCCCGAAAAGGGGCTCCGTCCAAGGCTATCTTCCTCAAGAATAGGCCCTCTGGCCATGGAGGCAACCAGTCCGGCACTAGAGATACGCCCAACCCTTTATTGACCAAGACCGCAATGGCCTCCAATGAATCAAGTTCGTACTTTTCTTGAAGGTTGATTCTCAACCGTCTCAGGTAAGTTTCCGCCGATCGACCGCCCCAATGTTTTCGGTCATAGCGTATGAAAGGGGCGTTTTTTATAATCGCTATGGGATCATCCCCCGTTTCATCAATACTGCAAAGCAGGACGAGCGGGTCCTTTCGAAGCTCATGCCAAGTGAACTCTTTGGGAATGGCGAACGGGGGCTCGACTAATATCGCCGCATCCAGATTGCCGTCGATCATCCTTTGAAACAAATCGGACGACTGACCAGGTTGCACCTCGACTTGTATCCCGGGGCGCTTATCTTTCATGGAGCTGAGGATTTCCGGAAGGAGCCCCGTCGTCATCGAATGAATAATACCCACGCGGACTCGGCCGATCTCTTCATTCTGATTTGCGAGGCCGGGCAGGCTGTCCGCCATTGCCACGATGCGCCTCGCGGTCTCCACAACTGCTGTTCCTGCTTCCGTGGCACGCATCGAATGGCCCGCTCTCCTAACCAGCGGCGCGCCGATCTCATCCTCCAACGCTCGTAGCCGTTGAACGACGGCTGAAGGCGTCAGGTTTTCCTTCCGCGCAGCGGCGGCAATGGAATTCGAGTCGATCACCGAGAGCAGTGTCTTCAGGAAACGCGTTTCCATTATTAAGACTTTCTGAATTTCAAACACACGAAAGCGCATGTTTTCTCACGTTGCGGCGCGTGTCAATGTTCCAGCTGAGAATGAGTACGGATAGGACCCCTACGATGACTATGCGATTTGAGCCAACCAGTCTTTCGGAGCGGTTGAAAACGGTGAAACCTTCGCCGACAATTGCAATTACGCGTTTGGCGGCTGAGCTTCGTCGCGGCGGAGCCGATATCATCGCCCTATCCCAAGGCGAGCCTGATTTCGATACGCCGGACCACATTAAAGCTGCCGCAAAAAAGGCAATTGACGACGGTGTGACAAAGTACACCGACGTTGATGGGACGCCGGAACTCAAGCGGGCTATTGTTCAAAAATTCAAGAACGAGAACGGCCTTGAATATGAAACCTCGAACATTTCCGTCGGAACTGGCGGAAAGCAGGTGATTTTCAACGCTTTCTCCGCGACGTTGGACCAAGGCGATGAAGTCATCATTCCTGCGCCTTACTGGGTCTCGTATCCGGACATGGTTCTGCTCACGGGGGGAGTTCCGGTAACCGTCGCGTGCGACGAAGATAGCGGCTTCAAGCTCACCGCCGCGGCGCTGGAGAATGCGATCACTCAACGGACAAAGTGGCTGGTTCTCAACTCGCCGAGCAATCCGACGGGAGCGGGGTACTCCACCCAAGAGCTCAAAGCGATTGCAGAGGTTCTCCTGCGCCATCCGCGTGTTCTGGTGCTGACGGACGACATGTACGAGCACATTCGGTACGACGGCTGGGAGTTCAGCACTATCGCAGCAGTTGAGCCTCGTCTTCGCGAGCGTGTCCTTACATGTAATGGCGTCTCCAAGGCGTATGCGATGACCGGGTGGCGTATCGGCTATGCGGGCGGACCTGCCGAATTGATCAAGGCAATGGCGACGATCCAGTCGCAAAGCACGACCAATCCGAGCTCTGTTTCACAGGCAGCCGCTGTTGCCGCTCTTACTGGCCCTCTGGATTTTCTTGCAGAACGAAATGCCGTTTTCCAGGAGCGTCGTGATCTGTGTCTTTCTGCCTTCAATTCGACAGAAGGCCTGACCTGCCGTACGCCTGATGGCGCGTTTTACCTCTTCCCGTCCTGCGCGGGAGTTATCGGCAAGAAGCAACCCAACGGAAATCTGATTGAAAGCGACGTTGGGTTCGCGACCTACCTGTTGGAATCGGTCGGAGTCGCAGTCGTTCCCGGCTCCGCGTTCGGCCTTGGACCCTATTTCCGGATCTCGTTTGCAACTTCGACTGATCGCCTTCGGGCAGCATGCACACGAATTGGTGAGGCATGCGCGTCCCTTCGATAAACACAGTGAGGACTGAATAAAATGGATTTGGGAATTAACGGAAAATGCGCACTGGTTTTGGGTGCTGGCGGCGGGTTGGGCGGAGCCATCGCGCAGACTTTGGCAGCTGAGGGTGCAAAAGTTGTCGTTGCAGATATTGATGTCGATGCAGCGGAAAAGACCGTTGCCGAAATCAAATCTTCTGGCGGCGACGCATTCGCGATAAAGTGGGACATTAGCGATCTGTCGGTCATCGAGAGCAATGTTGCGCGGATCGAGGGTGAATATGGAAATATCGCGATCTTGGTGAACAACACGGGCGGTCCGCCGCCAACTCCGGTCTCCGGCCAGTCTCCGGACCAGTGGTCGAAGTTCTTTCAATCGATGGTCCTGTCGGTAATCGCTCTCACCGACAGGGTGCTTCCCAACATGCGCAGTGCTGGGTGGGGCCGTATCATCACCTCGACGTCCTCCGGCGTCGTTGCTCCGATCCCTAATCTGGGCCTGTCGAACGCGCTCCGTTCCACTCTTTTGGGCTGGTCTAAAACACTTGCGAAAGAAGTCGGTGGAGCTGGAATCACATCGAACATCGTCCTTCCCGGCCGCATCGCGACTGCACGGATTACCTTCCTGGATGAGCAAAAGGCGAAGCGGGAAGGTCGATCCGTGGAGGACGTTGCCACGGAAAGCACAGCCTCCATCCCGGTCGGTCGCTACGGCAAGCCTCAGGAATACGGCGACGTGGTCGCATTTCTCGCCAGTGAGCGTGCGTCGTTCATCACCGGAAGCGTTATTCGCGTCGACGGCGGAATGATCGCAAGCATCTGACAAATCCAGTGTCTCGAAAGGTAAAAGCAATGGCTACTGATGCAGAAATTAGAACTATCCTTGCAGGTGTCACAACCGCGACTTTGACGACGATCCTGTTGAAGAAGGGACTTCGCAATGTCTGGATGCGCGGCGCATTGCCGATCAAGCCGGGGCAGGGGCGCATCATCGGCCGTGCGTTCACGCTGCGGTTCGTTCCCGCACGTGAAGATCTCGCCACGCCTGAGTCTTGGTCGTCTCCAAAATCCACGCGGGCCGCAATCGAGGCAATGCCGGATGGCTGCATTGCCGTGGTGGACGCTATGGGCATCACCGATGCTGGTATCTTCGGAGATATCCTGTGCGCCCGTATGGCAAAGAAGAATGTTGCGGCTCTCGTAACTGATGGTGTCGTAAGAGATCTCGACGGCGTTCTGGGCACTGGCTTGCCCGTGTGGTGTGCGGGCGTAGCAGCTCCGCCATCGGTGGCCGGACTTACGTTTGTGGACTGGGACCAGCCTGTTGGATGCGGCGGAGTTGCCGTCTTCCCGAACGACATTATCGTGATTGATAACGATGGTGGCGTCGTGATCCCGGCGGCCTTGATTGACGACATCCTCGAGCTCGCTCCGGAACAGGAACGCCTCGAAGGCTGGATTATGCAGGAAGTCAACAAGGGTGCCGCTTTGCCGGGCCTATATCCCGCAAACGCCGAAAACAAAGCTCGCTACGAAGAGTGGAAAAAACAGTCTGGCAACTGACAATGACATTGGTGAGCGTCGGATTGCGTTCTCCTGTAATCTAGCGAACACTCACCTTGAGACGTCGTGTCACCCCATCGGCACGGCGTCTCGTTTTGTTTACTTGGGCGGACGAACATTTCAGAGCGTCCTTGCCGTCTAGAAGGAGGATCTTGTGCTACTCGACCATACGGCAAAAGGCGTCTTTGCGATCGCGGCAACTCCCTTCCATCCGGACGGAAGTTTAGATCCCGTCTCTCTCGACAGGCTTACTGACTTTTATATAGCTGCAGGTGTCTCCGGACTGACGATTCTCGGCATTATGGGCGAGGCGCACAAACTGGAGCCTGAGGAGTCGATAGCCGTAGCGCGCCAAGTGATAGCCCGCGCCACAGTGCCAGTTATTGTTGGTGTGTCTGCACCCGGTTTGGCCGCCATGAGGTCGTTAGCAAAAAGTGCGATGGAACTCGGTGCAGCAGGGGTAATGATCGCTCCGCCTTCGACCCTCCGCACTGATGATCAAATCGTGACCTATTATTCTCAGGCAGTCGAAGCGATCGGGACCGACGTCCCATTCGTGATTCAAGATTACCCACTCATTCTAAACGTTGTTATGAGCGCAAACGTTATCCGTACCATTGTAAACAATCACTCCTCCTGCGTGATGCTAAAGCACGAGGACTGGCCGGGACTGGAGAAGATCTCGACGCTTCGTGCATTCCAGAAGAAGGGTGAGATGCGCGATATTTCCATCCTTTGCGGAAACGGTGGTCTTTTTCTCGATTTTGAAGGAGAACGTGGAGCGGATGGTGCGATGACGGGGTACGCTTTCCCAGATATGCTTGCTGATCTCGTCCGCCTTCAACAGAGCGGCGAGCGTGATTCGGCTCACGACCTCTTTGATGCTCATCTGCCGCTCCTTCGCTATGAGCAACAGCAAAACATCGGCTTGGCGGTGAGAAAATACGTCCTCCAAAAGCGAGGCGCTATCGCTCACGACACCCAGCGCAAACCGGGCGGGGCCCTTAGCGGGACTGGCAAGACGGAGGTAGATTACCTGCTGGCTAGATTGGCAAGGTACGATCCACGAGCAGAGCTTTAACAAAGCCTGCCGACCCGAGATGCGGCATTGTCAGCGCCCTCCACGGCGGATCTAACGTCCGCACTCATCGCGGGTCTCGCTTCACCATCGTCTTTTTTGGGGGGAGCAACCATCGCATTTTGGATTTTATCAAGTTTTCACGGGAGCATTGGCTCGCGGTTAACGTGACGCGAGCAATGACGATTGTAGCCAGGGCTGATGGACTACATCGCAACACGGACGAGGGGAGAACGTGCCGCATGTACGTTGAGAAGCCATGGTTTATGTTGAACCATGGCTTCTTAATTCGCGACTGGGAGGATTTCTTTATCTAGCGCTTTCTGCGCGCTCATATCGCCATTAGGCCAGTCAGTTAGCCCATTCGCGCCGCCACCGTAATAAGTATTCCGCGGGGCGACAGTGAGCGGGACGCCACGGCGCAGGCGTTCCACTAGATCGGGATTTGCAATGAATGGGCGACCGAACGCCACGGCATCCACTTTGTTCTCGGCACGACGAGCGATAGCAAGTTCCAAATCGTAGCCATTGTTACCGATATAGGCCCCTTCGAATTGTGCGCGAAGCGCATCCAGATCAACTCCGGCGGGGACTGCGCGCGGCCCAGCAGTGGAGCCTTCGACAAAGTGAAGATATGCGAGATTGAAGCGGTTCAGTTTCCGGATGAGATGGCCGTAGGTTTCCATCACGGTGCTATCCATCGGGGTATTGCCCGCGTCTGGCGTAGTCGGCGACAGGCGGATACCGACCCGACCCGGTTCCCAAATGCCGAGAACGGCCTCCACCACCTCTTGCGTCAAGCGCGTCCGGTTCTCGATCGAGCCGCCGTAGCGGTCGGTGCGCTGGTTGGTGGAATCGCGAATAAACTGATCGAGCAGGTAGCTATTAGCCGAATGAACCTCGATCCCGTCGAATCCAGCGCGTTTCGCGTTGGCGGCGGCATGGACATAATCCGCAATCAGCCCCGGAATTTCGGCTGTCTCAAGGGCGCGGGGCATCGAAACATCCACCATCCCTTCGTTTGTGTAAGTCTGCCCCTCCGACTTAATGGCTGAAGGCGCGACGGGTGCTTTGCCCTCGGGCTGAAGATCAACGTGGCTGAAACGGCCGACATGCCATAGTTGGGAAACGATCTTGCCACCAGCCGCGTGGACCGCGTCGGTGACCCGCTTCCACCCAACGACCTGCTCATCGGTCCAGATGCCCGGCGTAAGAGCATAGCCGCGACCTTGGGGCGAGATGTTGGTCGCCTCCGCGATAATGAGCCCCGCCGTGGCGCGTTGCGCGTAATAGCTAGCGTGCAGCTCGGTTGGGACGCCGTCGTCGCCAGCGCGGCTGCGTGTCAGCGGAGCCATGACAATACGGTTGGAAAGCTGGAGCCCACCCAGACGAGAAGGCGAAAACAGGTCGGTCTTTGTGCTGTTGTCAGTCATTGTGTTTGCTTTCAGTTTGTTTTCTAAGAGAAATGGATCAACTCGCTTTCGCGCGGAGAGCCATGAAATGGACTGGTACGGCGTCGCTACGCAAAACGACCGCCCCAGAGCACATGGCTTCGGTGGAAGGCGCGCTGCCTCTACCAGTTTTGGCGGGTTGGGGAGATGATGATGTCGTTGATAGTGACATTTTCAGGCTGGTTAAGGGCATAAATGACCGCACGGGCCACATCGTCTGACTCGATAGCAATCTTGTTCAATTCCTGGGCGGCCTTGCGTCCTTCAGGATCCGTTACCTTTTCAGCCCATCCCGTGTTGATGACCCCTGGACTAATCGTGTTTGCACGGATCCCGTAGTTTACGCCGAGATCCTTGCGCATCGATTCAGTCATGGCCTGGACAAAAAACTTCGTCGCGCAATAGATGCCTGCGGCCGGATCGACCTGATGGCCTGCAACCGAATCCATGTTTAGAATCTGACCCGATTTTTGTTCGAGCATGATCGGTAGAACGCCAGCAATTGCATTCAGGTAGCCCTTGATGTTCGTATCGATCATCCTATTCCAGTCATCGATCGCGAGATCGCTCCAGTAAGAGAACAGCATCAGGCCAGCGTTATTGACGAGAATATCGACGGACCCGTAGGTTTCCTTCGCAAATTCCCCGAGAGCTTGCGCCTCAGCCAAATTGGTGACGTCGACCACGCGCCCGGTCGCCTCGCCACCGGTAGACCGGATTTCAGCGATGAGCGCATCGAGACGCTGCTGATTGCGGGCCGCAGCGACGATCTTTGCTCCATGGGCGGCGAGGGCCTTTGCAGACGCTGCTCCGATGCCGGACGATGCGCCCGTCACGATGGCGGTTTTGCTCTGAAGATAGTTCATAAGATTGTCCTCTTCGGTTCGGTCGGAGGCGTGATCACGCCAAAGCCGTACGTTGATGCGTCATGATTTCGACTATCTGCGCCCCGGAAGAAGAGCGCAGTCCTGCCTAAAATCGTGGGTGTCGGGCTATGGTCGCCAAAATAGGCCAGAGGTGGTGAAGCTACCCGGAATACGTCACTTCTGCAGTCCACGCGGCCCTATCTTGGCTGTAAAGCTTCCAGTACTCTTCGCCGATCGCCACAGCTTCTTTCGAGCCCGCCTCGATGAGGGCGGCAACTGTTACCGTGGCGACATGAACGCCTTGATCCTTGTGTCCATCAAAGAGACCCAGAGCAAGGTTGCGTATTCCCGCCTTGCCAATGCTGAGGGATGAGAAGTCCGGATTCGGCGTAAGGCCGAAGAAGCCCCCGGTGAAGAATATCGCACCATCACCGCGCTCGATCATTTTTGAAGAAACCGCCTTGGCCGCAGCCATAGCCCCGCCAATGTTAACCGCAAGGTCACCAAGGAAGGTATCGGTCGGCTGATCCAGAAGCGTTGCCTGGCGCAGGCTGGCGGCATTGTAGTGGAGGACATCGATCCTGCTGTGGTCGCGTTCGATCTTTTCGACCAAGTTCGTCAATGCGGAAATATCGCTGGCGTCAACGAAGTGCGCTTCCGCGCTGTAGCCTTCCTCCTTCAGATTCCTCGCAAGTTTTGAAACCTTGTCGGCATTTCGCGCCGTGAGGACTACGTGAAAGCCCCCCTTTGCAAAACGTTCCGCGGTCGCCAACCCGATGCCAGGCCCCGAGCCGATACTAAGAAAGACTTTCACTTTGCAAACTCCTTCGTTTTGATGTTCCCCCATGATGTAACAACTCAAAACAGCTATATAATTGGCGGTTTTCGCATTATACTCGTGCATATGATGCAGGAATTAAATGGCCGTACCGGGCTAGATGAACTAACCGCCTTCCTTGCGGTCGCCGAGACCGGAAGCTTTGTTGAGGCCTCCAAAAAGGTCGGTCGGGATGCGTCTATCCTGTCGCGTCGGATCAGCCATCTCGAGGCAAGACTGGGTGTGCAGCTTCTTTCCCGGACGACAAGGCAAGTTTCGCTAACTGAAGCGGGCACCCTATACTACAGTCGCGTACGCGGCGTGATGGACGAACTGGATAGCGCAAACCTTGAGGCGACCAACTTAGCGGCGAGCCCCCGCGGCCTGCTGCGCGTCTCACTGCCGGTAACGTTCGGTCGCCAAAGGGTCTCACCGATACTGCCCGGCTTTCTCAGAGATCATCCCCACATCCAGTTGGACGTGCGGTTTGTCGATCGTTTCGTAGACGTAGTCGCCGAAGGCTATGACGTGACTATACGGGTTGGCGTTGTGCGCGACAGCGCGCTGAAGGGTCGAAAGATCGCATCCTTTCGCAACTTACTCGTGGCATCGCCGGGCTATGTCGAGGTTCACGGCCAACCAGCCAAACCCGAAGACCTTTCGCACCATACTTGCCTCGGGTTCACCAACCATCCGACCTGGCCCGAATGGTCACTCAAGAAGGAGAGGGTGGTGAAAACCGTTCGCCCTTCTGGCCCGCTCGTCGCCGATAATTCCGAAACATTGATGATCGCCGCGCTTGACGGCTTGGGAATTATCCTAACACCCGATTGGCTTGCCGGACCTTCAATCAATGACGGAAAGCTCGTTCAGATCCTGCCGGGTTGGAATGGCTCTGAAGAGGGGAGCGTATTTGCGATCATGCCGCCTGGTCGACTTATTCCAGCGAAAACAAGGGTGTTTGTTGACGCGGTCGCTCGTTCAATCAAAGCCGGGTGGGGGACGTAAGTGGTGAAGCGCTCTCTCCCGCCGACTTCAATCATTACAGCGACGGGTCGAAGTTGATATTCGAGGGTTACGAGACGCTCTTCATCGTCCGCGTCTTCGCCGACTCGTAGCGCCCAGCCAGGGCGCGCCATTTCACTTAATCGAACCTGAGAGGGAGACGCGTCCGCAGGATGCTCGCGTGGTACGAATCGTATCGTTTGACGCTAGTTAAAAAGCGCCGTCTCGCGTTCAAGAAAAAATTACAACAAACACAACCAAGAATCAAAAATTATTACTTATTATTAAAAATATAATCTAAGCGTCTGCGCGGAAAGGTTTCGAACTTCCGCTGCAAGCAAGAGGCCACAAACCCCGCGAGAGCAATCAGAGTTTTTCAAGTTCTATGAATTTTTGTTCGTCGCTAGCTAAGATGACTCCCCTAAGCCGACGGCGTAGGGGACTGGACCGTGCTGTGATGGGAGTCTAGACCTGGGGCACAGTAACGGCTATCTGCAGGACCTGCTGCTATGCTGAACACTTCGCTGATACATCACCGCGGAAATTTCGAGGCTACATTTATTGAAAAAAGTCCAACGCAGTTTCGTTGTTCCTGGATGGCAAAACCCACGTAGAAATTCAGTTTACTCTCCAGCAGCCTGAAAATATCCCCGTATGATCTCGTCATCACGGCACTCGAGGTCGAAGCCGTGTCTTCCAGAAGTTTCAGCTCGGCCCCCAAGCCGTTCGCGGCACAATAATCACGGGCAATACTAACCCGCTCATCCAAAGCCGCTCTTTCACTTTCTGTGCTGGCATACCTGACATTGGGAGCGCCATTGACTTCGTAACAGACAGGGCACTGACCTTCACGTGGGCTGAGTTGATTACCGCATACGACGCAGTGCATTCTTGACCAATTTGGCTGATGGGTTGTCGATTCCAGAGATTTTCGCTCTTCGCACGAATATCTTGATTCTACAGCAAGAAATATACCTCTCGGCAGATCTAGCAGTTGGAACTGGCGCTTGAGGATCTGTTGATCGCCGCTGCTGAGGGCAATACGGCCCCGATCCATGAAACCGATGAGACGGCGTCTGTTGTGCCCCTGGCGGATGCGTCGGAAAAGATCATGCGCCGGCGCCCACGCGTGTCCGAC